>CAMRCO010000086.1 GCA_947040945.1 uncultured Spirochaetia bacterium
TATTAAAAATTTATTCTTTCAAAAACCATTTTTGTAAGGAAGCCTTGCCTTTCACTCCCCTGGGAAAATATGTACTTACAAAATTTTTATAAAACTTAATGCCTGTTATATTTTCAATTTCTTTGATTGTTTCTTTTAGTTTTGAAATATTATTTGCTTCTTCTAAAAAATACTTTTTTTCGCCCTTGTTAATAACAATTTCAATTCCCTCATGTTTAGACATTATAGGTTCTTTGTGCATATGACTTAAATAAATATTACTTTTATTTAAATTTATTTCGAAGCAATCTTTTTCACTTTTTGGATAAAATACTTGAACACTAAGGCTTGCAAATTTCTGTTTATCATCTGGGTTGTCTAACTGAAATTCATATTCTATATTTTCAAAATTTGTAATAGAAAAAGAAAAATACACATCTTCTTTTTTAGTACTCTCCACACCAACACTTTCTAAAAACTTATCAAGCCCCGTAGAAATATATGCCTGTTCTCGATAATGTGTAATTTTTTCAAGAAGCGGGGTATCCATTTTATTGGACGTATTTATAATATTTGTATGCATCCAAGCGATATCAGAAGAGGAATAATTTTCTATAGCAATGTCTGTAAATTCTTCCAAATAAGCATGAGCCTCTTGATGATTAGACATAGCAAAAATAGCAAATGTAAAACGCTGAGCAAGGCTACGTTCATATAGTGGGTATTCTATATTTTTAATTTTATCCAAAAGCACATCTATCAATTCTTTATTTTCAGCATAATGCTTTAGCTTTTCCAAATGTTTTTTTTCGTAGTCCCAATATTTAGCAACTTGTTTCACAAATGATGAGGCGAGTTTTTTTGTTTCTTTATCTGTGAAAAATGTGTCTAGTTTTTCAAACTCAGTTTTAAACTCAAATGATGACATACTATACTCCTTAAAATATTTATATAGTCAGATATAGCGAATTACATGATAATGATAAATAACAGTTCTAGAAAATGAATTATCATTATTTCTTCTTTCCATATCTTCTGTTAGAATAACACTTGTAGGAATTATTTACAACTTGACTTGGCTTTGTATAATATCTGCGATGGAAGAAAATATAAAAGTATCATAGATTAGCTACTTTTTATTTTTAGTGAAACTTTATTAATAAAGCATAAAAAACATGATAAGGATTTATGAATATGTTACATGAAAGTAATGAAGAATCAAAAATATAGATTGATAATGCGCTAGAATTTTTAGTAGATAAATTCATTATAGATTTAAGTTTTTATTGGGATATTATTACATCTTATTTCTGCTTATCAAGATAAAAAAGTCAAATGTTGTTATAAAGTCTGAAATTGATTTTGCAATAGTATTATGTTATACTAATTCTAGATTATCTATATAATAACGAAAAACGAAGAATACGGTGCAATTTCGTAAAAACAATATAATAAACGAGGTGAATATTTTGATAAATAATACCATTCGAGATGCTATCATTGATGAAATGGAAGAAAATCGTAAATTACATACTAAAGTAGAAAATGCTGTTCGTGATAAGTACTTATATAAAATACTTGAAAAAACCAGTGATTACGAGAGGTATCTCGAAATTTATGATGTAAAAGAAAATTTAAAAGCAAAAGGTATAGAATTGCAACAAATAGATAATGTTGATGAAATAAAAGAAAAATGGGATAAATATTTTACAAGTCATATAAGTAAAGAGCTAAAGGACAAAATCTATTATAACCAATTTAAGTGGCATATCTTTAGTTCTGAAGTATTACTGGCTGATAAGGAAGATGACGCAGATAGTGCATTTTTTGAAACAGAAAAAGGCGGAGCGTTTCTCTGTGGACAATTAACGGAAGAATGTTTTGAAATTAATGATGTTACTAATTTTGGAAAAAGAGAGCTTGAGCTTATTCACGAAATGCTTGATGATTTCTGTTTATTTGATATAAACGGAAAATGGACATATATTTGTACACATGAAGAGGATTTTGGACCTTACTTCTATCAATTAAAATAAGCATTGCACGCAAGTACTCATATGTCTTAGCAACCAAGTAAAATAAAACTAAAATACGCACAACACAAGCACTTATCGACTTAAGTTGTCGCAAGAGAACAAAGCAACGATTGAAAATTACATTGCTAAAGAAAATCAAAAGCTATCTACTTTGCGTAGGGAAATTTCCAGTGCCGAGAATATCCGTAAGCGAGTTGAGTTGATGAAGGTAGAGCAGAAAGTTAAAAACAAAAATAAGTAAGCCTAAATATAAAGTTCACATATTTTAGGTTGAATTATGAAAGTGATTGCTGTATAGTATAGGTAAGATTATTTTGATAATAACGAAAAACAAAGAATACGGTGCAATGCCGTAAAGATTATATATGGATTGGAGAAGTAATTATGGGAACAATTAAATGCGGATTTTGGCAGTATAGATTTTTTGTTACACCAATTGAATTTGCAGCATTTATTGATATTTGTGTTAAAGAAGATTTTTCTTTTTATCACACTAATTATGCAGGGGAACAAGCATTAATAGAAGAAATAAAACACTCCTATTGCATTTATTATTATAACATAACAGGTGAAAAATATAATATTAATTGCAAAGAAAATACAGATGCATCTGTTGTATATTCTATGAAAAATCCAAACTTTAAGGGTGGATTAGGCATTGTAGATGGAAAATACGGAAAGATTAAATTTGTCTCTATATACTCATCTAAATCCTATGCAGTCAATAGTGAGGATGGCAAATATTTTCATTATGAAGATATTTTAAAAAAAGAACCACGTGCAAAAGAAGTTTTTGATATTTTGATTTGTGATTTAAAAAAGATAACAAAACCCTTATATGAAAATGAAAAACCTGCTTATTCAATAAGGATAAGTAATAATGCATGGAATGATATAAAAAATAAAGGATATGCAGGAGATCTTTTAGCTAAATGGTAATATCGTAACAAATAATGTTACAGAGGATTTAGAAACACCTAAAAATAAAAATAAAAAACTGAAAAATAACCCACACAGCTGATATTCGTCTTGGAAACAAATATCAGCATACACATTAACAACAAGGAGAGAAATTATGGGAATGATTGGAAATTATATTTCAGCAGAGAAAGAAGAAATTCAAAAAATATTAATAGGAGAGTTATCAGTTTACGATTTAGAAGAAGGAAGTAGCGATACTGTACAATTTCAGACCATGGATATTGATAAGTCATGGCAAGGGATCCATTTTTTATTATGCAATAATATTAAAAATGGAGAACCGCCACTAGGTTACGTTGTTCCAATGGTATTAGAAGCAGATGTTACAGAAGCATGTGAATGTGAATTTGGAGCTTTTCATCTAAATACAATTCAAATAACATCATGTTATGATAAAATAAAAGACTTTACAAAAGATGAGCTATTGAAGATGTATGATTTTTCTTCTATGAAGGAAGCAGATATTTATCCTGATGTAAAGAATGAAGATGAAGAAGATTTTTTTATGTACATATCCGAAAACTTTATGAGCATAAAGGAATTTTATAAAAAAGCAATAGATTTAAACTTGGAAGTAATATTCTATATAAGTTAACAATAGCCATTAAATAAATACACATAATCTTATCTAACAGCAAAAGCCCTGCCATAATGCTAGCCAAGTAAAATAAAACTGAATAAGCACTTATCGACTAAAATCGGTAATCCCCCTACGTGGTAAATATTCACTTTAGCAAAACAAGCAAAGAAACATTTAATGATAAAGTAGAAAGGCTGATTTTAAGCGATTTACAGAAAGAAAAGTAATAAATATTTCCCATTTTTAAAAAGTTCATCTTGACAAAAAAACTAACGGATGTTAAATCACACTCGAGTGTGCTGTATGTCAACACCTAAGGTGTTCCTTACACTCTTAGGTCTCTATACTGGAAGTGGTGTGCAGGGAAGCACAGGACACAGACGTGGGATTTGTGTTATCAGATATGTTGAGTAGAATAGAAATCATAAACTCAAATAGAGTATAGTATAAAAAACCCTACTAATCTGTAATTTTGTTCTCTGAAACAGATTAATTAAAAGTATAGATTTAGTAGGGTAGAGTAATTTAAATGCTTACTTTTTTGTTATAAGCCTTCTTAAAATCTTAAATATTTCAGAAAGAACTGTAATACTGAATGCTAATAAAATAATTTTTATCCACATGTTTAGGCTAAGAGGAACTGTATTAAATAACTTACCACCAAATTGTGTTACTCCTACTTGCATAATGAATGCTGCAAAAAGACTTAAGAAAACTAATTTGTTGTTGAAGAAGTATTTGAATATACTGTCGTTTCCTAGTTCACGGCTATTTAATGAATTGAATAATTGAAAAATAACAAACAGTGTGAACAATACTGTAGACTTTTCGCTATCAGTTGCTTTCAATATGTTAAGTTGGCTTTGTGTCATAAATATTAAAATCATACTTATAGCTATGAACATAATTCTTGAGAACATATCTTTTGTAACAATATTCGCATTTCTTTTTACGGGCATTTTTTTCATAAGATCATCTCTTATAGGTTCAAGCCCTAAAGCCAAAGCAGGAGGCCCGTCCATTATGATATTAACCCATAGTAGTTGTAAGGCTGTAAATGGAGCTCTTAGTCCCATTAATGTAGATATGAAAACAATAGAAACTGAAGCAACATTAACAGTAAGCTGAAATTGTATGAAACGCTGAAAGTTTTCGTATATGCCACGTCCCCACTGAACAGCTTTAACTATTGTCGCAAATGAGTCATCAAGTAATACAATATCGCTTGCCTCTTTTGAAACTTCAGTACCTGTAATCCCCATTGAGATTCCAACATCAGCATTTTTAATGGCAGGTGCATCATTAATACCGTCCCCTGTAACAGCCACAACATGACCTGAAAGTTTTAAGCTTTTAACAACACGCATTTTTACAGTAGGGGTGCTTCTTGCAATAACTCTTATAGTTGGGAGTATTCTTGTAAGCTCGTCATCACTCATGCCCTCAATTTCTTTAGCCTCAATTGCTATATGTTTGTCGTCAAGCATTCCAAGTTCTCTTGCTATAGCTGACGCTGTTGTAATATTGTCGCCTGTAAGCATTTTAATGTCTATTCCTGATGACCTTAATTTGTCAACTGCATCATAAACTTCACTTCTTATAGGGTCGGTTATTGCAACAAATCCGTCATAAATCATACCACTTTCAAGGCTGTCCCTTTCATTATCAAAATTGACACTACTTTTGTCTTTAATGTCCTTATGGGCAAAAGCAATAATTCTTTGTGCTTTCTCTTGATAGCCTAGAATTTTATCCTGTATGTCTTTCATTGTGTTGTCATCAATACTACACATAGAGAATATTTTTTCAGGGCTACCTTTTGTGTAAGCTGTAATGTGTCCATTAATTTCTGCTACAGTTGTCATGTTTTTTGTTTCTGAAGAGAAAGGATACTCATGAATAATTTTCGCCTCTTCACGTATATCCATATATGATGCACCAGATTTATGAATACTGACAAGTAAGGCACATTCTGTAGGGTTGCCCAAAAACTTAGGAGTATCACTTTCAAAGTTAACATGGGCAGTCGAGTTTATGGCAAAGTTTTCTGTAACATAGGACGCTTTTATATCTTCTGACTTAAAGCTATTACCATTAATGTAGGCATCAGTTAAGGTCATTCTATTTTCTGTAAATGTACCTGTTTTGTCAGAACACACGACATTAACGCCACCTATAGTCTCACATGCGACCATTTTTTTGACTAAAGCGTTTTGTTTTGACATTTTTATGATGTTTACTGATAAAGAAACCGCGACTATTGTTGGAAGTCCTTCAGGAATAGCGGCAACTATTAGAATAATACTTGTTATAAATGCATCAGACACATTAGTGAAATTAAGAGTGCCTTCCTTCATAAAGCGTAACACGTGAATTACAAAAACAACAAATGATATTGTAACACCAGCCACAGCTATTTTACCACCCAAACTAGCAAGCTTTTCTTGAAGTGGAGTTGTTGTTTTTTCTGTGGATGACAATTCTTTAGCTATTTTTCCAAACTCTGTAGAGTCTCCAACTGATGTTACAAGCATTTTACCATTACCACTTGTAACAAAACAGCCTGAATAACCCATGTTAATTCGTTCAGCGACAGGTGTTTTATCACTTTCAAGTATTGCTAAAGCATTTTTCTCTACTGGTAAACTTTCTCCCGTTAAAGGAGCTTCATCAACATTAAGTGCCACACTTTCTAAAATGCGTCCGTCAGCTGAAAGTTTATCGCCTGTTTCAATTAAAACAATGTCCCCAACTACAATATCTTTTTGAGGAATAGACTCGACATTACCATTACGTATGACACGTATATTAATGTCTTCATTTATTTTGCTAATGGCTTCAAATGCCTTAGCACTTTTTCCTTCCATAACAACTGTAATTGACACAGAAAGAACCACTGCAAAAAATATTCCAACACATTCAATAAAATCTGTTTCAGCCCCTTGTATGTAGTGAGCAATGTTTACAGCAACGGCTATCACTGCGGCAAATATAAGCATAAGAATCATAGGTTCTTTTAAAGCTTCTAAAATACGCTTAATCATAGATATTGGTTTTTGTTTCTTAAAAGAATTTGCACCATACTTTTCTCTGTTTTCTAAAACTCTGTTTTCAGTTAAACCTATTTTTTCATCTATATTCAGATTTTTTAATAAGTCTTCTTTAGTACCTAAAAAGTCATGCATGAAATGCTCCTAATGTTAATTAGTAATATAAAAAAGATCTATATTTAGTTTTAATAAGTCTTTTTTTTATATTACCATACTTTTTTTATATGTAAATACTAAATAGAGCTTAATTTAATAATCTATGATTGCTATTTTTAAGTAAAGTAATATTATTTAATATATGAAAATAAACGGGAGTTATTACTTATGAAAAGATTTTTTTATGCATTGTCAGTAGTATTTATTTCTGTCTCATTAATTGGTTGTTTAGAAATATTTGAATACATTACAGTAGAGGATGATAAAGTAAATATGACCATGAATATAACTTTGTCTAAAGCAATGATGGAAACGCTTGAATCTATGGATGAAGGCAGTTCTCAATCTGACTACGATTATGAAGACCTTAATGAAGACGAAATAAACAAAGTATTTCCATATGAGGTTAAAATAAATAAAGTAAATACTTCTACTGATTTTGGGTTTAATGTATCAAGCTCTTTAGAAAAAAAAGATATGGAAAAATTAAACTATGAAGACAATCCATATTTACCAATAAAAAAAGGTAAAAGTTATTATATGAGTTTTGCTGACACATCCAGTGAATCTGTACCTACTTATAGATATAGGCTTATTGTGTCAAAAACATATATAGAAAATATTAAAAAAGTTATACTTAAATTAGATGATGAAAGCATGGATGTAGATTTTTATGATTTGGGTGATGCATATTTAATAGATATACCTGTATTAAAATTAAACCTAGATAATGCTGTTCTTAAAATAAATTAATTATTCTTTTTTATTTTTATTTTTCTTTCTATGCTATAGGCTTCATCTAAATAGAGTTTAATTAAAATTGAGTCAGCATTATTCCAGTCCTCACTTCTAAATTTAGCACTAACTCCTATAATTTGATCTTTTGGGAAAACTATATTATTGTAAATGTAACTGTTAGATGCTATAGTCTTGCCATCACTAATTAGAGAGCTATCGGCGATTAATGTGTTGATAAAATCATTTTTATAGGTAATATTTTCTATTTTAATATTACCTGTTACAAGTGAGTCCGAATATTTTATGTCGACAAAGTTTATTTCTAAAGCTCGGTTTGGGATAATATTTTTTACTATTGGTATGTTATGGAGTGTGCCTTTTTTATATGTTGTTATAGCCGTTACAACAAGAATTAAAAACAAACCATAGACAAGCATGAATCTTCTACTTGAAAATATGCTTCTCATTCTTGGTTTAAGTTCATGTAGTTCATAATCATGATTTTCAGGTTTATCATTATAGTATTTAAGATTAGGTTTTTTAGGGTCAAATACTTCATTAGGCATTATTGTGCGTCCTCATTTTAGAATTTATAATTTAGAGCCTCATTATAAATGTCATCAGGTATTGTGCCTTTGCTATCCTTAAATGTATCAAAGTCAAAGTATGCTGCAAGCTTTATAACCCATCTCGCATGTTTAGGTCTGTTTTCTTTTTCAAGTATTTCATATAGAGAAAGGTATGACTTTGCAAGAGTTACATCTAATTCATGGTTGCGATCTTTTTCGCTAAGGACTCTATAATTAATATTTTTTCCTTTATCAATTATGTCAGTTGATTTTAGAAGAGATTGATTTAATGCAAATATAAGAGGCCAGTATAATGAGTCTTTATAAACATCTTTAGACATATTCCAGAAATATTGATTTTCAGACACAATATAATTAATATCATTATCATTGTTAATACTTATAAAGTGATTATTTACTATGTCAAACAACTCTTTATTTAAATTAGTGTATGCTTTTTTTTCGTTAGATATTCTAGCTTTATTTGCAAAAACAACTACAAAAGCAATAAGAACCATCATGCTAAGTGAAATAATGAACACTTTAAGAGCTGTTTTTTTCTTAGGTGGAGTGGCTTCTTCTTTTAGAGAACTATCTAGAATGCCAATAACCGATTTTTTTAATGGTTTTTGTTCTACATGCTCTATTACATTTACTTTATGGGTATATGTTTTATTTCTAGTCATTGAGTCCTCCATTTCGACATCAATAATATATTCTTTTTTTTCTATACTATGTATATTATTGTCATTTTCTATTATTTCATTAATATCAATATTTAAGTTATATACTTTATATATGTCGTTCTCTTCAGTGTCGTCATTATCTTCAATATCATCAATAGTTTCTATAACTTCTAATTTAACTTTATGTTTTTTGTCTAATTTTATTTTAGTATAATTTTTTTCTATTATTTCTACGTCGTTACTATTTTCTTTAATATAAATTGGATCATCAGCTTTCTCTTCAGTATTAACTGTATCAATTTCTTCTATAATTTCCTCATCAATTTCTTGATTATTATCATCAATGGCAACTGTGGTGTCAGCTTTCTCTTCAGTATTAACTTTATCAATTTCTTCTATAATTTCCTCATCAATTTCTTGATTATTATCATCAATGGC
>CAMRCO010000087.1 GCA_947040945.1 uncultured Spirochaetia bacterium
TACAGTACATATATGTGTCATAAATAATTCCTTAGATTATAGATTTACAAAACTTATTTTTTTAACTTAGGATTTGGTCGTCCAAAAGAAATACCAAATGTAAGCCCAATATCAAATGATGAGTAGCCATACTCTGTTAATTCCAATGGTTGCAAATGAAAGTCTTCACTTGAGCCTTCAGCATTTAATTTTTCGGTGTCATACTGCATGCCAAAATTGTATGATCCGTATAGCCCAATGGTTAGGGCAATTGAGTCACTCACGTAATAATAAGTGTCTACTGTTAATTTTACGTATGGCATAAAAGGGTGCAAAAATATTTCTTTTATATCTTGGTATGATAAATCCTCTATAATTTCTTCACCCGAATTTTTAAGTAAATATCTTGTTCCACTAAGAGGTATTTTCACTCCTCCACCAAAACCTATTGACAAAGGTATTTTCATTTTTGGAAAATATAGATTTACTTTTGGAATTATACCCAAATTAAGAGTGTGAAGCGAAGTAGACTCAGCGTTTATATATTTTTTAACACTATTGTAATAACGTACTCCAAGTATTTCCTGAGAATAACCAATATCGGCAAGGAGACTTATGCTTGTAACTCCTGTTTCATATTTTAAGTCAAAACGATGACCCACCTGCATGAGTGCTCCAACATTATAGGTAACTGCACTATAGTACATAGCATCATAGTGGATGAAATAAGGCTTAGTTTGTATCAATTTAGTTCCTTCTGCGTATGGAAAAATAAAAGTTGCTCCTATGGGTACTGTGAGGTGCATTTCAATTTGAGTGAATGCTTTATTTTGTAGTATAAAAATAATAGCGAATGTGAAAATAACTTTCTTCATAAATAACTCCTTCCTCTTTAGATACAACTAAGGGTAAGTAACTTAAAAAAATATGATTTTTGAGAAAACTTAAAATGACGTAGAACCGCCCACACATACCCCGTAAACTACAGTATATTAGACATTCATGCTTTGTCAATTAATAATTTATAATACTTACATATTTTATGCATTATAGCTCATTATACCCATAAAAAAGCATTTTTTTGTTATTATATTTATAATAATAATTTTTACAATATATAGTAAATAAAAACTTTATTAGAACTTAATATAAGTAAATTACAAATAGGATTCATGTATGAAAGAAATCGTAGCAAAGAGTATTTTGTCTGCAAAAAACAATATGAATATTTATCGTGGATGCACACATGGATGTATATACTGCGATTCTCGAAGTGAATGCTATTCGATGACATATACATTTGAAAACATAGAAGTCAAAATAAATGCTGTAGAATTACTTGATAAAGCACTCTCTAAAAAAAGTAAAAGATGTATGATTACAACTGGTGCGATGAGCGACCCATATATACCACTTGAAAAAGAACTTGAAAACACAAGAGAATGCCTTAAATTAATAGAAAAGCATGGCTTTGGAATATGTTTACTTACAAAGTCAGATTTAATTTTAAGAGACTTAGATATTTTAGAAAGAATAAACAAAAAATCAAAATGTGTTGTTCAGATGACGCTCACAACTTATGATGAAAGTTTATGCAAAATACTTGAGCCTAATGTTTGCACAACAAAAAAAAGATTTGAAGTATTAAAAAAAATGAATGAGGCTGGCATTCCAACTATAGTTTGGCTAACCCCCATATTACCATTTATTAATGACACTAAAGAAAATATTTTAGGATTACTTGAATATTGCAAAGAAGCTAAAATTACTGGTCTATTAACATTTGGTATAGGGATGACATTGCGATATGGTAATCGAGAATATTATTATAAAAAACTAGATGAGCATTTTAAGGGACTAAAAAAACAATATATGATAAAGTATGGATCATCTTATGGAATTAAAAGCCCAAATAATCAAAAATTAACAAAATTAATTAAGACATTTTGTAGTGAAAATAATATTATCTATGGAGAAAAAGAAGTATTTAAATACTGTTTAGAGTTTCCAAATCAGAATAATGAGCCAACTTTATTTGATATATAAATTTTATTTTAATAATAGACTATAATAACTAATATATTTTGACATAATTTATATCCTACTATATTATAGTGTTATATAATTTTTAAGGAGAATATATGAAACTAGAATATGCATCAAAATATAATAAAAAAACTATAGCGGTATTTGTAAAAAAAACAGAATGTAAAAAACATGATTTATCTTCATCAGAAAGTGAACATGAAAAAATATTTAAATGTCTTTTAAATGATAAAAACTACACTACATGTATGCCATACGCTATTGCTGAAAATGATGGTAAAAGAATATTATTTGTAACATATAGCGAAGTCAAAAGCTATGAAAATGAAACATGGAAAATGGCAGGACATAATCTTCTTAAGGCTATGAAAGACAATCATATAAAAAATATAGATGTAGACTTGTCATCTTTAGCTCCTGAAACATACTCAAGTTTATGTTTGGGAATGCTACTTTCTTCATACTCATTTACAAAATATTTTGGAGAAAAAAAACTCTCATGTCTTCACATTATAGACTCTATTACTTTAGTGTCTAGTGATAAAAAGAATACAGAAACGGCTATTAAGTCAGCACAAAATGTTTATCAACATGTAGCTTGGGCAAGAGACATGATTAACGAGCCTAGCAATGCAGTATATCCTGAAACATTTGTAAGCATAGCAAAAAAAGAATGTAAAAGTAGAAACATAAAAGTAACTACTATAGATATGAAGCAAATGAAAACACTTGGTCTTAATGGAATACTTGCAGTTAATGCTGGAAGTAAAAATCCACCTGCTATGTTTATAGGTGAGTACAAAAATCCTAAAGCAAAAAAAACAATAGTACTTGTTGGCAAGGGGGTCACATTTGATTCTGGTGGAATGTCACTTAAACCTGCTGACAGTATGGTTACAATGAAAGATGACATGGGTGGAGCTGCTGCTGTTTGTGGAGCTTTATTCTTACTTGCTGACAAACAAGTTAATGCGAATATTATTGCCATAGCACCACTTACTGATAATAAAACAGGTAGTGGAGCACAAAACCCGGGCGACATCATAAAAATGTATAATGGAACTACAGTTGAAGTATTAAATACTGATGCTGAAGGACGAATTATATTGGGTGATGCTCTAGCTTATGGAGTAAAAAAATATAAACCAGATTATATAATTGATATAGCAACTCTTACAGGAGCATGTCCTGTTGCTTTAGGTAAACATGCAAGTGGTTTAATGGGAAATGACAAAAAATTAATTGAGGCTATAAAAGAGGCAGGAGATACAACTTATGAAAGAGTATGGGAGCTTCCTATGTTTAGCGAATATAAAGATCAATTAAAATCACAAGTAGGCGACATTGTAAACACAGGTGGACGAGGCGCTGGAACAATTGTTGCTGGATTTTTCTTATCTAATTTCATTGATGAAACTAAATGGGCACATATTGATATAGCAGGAACAGCTTTCCTAGATGCACCACATAACTATTTACCTCAAGGTGCTACAGGTGTTGGAGTTAGACTTCTAACTAAAATGGTAAAAAACTTAATAAAATAAGTAATAAAATATTTAAGGGTATAGAATAAAATTATTTTATGCCCTTTTTATTTATCTTAAACTGGAAATAAATAATTATGGAAGAGATATTCATAAAAAGTTATGCTAAATTAAATTTATATTTAGACATCATTGGAAAAAGAGAAGATAATTATCACCTTATAGAAAGTATGTTTCATACTGTAAGTTTGCATGATGAGTTTACTATAAAACCAGCACAAAACTTCAATATATCTACAAGTGGAAAATATAAACTATATGATAATATGGAAGAAAATATATGCACAAAAGTTTTTTTTCACTTCAAGAATAATTACAGTTTAGAAAATAATTATAATATAAAAATAGTAAAAAATATTCCAACTGGTGCAGGACTTGGTGGAGGGTCATCTAATGCCGCCACTTTAATAAACTTTCTTAGCACAAATATAAAAGAAGAATTAACACATAATGATATTTTAAGTATGGCAGAAGGCTTTGGTGCTGATGTTCCTTTTTTTATAGACGGAGGTGCTAAATGGGTGTCGGGTATAGGCGAGAAATTAACACCTATTAATAGGCTACCATTTTCGGCTTTAATATTTTATCCCAACATAAACATATCTACAAAAAAGGCATACTCAAGATTTAACCGAACTATGTTTGATAAAGGTCGTTTCGAAAACTTTAAATATATACTTAAAACAAATGCGAGCTTCAATCAAATAAATGATGCTTTATATAACGTATTTGAAGAAAATGTATTTGGTATGAATCACTCCATTTTAGAAACCAAAACTGACATCGAAAGTATTTTAGAAGAAAAACTGAACCTAACAGGCTCAGGCTCTGCTCTTTTCAAACTGTATGAAAATGAAGAATCACTTGAAGAGTCATATAAAAAATTAAAAGATAGTAAAAATGAAAATATAAAAAATACAGATATTATTAAAGTAAAATTAATATAAAGAAATTTTTACTAAAATAAAGATATTCTAGACCTTTTAATTTCTGTACGATATTTTTTTATTTCAATTTCTTTTTGCTCATTACTCCAATTAAGTATTACACCCATTTCCTCTGCCACTTGTTCAGCTAAAAGTGTCGCACAATCATTTTCAGTTAAGAGGAATCTTAGTCTCCTCGACATTATATCAGTAAGGTGTAAAGCATGCTCATTTTTAACAAAATAATGTATGATAGCTTTTGGCAGTCTATCATCGAGTCCTATAAGCTCAAGTAGAGATGAATCTTTTTTAGCCATTTCATTAACTCTTAAAGCTATATCAATATACCCGTAATATGAATGTAGAAAATTAAGTGTCTCTTCTTTAATAACCCAATCTATATTATGCTCATGCCATTTATGCATAATTGTATCTGTTCTTTTCCATCTAAATATATTTGGAAAAATAGCCTTAAGTGTTTTATGAGCAATATACCCAGACATAGTAAAACTTCCTCCATCAAGTGCATAATAATTATAAACTGAATGCTTTTGAATATTAAATGATATTTTATCAACAGGATGCATACCTGATTGCGTAGATATTACACTATGCTCATTTAATGGAGTATTAAAATACATATTGTAAACATCAAGTATATACTCAACTTCATCACTTGTTGAATAAATACAATCATTTACTCTATTATAATTTTTCATTGTAGAGCCAATTACTACAGTATCTTCTTTCCATGGTAAAATATATAAATTAGGCTTTTTATGTGTAGGAGGTAATATTAAAGCATCTTTTATATTGATAGATTTTGCATTTAATAAAATTTGGCTACCTTTAACGTATTTTACTTTATTCTTAAACTTACAATTTGGAAGTAAATCACTTATAGCACTTGTCCAAGCACCTGCTGCTGTAACTGTATTTTTAGTATTAACTTCATAGACACGTCTTGTATGAGTATCAGCCACTAAAAGACGATTTATATTCTTACTATTATAATCGAAAGCTGTAAACTCTGTGTAGTTTAATATATCAGCTCCAAATTTTTCTGCATTTAGTAGAAGCTTAATAGTATACCTTGAATCATCAATACTCAATTCATAATATTTAACAGCACCCACTAAATCATTATCAACTAAACTAGGAAATTTATTTATTGTATTTTTTCTATTGTATGGAAGACTGCAACTTGGAAATGTTAACATTGAGGCTAATTCATAATAAAGAACTTTAAGTTCTTGAGAGCCTAAATTTAATCCTTTATAGTCATAGGCTGGAGTAAATATTCCAAAAGGTATTGATGATGTTTTTTTTGATAGTCTTCTTCTTTCTTTAAGTAGCCTTACGAGATTATGAAATCTAATATTTTTAATATCTCCGAAAGCACCCGTTATAATTTTATTTGTTCTAGAAGAAGCACCAAAAGAAAAATCATATTTTTCTATAACTAGAACTTTAAGACCAGTTCTTGCAGCAACATAAGCTATACTTCCACCTATAACTCCACCGCCAATTATAGTAAGGTCATACTCCTTATTTTTAAGGCTTTCAAGTATTTCTACTCTACTTTTTGACATAATTACCCCCTACGAAAAAATATGCCTAACAAATAGAACCACACTATGATTATATATCATTTTTATTATGAATACAAATATTCAAGTATTTTTTTTATACTCATTCTATCTTTACTAGGATAAAAATAACTTTCTACGTTTTTTTTATTACCGTACTTATCTATATACTCTCCACTAAACTCTCCAAATAAAGCCAGAGGGAAAGCTAGGTAAGCATTATGTGCTGGAATATTATTATATGGTGTAAAAATAATATATTTACCTTGATTCTCTTTACAAAATTTTATAAAGAGTGGATCAGACTCTAAAAAATAATCACTCACTATAAGAAAAAGTTTTATAGAAGGAGATATATTATTAAAGTCAATTGCATATTTATTTTCTAAGCCAAGAGATTCTAATACCTTATAGTTTGACATATTCTCATTTTTAGCCATAGTGTTAGTTGATATTTTAGGGGTTCTATACCCAAACATTTTTATTCCAAGCCTATTAGCCTCATTAATACAGTCCTCAATATCTTCAATAGGATAGAATAAAGAGAAAGATGCTAATGCTTCATCTTCATCAAATAGAAAAAAAAACTCTTTATAAAGCTTTTTAGCAGATGCTAGTGATTCATAATTACCAAACTTTAATACATAATCTAGTGCATTATTTTTAGTAATATGAGCCATTTCACGACCCACATCACAAACGCCATAATTTTTACTTAAGTCTTTTGAAAAGATAGATAAAATATTTTTTTGATCAAGAAGATATGAACATTCACAAACAGAAGAACAATATACACAATAACCATTTTCTAAAGTTGTCTCCCCTTTATGAAATATTGTATAAAAATATTTAGGAAAAAATACATTAGTTGGACAAATATCCATTATCATAGTTCTATATTGTTTTATAGATATACTTTGATAATCAACACATAAATTACAGTCAATACATCTTTTATAATCTGCATCAAGCATTTCTGGCATATTATCTATTTTTTTATCTACTACTAAATAATCACTAGACTGAGATATTTTTAAGTTAATATCATATTCATCAAGATATTTTTTTACTTTACATTTTTCTATAAAATGACATGAGCCACAATTTGAATCATGTGTATGAAGCATTGATATTAAAACACTTTTTCTATAATCAATTAACTCATCATCTCCAGATGCTATTATACTCATTTCATTTTCTATCTTAGTCTCACAAGCAATCTTGAAAGAATAAGCATTTTCATCTTTTTTTTTCACTTTAACCATACAAAGTCTACAGCAATGATCTTCTTTGCCATCAAAATGTTTACTGCATAAATTAGGTATGTCTATACTTAATCTTTCTAAAGTAGCGAGTATAGTGTCACCTTCTATTACTTTTACTTTTGTATTATTTATTTTTACTGTTATCATAAAGTATAGCTCTCATCACTATAAAAACTATACATAGTCTTTTTATATTCTATAGCATAAAGAAACTCATCTTCAAACAAATTAACTGTAGAAAGTATTGATGAAGAAAAAAGTTTAAGCTGTGGACATATAGCACCTATAGAAATAGAAACTAGTATTTTTTTCATTTTGGAATAATCATTACTATTACCATGACCTGTTAGAATATCTTTCAAATAGTTTTCTACAGCAACAAACCCTGACCTACATGGAAGGCATTTATTGCAAGAAACAGAAACACAAAAAAGAACTATCTTAAAAAGAGTTCTAATAATACATGTACTTTCTCCAATAACGCAAATAACTCCATTACCTATTTGTAAATTGTTTTGACTAAAACTTTCATAATTTAATTTAATATCAAATATATCACTTTTGCTAAGTGCTCTATTTATAAACCCACCAGTAAAAACACATTTGACGGCTTCATTATTTTTTGTATTAATTATATCATTTATAGTTTTTTGAGTTTCAAATTCATAAATATCAATTTTTTCAACATCTCCTGTAACCGACATTAAAATATTTTTTTCTTTATATTCTTTGAAATTATCATGTCCCATTTTAGCAAGTTGCGATATGCTTATTATACTTTCAACATCAAATAAATTGTCTAACTTATTTAATTCATAATATCCTATTTCAGAATTATCTATAATCGATATATTAATATTATCAACATACCCTGCTTCTGAAACATCACTCAATGCAAAGCTTAGTATTTTATAAACATCCACAAAATATTTATTTATATAAATATTGATTTTATTTAAAGATAAAATTTTTGCTACAGATAATACACCATCTATAAATAAATGTGGATTACAAGATATAATTTCTCTATCTTTAAATAGAAGATAGTCTAGTGATAAAGCATTGATATTTAGAGTATCAGTATTTTTAATTTTAGAAAAGTTGGCAAGCATATCAAATAAAGAATTTTCAAAAAGATCTTTTGTTCTTAGATTTAAATCTTCAAAATTTGACAACATAGAACTATTTATCATGCGATATGAAGAATATCCACCAAATAGCTCTATATAGTCAGAAAGACTAGTTAAATTGTTTTTTTGTCTGTAAGTACTAAAATACATAAATAATACTAATTATATAGGTAGCTTTTGATATTTTGAGCATCTATATACTTCACGATACTATCAAATGTAGAGTTCTTATAAGCTACTCCATCAATAAAAACAGTGTTAGAACAGTTGCAGAATCTACCACATTCTCTCTCAAGAAGCTGTATTCCATTATCTGAAATAACACCGATTTCTATTTTATAATGCTTTCTAATGTTTTCGAGTAACATATAAGAACCATTTAAAGCACAATTAAGTCCTACACAAACCTCAACTACTGTATGTACACTATCTTTCATAAAAAAATATACATCCTTTAATAAAGTTCAGCTGCATAGCCCTAAAGCAAAAATCTATTTCTTCTTATGTCTATTTTTACGTAAACGCTTCTTACGTTTATGTGTAGCCATTTTCTGACGAAGTCTCTTTCTTCCTGAAGGCATATACACTCCCTTATGAATTTTATATTAAACCAAGTCTAATTCTACAGTATTTCTCAATAATTTCAAGCTTTGCAAACAAAAAAATATTTATATA
>CAMRCO010000088.1 GCA_947040945.1 uncultured Spirochaetia bacterium
CATAAAAAAAGCATATCCTGATTTACTATTAGTAGGTTCAGCTCCCTCATATTTAAGGCAGTATATACCAGAGTTTACTGCGGCTCTTATAGAAAATAATGTATGTGATATGATGGCATTTGGTAGACTATCTTTTGCCTATCCAGATTTTGTAAATGATATTATTCAAAACAAAAAATTAGATAAAAATAAAATATGTATAAGCTGTGATAAGTGTACTCAATTAAAACGTGCTTCTATACCTACAGGATGTGTGGTTAGAAATCCTGATACATATATGAACTATTATACTCAATTGAAATAAAAAAGGAATAACATAGTGGATAAAAAAATTGCTTTAATTACTGGCGGAAGAAGAGGAATTGGTTTTGGTATATCAAAAAAACTTGGGTTAGATGGATATCATGTTATATTAGTTTCTATATCAGATGATGGTAATGTAGCACTTTATGAACTAAGAAAGTTAAATGTATCATGTGAATATATTGGTTGTGATGTTTCTGATGATAATAAAAGAGAACAATTAATTAGTGATATATCAAAAAAGTATAAACGTATTGATGTTCTAGTAAATAATGCAGGTGTATCTCCTAAAGTAAGATTAGATATTTTAGAAACAACAACAGAAAGTTATGATAGACTTTTATCTATAAATACTCGAACGACTTTTTTTATGAGTCAGATTGTTTCCAATAAAATGATAGAGTTTAAAAATACGGAAGGAATAAAAAATTATTCACCGAGGATAATAAATATTTCATCAATATCTTCATATACATCTTCTACAAGTAGAGGTGAGTATTGTATTTCTAAAGCTGGAATATCTATGATTACTTCACTGTTTGCAGATAGATTATCTGAATATAATATACCTGTTTTTGAGATAAGGCCTGGTATAATTTTGACTGATATGACAAGTGAAGTTAAAGAAAAGTATAAGCTATTAATCGATAATGGTTTGACACCAATTCGTAGATTTGGATCGCCAGAAGATGTTGCTAATTCTGTTTTAGTTTTATGTAGTGGGAATTTAGACTTCTGCACTGGACAGATTATTAATGCTGATGGTGGTTTTCATATACGTAGATTATAATTAGTGTGTAACTTTATATTTCATTAGTTTCACTTTTTACTCTAATATGTTTTTTCCATTTTCCACTTTTATAATATATATGTGTGAGTATAGCCCCACTTATCCAAGAAAGCGGTACCGCAATCCATATTCCATCAGGTGTTTTTAGAATGCTTACAAGAAAATATGCCAACGGGATTCTTAAAAATACTTGCCCAAATCCTGCGATCAACATTGGTATAAATGTAGCACCTGACCCTCTTATACCACTAGCCATTGTAAATAAATAGGTTGCTATTAAATAAAATGGAGAAACGATTCTTAGGTATCTTGCTCCTGTTTTAATAACCTCTTCATCTTTTGTAATGAGCATTAAAAGTTCATCCGATAAAAAGAATATTGTTGTGGCTACAAATGTACATATTATTAGGCTCATTATAAGAGTTGAGTTTACGCCAACACGAACTCTGTCCCATTTTTGAGCTCCAACATTTTGACCCATAAATGTAGCCATAGCCATACCAAAGTTTTGAGCAGGCAATATAGCAAACATTTCAATTCTCATAGCGGCATTATATCCTGCCATAGTAATATAACCAAAGCTATTTACTAAAGACTGTATTACAAACATTCCAACAGAAATAAAACTCATTTGAACACCAGTAGGAAGCCCTATAATGAGCAGGTCTTTAAGCACACTGAAGTTAAATTTTGCACTCCTAAAATGTATGCTTACAATAGGATGTTTAATGTTTATAAATATAATTCCAAATATAAACGAAAAAGTTTGTGCAAGTACTGTTGCTAATGCTAGTCCACCTACACCCATATTAAACACAGTTACAAAAACTATATCGAGTACTACATTAATAATGCTTGCTACTATTAAAAGTAGCAGTGGTGTTTTTGTGTCTCCTATACCACGTAGAGCAGCAGACACTGCATTATATCCAAACATAGGAAGCATTCCAAGCAACATTATATTTAGGTATGATAAAGAGTATGGAAGTATTTCTAAAGGTGTTTTAAGGAAAGCATGTATAGTTCCCGATATTAAAAGTCCAAAAACTGTAAATAATAATGATGCTATATAAACGAATATCATAAAAGTATCTACAATATTTTTAAGTGCATTATAGTTTTTTGCACCATAATTTTGTGATATGAGTATGTTAGCACCCATTGTGATTCCAAAAAATATAGCTACAGCCATTTGCATAATTGGCATATTGGAACCAACAGCCGCTAATGCATGAGAGCCTATAAAGTGTCCAGCCACTGCCGCATCAACTGTGTTATATAATTGCTGAATAATATTCCCTAGAAAAAGAGGTAGGGCAAACCGAATTATTTTTTTCCACGGAGTCCCATGGGTTAGGTCATTTTTGACATTGCTTTCAATCATATTTTTATTATACCATTAATTAGTTGTTTTTTAAGGCTTAGTATCTGTGGCTATACTAAGTTTTGTGAATCCTGATTCTTTTACACTATCTATTACAAATATTAAATTTTTAGTAATAACATTTTCATCTGCTCTAATTTGAACAGTTTTCTCTAGGGCATTATCTTCTTTAGACATGCTAGAGAGTTTGCCATCTAAGTCATCAAAACTTAATTTTTCACTACCTATATAAAGATTGTCATCTTCCGATATGGTTATAATAATAATTTTTGAATCATCTCCGCCTTCTGATGCGGTTGATTCTGGTAAAGTTATTTTAAGTTGTGGTGTGTCTATTAGAGTTGAGCCTATCATAAAAAATATGAGTAGATTAAATACAACATCAATCATAGGGGTAAGATCAATCCCTTGCTTTAACTGAAGTCGTCTTCTAAATTTCATTATTGTTTTGAAATCCTAACAGAGTCAATAACTTTATTTATCATCTTTTCTGATTTTTTGCTACTTTCATTATACATGCACATTATTTGTACTAGGTCATTATTCCAAAAAACAGCAAATTTATTACGTGTTTTGTTTGGCCCATAATAAAATTCACATACTACAATATATCCCGGGATATTACCTACAGTGGTTTCTTCTTTTGAAATAAGTTTAAATTCTTTAAATTGAGTATTCATTCTTATATCACTTATCATACCATCAGTAATCTCTTCTAATGTTACAGTTTCAGCATAAGATGTTTTATATTTTGATCTTAATACACTAAATATAGCTTCTGTTTCCTCAAAACCATAAGACTCGTAAAACTGGATTACGCCCAAAGTTTCTGGTTGTAATCTTATAAAGTTAGGATTTATTTCGCTTGGCACATCAATTGTAATGTTTCCAAGCATAAGTTCTGAATATTCTTGATTAGAACAACTAAGCATAAATATTAATGTAATAATAAGTTTTGTAAAATTTTTCATTTTGTGTTGCTCCATTTAATGTTTATTCTTCTTAAATTAAGGATATAGCATAGATAAAAATATTGCAATTAAAATAAATGTAATGTTTCAAAGTTTTAGAAATATGCTATAATTAAAACAATTATATTTGTAAAAAAGGAAAAATTAAATTATGAGAAAAACTAAAATTATAGCTACAATAGGGCCTAAGTCTGCTAATGAAAAAACTGTAACTAGTATCATTAAAGAAGGAGCTGATGCTTGTAGGCTTAATTTTTCTTTTGGCACACATGATGATCACTTGGGTTATATAAAACTTATTAGGGAAGCTTCATCAAAACTGAATAAACCTGTTGCAATACTTGCTGACCTACAAGGTCCAAAAATAAGAATTGGTATATTAAAAGAACCAAGAAGAGTTGAGGCAGGGGACTTGGTTAGCCTTAGTGGGCATAAAGAAGTTTCAGATGACAATATAATACCTACCACTCATGCAAATATAGCCAATGATGTTAGTAAAGGATCAGAGCTTTTAATTGCTGATGGAACTATAAGGCTTGTAGTAGAAGATAAAAATGATGAAGAAAAATTGGTTATTTGTAAAACAGTAACAGGGGGACTTATTTTAAGTGGTAAGGGTATAAACTTGCCCGGTGCTCATGTTACAACAAAAGTTCTTACAGATAAAGATATAAGTGATGCATTATTTGCTGCAAAAAATGGAGCTAATTATTTGGGATTAAGTTTTGTTAGGCATGCTGATGATGTTATAGGGCTCCGAAAAATTCTTTCAGATAATGGATTTGAAAAAATAGGTATTATATCTAAAATTGAAAATACACAATCACTTGAGAATTTAGAAAGTATAGTGGAAGAATCTGATGGGGTAATGGTTGCACGAGGTGATTTAGGTGTTGAGATTCCTTTTTCAGAAGTTCCTATACAACAAAAAAGAATATTGAAAATAACAAATGAGCGTGGTAAAATTAGTATTATAGCAACTCAAATGCTTGAAAGTATGACTAAAAGTCCAGTTCCTACAAGAGCAGAATCAAGTGATGTTGCGAATGCTGTAATAGACGGAACTGACGTTGTGATGATGTCGGGGGAGACTGCTTTTGGTGATTATCCAATAGAGGCAGTTGTTGCTATGGCTCAAATAGTGTCGTATACAGAAAGTGCCATAGAAACAGTAAAGTATAATAGCTTTCACACAACAAATAGTATTACAAGAAGTATTGCTGAAAGTGCAGCACATCTTTCATATTCACTAGATAATAAAGTTATAATAGCATTGTCAAGGTCAGGAAAAACAGTTACAGCATTATCAAAAAGAAGACCTAAATCTCCTATAGTATATTTATCATCACATGCTGAAGACTGTGCCTCTCTTTCTTTATGGCATAATGTATTTACAATTGAAATGCCTGAGGAGCTTAACTTTAGTGAATCTATTAAACATCGTGGTCAAATTGACTTGCTTGAGAAAGAGCTTATAGATAGAGGTTTTGTAAGTCGTGGAGACACTGCATTAGTTGTTAGTGGTAGTAAATGGCAAGGAAGATGGCAAGAGAATAGTATTCGTATAGTGGAAATACGTTAGAGGTATTTAGCTATAATGAATAAATCTATAAACATAGAGGGCGTTCACATACCCTCACGATTTTTTTTAGCACCTATGGCAGGATACACTGATTATGTATTTCGCTCATTATGTCGTGAGTTTGGGGCAGGACTTTTAGTTACTGAACTTGTGAGTGTTGCTGCTCTTTCAAGGCAAATATCTAAAACATATAAATACATGGAATATTTAGAACATGAAGCCCCATTGTCTCTTCAGCTTTTTGGTAGTAATGAGGATGAATATAAAAAAGCTATAGAAGAAAGCGACTTATCTTTTTACTCATTTATTGATATAAATATGGGATGCCCCACAAGAAAAGTTGTGAGAAGTGGTGGCGGGTCTGCTATTCTCACTGATACAAATAAAATGCTGTCTATTCTTCGTGCTGTTAAAAGTGTAGCAAAATGTCCTGTATCTGTAAAAGTAAGACTTGGGTTTAAGCGAGGGGAGGGAGGAACTGTTGAAAGAATTTTAGCGCTTAAAGAAGAGAAGCCTGCATTCATAACTTTGCATGGAAGATATGCAAGTGATATGTATAGAGGGGTTGCCGACTGGGAGGCTATAGCTGAGGCTAAAAATGCACTAGGAGATTTTATACTTATAGGTAATGGAGACGTTAAGTCATATAGTGATGCTGTGAAGGCATTCGAAATATCTAAAGTTGATGGCATTATGGTTGGCCGTGGAGCTGTTGGATGTCCTTGGATATTTGATGAATTAAACCGTGTATTTGAGCCAAATGAAGAGCCAAAAAAATATTCTATTAAAGACATAATAATTAGGCACCTAAAAGGATGCACACATCTTTATGGCGAAATTAGAGGAATACATTTTATGCGTAAGTTCATTATGAAATATTTAGCGTATGCAGGTTTAACAAGAACTCAAAAAATAGAGTTTATGCAAACTGAAAGCGTAGAAGAAATTATAAACTTACTTCAAAAACATAATGTTTCTTAGTTTAATTCTTTTCCTATTTCTGTTTCAACAATATCCACAAATATAGCTTCTTTTATCCACTTGTCAAAAGTTTCTATTATTGTGTACATTACAGTGTCGTTTTCAATGAAGTCGACATCTTTTCTTATTCTTTTATAAACTTTATCTGTGGCAGAAGCGAGTTTAGTTGCATCTCTGAAGCCTATAGCTTGAGACGATGTGAAAGTTTCAAGTGCTATAACTTTTTGTGCATTGTCTAATATGTCTCTACATTTTCGTGCAGCTGTTGTTCCCATACTTACATGATCTTCTTGGTTCGCTGAGGAGGGTATTGAGTCAACACTTGCAGGATGAGCATACACTTTATTTTCAGATACTAAAGATGCTGCGGCATATTGCACAATCATAAATCCTGAATGAAGTCCGCCATTTGGGGATAAGAATGCTGGTAAGTCATTTAACTGATGATTTACAAGTCTTTCAAGTCTTCTTTCTGAAATATTAGCTATTTCTGAAAGTGCTATTCCTAAAAAATCCATTACAAGAGCTATTGGCTCACCATGAAAGTTTCCAGCTGAAATTACCTCATCAGTTTCAGGGAACACTAATGGGTTGTCGGTAGCGGCGTTAATTTCTTTTTCAATAACTGAATGCACATATTCAATAGAGTCTCTTATAGCTCCATGAACTTGTGAAACACATCTTAAAGAGTATGCATCTTGAACTCGTATCTCACCTTGTTTTGTTGTAAGCTTACTTCCTTTAAGTATTGTCCTTATATTTTCAGCAGTTTTTATTTGTCCGCTATGACCTCTTACTTGTTGAACTTTATCGTCAAATGCATCCATTATTCCTTGTAAAGCTTCCATAGTTAGAGATGCTGATATGTCTGCTGATTTTATAAGATTTTTAGAATCATAAATAGTTAAAGCAGCAATCGCCGTCATAACTTGTGTTCCATTAATGAGAGAAAGTCCTTCTTTTGATGTAAGTTTTATTACATCTATGCCAGCCTTAGACATGGCAGTCTCGCCTTTCATTCTTTCACCTTTGTAGAAAGCTTCTCCAAGTCCAAGCATTACAAGTACCATCATAGATAGTGGTGCTAAATCTCCACTTGCTCCTAA
Source organism: uncultured Spirochaetia bacterium (assembly GCA_947040945.1). Taxonomy (GTDB): domain Bacteria; phylum Spirochaetota; class Brachyspiria; order Brachyspirales; family Brachyspiraceae; genus CAMQVF01. The sequence continues at coordinate 7,118 of CAMRCO010000088.1, forward strand.
AGACCCTTTTTCATATACGACAGGATGTACGCCTTCGTTTAACATTTGGGTAAGTGTTTCAACTGTAGAAAGTCTTACACCTGAGTTTCCTTTTGATAAAGCATTGGCACGCATAGTCATAATAGCCCGCACGGTCTCCTCACTTAGAGGAGAGCCGAGAGAGCATGAATGACTTATAATTAGGTTTCTTTGTAATTCTTCAGTATCTTTTGGATTGATATGTACATCTGAAAATTTACCAAAACCAGTTGTTATTCCATAAACTATTTTATTTTCTTTTACAAGCTTTTTAACATAATCTTCTGCTATTTTGATTTTAGACTTCGCATCGCTTGTGATACTTACTTTATATCCATTTCTAGCTACACTTACAATGTCTTTAACTGTGAGGCTATTGCCGTCAATTTCTATTTCATTCATAATAACAGAAGACTCCAATTATTTAATTTTTTATATTACATAACTACTAACCAAACGTTTTTATATAATCGGTATTAATAAATCTAACTAAACTAATTAGACTATTAATGAAACTATTAATGAAACTATTATAATTGGAATATTGTAGTGTAGGAATGTTGGTACACATGTATCCCAAATATGTCGGTGTTGTCCGTCTACGTTAAGACCAGCTGTTGGCCCAAGTGTTGAGTCTGAAGCAGGGCTTCCAGCATCTCCTAAAGCACCAGCTGCTGCTACTAAAATTATTATAGCAGTAGGTGAGAAACCTAATTCTAAAGCTAGAGGACAATAAATAGCCGCAAGGATTGGAATTGTACCAAAAGAAGTACCGATTCCCATTGTTATTAAAAGACCTACAATAAGCATAACAAATGCAGCAACAGGCTTGTTGTTACCTACTACGCCAACAACATCTTCTACTAGTGAAGCAACTGCTCCTGTTTCTCTTATAACTGTTGCGTATCCTGCTGCAACAAGCATAACAAAAGCGATGAAACCCATAAGTTTTATACCGCCAGCCATTCCTTTGTCGATGTCAGAAAATTTTATTGTTCTTGTTATTGCTAAGAATAGTATAGCAACTAAAGCACCTAGTGGTAAAGAACCCCAGATTATTTGTATAGTGAATGCTAATAGTGTAGCGATGATTGTGAACCAATGTGCTTTTGTAAATTTATCATTAACTACCTCGTCGCCTTCAGTTATTTTAATATCTTTATATTCTCTATTTTTTCTGTATGAAACAAATATAGCAAATATAAGACCTAAGAACATACTAGCAGCAATTACCCACATAATTTTAGATGTGTCTGCTAATGTAACATTTACACCATTATCTTTTAGTGAAGAAACAACTATACCATGAAATATAAGTCCAAATCCTACAGGCAATGCTATGTATGGAGCTTTAAGTCCAAATGTTAAAGCACATGCTACAGCACGTCTGTCCAGTTTTTCTTTGTTCATAACATATAGCAAAGGTGGTATTAATATTGGTATAAATGATATGTGAATAGGGATTAAGTTTTGTGATAGACAGGCAACACCTGCTATAATAAATAAAAATAATACTCTTTTACCTGTAACTACACTAGCTATTTTTCTAGCTAAAACAGCAGCAAGTCCTACTTGGTTAATAAATACAGCGAAAGTACCAAGCATAATATAACTTAAAGCAGTTTCTGATGCTCCTCCCATACCTCCAACAAGAGTCGGTAGAACTTCATTAAAAGGCATTCCAGAGGCGACCCCTCCAACTAGTGCTGCCACAAGTAAAGCAAAAAGGACATTTAAGTTGAGTAAGCAGAGTACTATCATAGTAATAACTGATAGTACTACAGGATTTAAAAAAAACATAATATACTCCATAAATAGTTAAACTCTGTTTAGTAGTATATTCAATTTTTTTTCATTGTCAATATTTTTTA
>CAMRCO010000089.1 GCA_947040945.1 uncultured Spirochaetia bacterium
TGAAGCAAATTATATGTTTTCGAATATTTATGTTGATAATACTGATAACTTAGACTACGAAGCTTTTGCTAAAGAGTATGACGGTATTCTTCTTTATTATGATAATGATCTTAAATATAAATCAGATGACTTTGATAAGTTTAAGTCAAAATACATGCTTTTTGAAACTACAATAATAAAAGGGTATGGAGTATTTTTTATAAAAAGCGGAAAAATGTTTATAACAACATATTATATATTTGTAATGCTTTATATAATATCATTATTATTATTTCTTTTTATTGTTTCTTTTATACTAAAGTATATTATAGATAACAATATGTCTTCATATATTTCTATAATGAGTAAAGTTTTAAGTGATGATGCTTATATGCTTGCTATAGACACAGACTCTATGCAAGAATCTGACATTAAACATCTTGCTATTCTTTATAATAAAAAAGTCTTAGCTTACAAATATAAAGACAAATATATGAAGAACTTAAATTAACGAGCTATAACTTTTTTATTAGTATAGATGCATTATGTCCACCAAAACCTAGTGAGTTACTTAATGCATATTCTATATTATAATCTTGAGCCTCATTTGGTACACAGTCAAGGTCACATTCAGGGTCTTGATTATCAAGATTGATAGTAGGATGCACAATTTTATTTCTTATACTAAGTATGGTTGTGATAGCTTCAATAGCACCAGCAGCTCCTAAAGTATGTCCAGTCATAGATTTTGTAGAGTTTATTTTTATTTCTTTAGCTCTGTTTCCTAAAGTCCTTTTTATAGCCATAACTTCAGCTATGTCTCCAACAGGAGTAGATGTTCCGTGTGTATTAATATAGTCAATTTTTTCAGGACCAATATTAGCACATTTCATAGCAAGTTCCATAGCAAGTCCACTCATAGAACCATCGCTTAGTGGAGCTGTTATATGATTAGCATCACATGTAAATCCAAATCCAGCAATTTCACCTAATATTTCAGCACCACGTTTTTTTGCGTGTTCATATTCTTCTAATACTAAAACTCCAGAACCTTCAGACATAACAAAACCGTCTCTGTCTTTATCAAAAGGTCTGCTAGCAGCTCTTGGGTTATCATTTCTAGTAGATAAAGCACGAGCATTATTAAACCCTGCTATCGCAAGAGGTGTTAGTCCTGCTTCAGACCCACCAACGAGCATTATATCAGCTTCATTGTCTTTTATATGCTTAAATCCTAAACCTATAGAATGGGTTCCTGTTGCACATGCTGTAACAGGGGCATAATTCACACCTTGAAAGCCATACTCCATAGCAATTAAGCCTGATGCCATATTTCCTATTAGCATTGGAATAAAAAATGGAGATACTCTTGAAGGTCCATCGTTTAATAGCACACTATGGTCACGAATTAATGTATTAATACCACCAATACCACTTCCTATAGTAATTCCTGCTCTGTGAGAAACAAAGCCTTCTTTACTGCGAAGTCCTGCTTGATCTAATGCGTGATATGCTGCATACATAGCAAAATTAATAAATGGATCTAAACGCTTAAGCATTTTTTTATCTGAATAATAATCACCTTCAAGTGGGGGAGTTTCTCCTCCAAATTTTGTAATCAGACCTTCTTTTTCAGGGTCAAAATATTTAGCAAATATGTCAATATTCGACACTCCGTTTTGTAAATTATCCCAAAAAGTTTTTAAATCGTTACCTATAGGACTAGCAATTCCCATACCAGTAACAACAACTCTACGTTCAGCCATTTTTATCTCCTAATAATTAACATAAGTTATAAATATATCTTGTAAGTAAAGTTATTAGAAACTACTTGCAAGATATATTTATAAAAAACAATTCTACTTCTTATGCTCTTCTATATACTTCACAGCATCAGCCACAGTTCTAATTTTTTCTTGATCCTCTTGAGGTATTTTTATGTCAAAACTTTTTTCAAGTTCCATAACAAGTTCAACTAGGTCAAGTGAGTCTGCATTTAAATCATCTACAAATGATGCATCCTCTGTAATTTTGCTTTCGTCCGAAATATTAAGCTGTGTAGCAACAACTTTCTTCACGTCATCTACATAAGACATATTATGCTCCTTATTCTCTTTTTTATTAATAAAAATATAGAAAACTATATTGTTATTTTAGATAGACATTCCACCATCAACTGCTATAACCTCTCCTGTAATATAATCACTTAAATGGGATGCTAAAAATAGGGTAGCGTCAGCCACATTTTTGCCATCACCAAATCGTTTAAGAGGGGTTGCTTCTTTAATCTTCGTTCTAACATTTTCTGGTAAAACTCCAGTCATGTCTGTTTCTATAAACCCCGGTGCTATAGCGTTTACATTAATATTTCTTCCTGCAAACTCTTTAGCCATTGCCTTTGTCATACCAATTACACCAGCTTTTGATGCTGCATAATTAACCTGTGCCGCATTTCCATTTTTTCCAACAACACTAGACATATTGATTATTTTTCCACTACGACGTTTAAGCATATATTTTGTGCATTCACGTATAATGTAAAATGATCCTGATAAATTAGTATCTATTACTGAACTCCAGTCATTGTCTGTCATTTGCATAACTAACATATCATTTGTAATTCCAGCATTATTTACTAGAACATCTATACAGGAATATTTTTCTATGACTGAATCTACAACATTTTTAGAGGACTCGCTTGAAGCGACATTTTGCTCAAGTCCTAAAGCGTCTATGCTAAACTCATCACTTAAACTTTTAGCAACACTTTCAGCCACTTCTTTTTTTGTAGAAGTAATTATAACTTTAGAACCTTCTGAAGCAAATGCTCTTGCCACAGCATAGCCTATTCCACGACTACCACCAGTTATAAGAACTACTTTATCTTTTAGAGCTAAATCCATATTCACCTTCTACTTTAATAATCTAATATACATTAAAACAAATAATAAACAATTTGTCAAGCACTTTATTCAAGTTTTAAACTCTCGACTAATTTGGTATAAAAGTCGAAAGTACTTATTTCTTACTATTCCAAGTGTGCAAAACGTTTTGTAACATGTGTAATAATTTCTGTTTGATAATGCTGTTCAAGTGTAGTGATTTTTTGAAACTCACTATATATTTTTTTAACACTATCTTCTGCTTCGTTTTTAATAAAATGTACTAAATGTTCTTTTTCAAATATAAGCTCATAAACTGTTTTAAGCATTTTTCTAGAATGTAAAGCTGCCTCTTTTTTATCACTTAACTTATTTAGGTAAGGAATTAAACTAAGCATGTCAGCCATAAGTATTTCTAAGTTTATATTTATATTTCGACCAATAGCATCAATATATTCTCCATCAAGTATTTTTTGAGAAAAATATAAAAATGATTCTGGATGTTCTTTATAATGTAGAAATATATCAGCAATTGTTTTTTCAAGTAGAGGAACTTTTTTCTCATTAATTAATTTGCTAACGATGAGGTAATGGTTTTTTACATGGCTTGAATAAAGCATTTTGCATATAATAGCATCAGAGTCATCTCCATAAGTTTTGTTTAATGATGCAATATATTTTTCTCTATAACTAGCTGATGGCAACACTTCATATATTGCTGTATGGTTTGTAACATTGGATATAAGTTTGTCTAAGTCTGGTGTATTAGAATCTCCATGTAATTTAAGTAAAATTGTACTTGTTATTCTTGCTAGTTCACTACCGTCTTCATTGTTGGCGGTTTCTTTAAAGTAATTGTACATCTTATTTGATTCGTCTGACTTTGTATCTTTGCTATAATGCAAATATTCCATATATATTTGATACTTTGATAAAAACTCACTAGCAGCCTCAAATTTCTTTACAGTTTCAATATCATAACTTAAAGCATCTTTGTTTGATAAGAAATTATTTTTTTCAAATTTTACACTTGTGCTAGCACGTACTTTTTTCTTTGCCTGTTCAAGCCATTTTGTATAGGCAACTTCAGCAATTATAGACGGAACTATTTCTAGTTTCAAATCCTTAGTTGTTATACTTTTTGTATGTTTTAATATAATTTCAAGTACCTCTGTAGGGTTATCTTCTGCTAGTTTTTTAATTTCTGTAATTTTATAAGCTTTCCATACATTAATGTCATCTGCTTCTAATGTTTTAAGAGATTTTATAGCCATATCAAAAGTCATTTTTCTGAGTTCTTCCTGACTAACAAATTTTATTATAACACTATCTATTGTAATCTCTCGTATTTTTCCAACACCAAATTGTCTATGTATAACATATTTGCCTTTATCATATTGTATATATTTTTCAAATATTTCAATACACTCTTTTGGCTCTTTAAATACATTAATTATATTCGATATTTCTTTTATTTTTTCAATTAAAGTGTGATTAGGGTATAAAGCTTCATATACTTCGACTAGTCTATGTCTAAAAAACTTAGCTTTTTTATTATTTTGCTTTACAATACTTTGCTCATAATGTAATAAATGTTTTATAGTGTTTAATGCTTCTTTATTTAAGCCATTCTCAAAGTAGTAAAAAAACAGTATTTTCCAAGTGTCTATCATAACATCAGCATTCACAAGTTGTGCTAATGCTAGCTCATTTTTAACTAAATACGAAAAATTATTAGGCTTTAGTTCTAACACTTTTTTTATATTAACTTCAGCTATAGCTCTTTGTTTAATTAAGTTTCTTTCAAAAGCTATTTTATAGTAGCTTTGAGCTTCATCAAACTTTCCTGCCTCTTCTTTGAGGTGAGCAACTTTTTCAGGTAGTTCAGGATTAGAAGTGTCAAATTTAATAAGACGCTCCCATATTGCTAATGCTTCTTCTTTTTTCTTAGTAAACTCATAGCAATGAGCTAAATATCTTAAAGCATAGTCGCTTTCATAATGGTCTAAAATTTCTTTTGATAAATATTCAACTACTGCCCAGTTCTCAAATTTCTTGAAAGAAGCTAGTATGCGTTCAAAAGCTGACTCAGTATAGTTTTTTGTATTAAAATTTAATAAAGAAAAACTGTAAAGTGCAGCCATATTTTGCTGATTTCTTTCAATTTGCTTTTTAGATAAAGTAATGGCAGCCTCAATATCTTCTATATCTTTTATTTCATTTATTATACTGGAAAGTTCTTCAAAATCTTTAATAGTATAATTTCTATTTTGTTTTCTAATAAGTAGTTCTTCTGAAAAAACATTTTCAAGTTTTTGTAAAGCTATTTTAGACATCTTACTTACTCCTCTAAATCTAATAATTTTATATAATACTGTAGAAGTTCTTTATCTATTAGTGCCATCTTGCGTCCAATTATAGTAACTTCTTCCTTATCTTTCTCATCCTTATTTATAACAATGGACGTCATAATCCAAGCATAATTTGCAAGCAGTTTAGGAGATACTTCATTCCTTAGTTTTATTTTTCTGTGTTCAGCTTCTAATTTAGACATGTTTCGTCTTATTTGAATCTCTTCACTTTCAGTAAAAGACCTCTTCACATCTAAAATATTCATAAGTTCACCGTAAGCACTCATCCAGCTTGATATCTCCTCTTCACTACTGTTATGAATACCTCTTTTCTCTATAACGCTACGTATTTCATAAAACCAATTCATAGTAATAGGGTAGTCTAGAATATTATTAGCACTACCATAAAATAAAGCGTCTCTTAAATAAATCTTCGCTAGCTTCTGATTATCTATTCTGTAATAAGCTTCAGCAAGATAAAATAAACACTCCCCATTGTAAGGATCTACAGAATTAAGATAGTCAAAAGTTTTTATCGCACTAGTATAATTTTGAAGCTCCATAAAAGCTTTTCCTAGCAAAATTAAATTGCTTTTAGCATCTTTTTTTCCATCTAAGTCCTTATATGTCATAAGGTGTATAATCTTTTTGTAAACATACTTATGTATAGCTACAGTAGACATTAAAAGATGGTCGAAAGCTCTTCTTTTTGAAAACACTATAAAGTTTTTATAGGCAGTATCTAAGAAAAGAGCAAGTTGCATATTATCATTTTTAAGAATTGCTATTTTATCTTCTCTGTTTAGCCAAAATTTTACGCAAGCTATGTTCTCATATACTGTTGGATAATCAATATTTATTTCCATAACTCTTTCTAAATCTTCTAACGCTTCTTTAAATAAACCTCTAGATAGTTTTTCTTCAGCATTGTTTAATAAATCCTTTGCTGACTGTTTTCGAGTGAAGAGTTCTTCTGACATATAACATATACACTTTTTTTACGCCGATTTAAATTAGTATGAAGTTTAGATTTATCCTGCGATAAACACCTCTCTATTCATTATCTAGTAGATTGCGATGTTTGTCAATAGCTTTGATAAGAATTGTATGTATAATACGAATTTGAATGCTTTATATAGTAATAAATTAAGGTTTTTTAGATGTTGAAATGCTTAAATTTGTGTCTGTATATTATAATAAGTCTTTTTAAGTAGAATGTTTATTAATATTGTATAGGGAGATTCTCAAGTTTAAATATAAGTTTGTTTATAAAAATAGAAAAATATAATATCCTACAAATGCGGTTATTACTAAACTATCAAATATGTCAAATGTCCCACCATGACCGGGTAATATTTTTCCTGAATCTTTTTTATTAAACATTCTTTTTATAATGCTTTCTCCCATATCTCCTAAAAAACTGGTTACAGTGAATATAAAAGCTATTACGTATATGGTTAAATTTGAATATGGCAAAATATCTTTACCTAAAAGAGGGGCGAAAAAACCAGATTTAGAACCTAATATAAAAAGGAATGCGAATGTAAAAGAAAATATAAACATCCCAACTATTCCTTCATAAGTTTTATTTGGGGATGCTGAAGTTATCATTTTATGTTTTCCAAAATGTTTACCTATGGTGTATCCACCTGTGTCAGAAAGCCAAGCAGAACTCATTACAAAGAAAACTAAATATTTACCATGAGGCATAAGTCTTATAAGTGTAACATAAGATAAAGAAATACCTATATATACAAAAATAAAAAATGCTAGCATAATATTTTTGCCTTTTTTTTCAAATGTGTTACCATTCGATTCGCACATATTAATAGCGATAAGCTTAGAGGCAAATAATAATATACTTATAAGAGATAGCTCTGTGGGGCTTAAAACAGTAGTCTTAAACGAAAATGCTCCACTTAATATTAAAATACCTAAGTATTGGAGAATAAAAAATGCTAGAGTTGTCAAAATTAGTAGGCGATTATTCTTGAAGTTTATGCCTGCCATAAAAAATATTTCTAGTGCTATTACTGAACTTGTAATAATACATACTATATAAAAAAGTGGTAGAAATTTATCTATAAATAAAATTGGTAAAAATAAAAAAACAATTGGTAGTACTAGTAGTCTTTTTCTCATGATGATATCCCTCCATAGCGTCTTTCTCTTTTTGTATATGAGTCAATAGCTTTTGTAAATTCTTCTTTTGAAAAATCAGGCCACAGAGTATCTGTAAAGTATAATTCTGTATATGCTATCTGTAGAAGTAAAAAATTGCTTATTCTATATTCACCTGATGTTCTTATAAGTAAATCAGGATTAGGTATTTCTTTTGTGTCTAAATAATTTAATATAGTAGTCTCTTCTATTGAGCTTATATCTATTTTATCACTTTTAACGTCTTCATAAAATTTAATAAGACCACGCTTAACTTCGTCGTAAGTCCCATAATTTAATGCTATAATAACGGTTATTTTAGTATTTTCAGATAATGCTGAAGTTTTCTCCTCTGTTTCACGTATTATATTTTGTGTTTGCTTTGGAAACTTAGATATGTCTCCTATATGCTTAATTAAGATATTGTTTTTTATAAGTCGGTCTATCTCTTTTTTGTAAAACTCGCTTAATAGGTTAAAGAGTGCTTTTTTTTCATCTTCTGGGCGTTTCCAATTCTCTGTTGAAAAAGCGTAAAGAGTAATGTATTTTATGCCTTCTTCACATGCTGCTTCTATAATACTCATAACATTTTTGCTTCCAGCTCTATGTCCTGCTTTTCTAGTCTTTCCATTTTTCAGAGCCCATCTGCCATTTCCGTCCATAATTATAGCTACATGATTTGGAGTGCTCTTCTTTTTAATCATATTGTGTCTAGTTCTTTTTCTTTAGCACTTGTCAAGGTGTCTATTTTTTTTATGAACTCGTCTGTATCTTTTTGAACTTTCTTATCTGTACCTTTAGATTCATCTTCTGTTATAAGCTTTTCTTTAAGTTCTTTTTTTGTATGTTCATTTTCATCACGGCGTATATTACGAATAGCAACACGAGCTTCTTCTGATCTATGTCTAACACCTTTTTTTAGCTCTTCTCTTCTTTCTTTAGTAAGTTCAGGTACCATAATACGAATATTTCCGCCATCACTATATGGGTTAAAACCCAAGTCAGCTTTCAGTATTGCCTTTTCTATTTCGCCACTAAGAGTTTTGTCAAATGGCTGAATCATAATACTTTTAGCATCAGGTGTCGAAACACTTGCTACCTGTTTTAGAGGCACTAAGTCTCCATAAGCTTCTACTCTAATTCCGTCAAGTATTGAAGCATTTGCTCGACCAGTTCTTATTCCGTTTAAGTCATTTTGGAAGTTTCCAATTGCCTTGTCCATTCGTTCTTTATAAGAGTCTTTCATCATTTGTTCCTTAAAATACAGTATTGACTATTCATAATTAAAGCCTACATATTTAGTATAGTTGCAATATGTATAATTGTCAATACAATCTTGATTTAGTGCATGTTTTGATAGAGATAGTTATCTATAATGAATATGAATCTATCAAAAAACCAACACGTCTTACGTCTGTACACTGCACTTCCAGTGTCACAAAAAGCAACAAATCCAACACTTTGCACGTCTGTTTCAATATGTGTAGTTTCTATGAGTAGTATTTATTAGCACAAAATTATACTCGAAGTAGTATAGCAGTATTTAATAATTCCTTATAAATTGACAAAACAACATGCGGTACTCCAAAAAATTACAATCAGAAATTTACAAAATCCTCGCCACAA
>CAMRCO010000090.1 GCA_947040945.1 uncultured Spirochaetia bacterium
ACTTTGGATTAATCTCTATTGCTTTATTATAATTTTCAATTGCTTTTAAGTGTTCCCCTAAATCATTATAAACATTACCTCTATTATTATAGGCATCCTCGTAGTCTGGATTAATCTCTATTGCTTTATTATAATTTTCAATTGCTTTTAAGTGTTCACCTAATTTGACATAAGCAGTACCTCTATTATAATAAGCATTGCCATTATTAGGATTAAGCCCTATTGCTTTACTAAAGTCTTCAATTGCTTTTTCGTATTCACCTAAACTGGCGTAAGCAGTACCTCTATTATTATAGGCATCCTCGTAGTCTGGATTAATCTCTATTACTTTATTAAAACACTCTATTGATTTTAGGTATTCCCCATTATTAAAAAGTTTTAAACCTTCATCATAAAACTTTTCTGCTTCTTCTTCATTATTAATATCAGCCATTATTTCTACCCTTAAAGATTTTTAATACACCACCCCCAAACAAAACTTTCTAAAAAATAAAATATTATTTAAAAAGATTAATAGCGGTTATAATAACAGGCATTTGAAATATGTCTATCAAAAAAGCACCTGTTAAAGGAACAATAATATAAGGGCTTACAGTGTAGCCAAACTTACCGCTAACCTCCCCCATATTAATCATCGCGTTCGACGTTGCCCCAAGTCCTGAGCCACACATACCTGAAACAATAACAGCCGCATCATAATTAGAACCCATAGCCCTAAACACAATAAACCTAGCATAAGCCCACATAAATAAAACTTGAACAATTAATATTATGAACAAAGGCAAAACCAAGTCGGCAAGCTCCCAGAGTTTTAGTGATATTAACGCCATCGATAAAAACACATTAAGCGAAGTGTCTCCAAGCATATTTGTAAGATTTCTGTCTAAGGTAAATAATTTAAACTTTAAATTAATATTATTAAAAATAATAGCACAAAGCATAGCACCAACATAAGTAGGTAGAGAAATGGCTGTAAGGTTTTTTAATATAAGGCTTAAAGAAATACCTAAACTCATAAGTATGGCAAGCAAAAATATATGAGAAAGAATTTTGTCAGCAGTAATAGGGCTTCTCTCTTCTGTCGCCTCCCTACCCTTGCTCATAGCATCTTCTTTCGACAAAACATCTTTCGGTTTAAGGTCATACTTTTTTATTAAACTTATTGCTAAGGGTGCTCCAAGTAATCCACCTGCCACAAGTCCAAATGTGGCTGATGACAAAGCCATAGCCAAAGAACCAGTTACTCCTAAAGACTCCACTGTTTGACCAAAAGCCGCAGCAGAGCCATGTCCACCCGACATAGACGCTGACCCTGCAAGCACACCTAAAAGCGGGTTTATACCTGAAGCTTTAGCAATAGAAACACCTATTACTGTTTGCATAAAAGTCATAATACCACTTAAAATCCAAAATATGAAAAGAAGTTTACCGCCCCTTTTTAATGCTTCTACAGATGATGCAAGCCCTATTGTTGTAAAAAATACAAGCATAAAAGGGTTTTGTAAAGTAGTGTCATACGAAATACTTCCTAAATTAAGTAGCCTTATAAATAAATGAAGCAGAGCAAATATGATTCCACCAATTACAGCAGCAGGCACACCAAACCTATCGAAAGCATTAAACTTTCTTTTAATGAACATACCCAAATAAAGCGACATCAAACCTACAGCAACTGTTGCGATTAAATCGAACTTAAGTACAAAGCCTACTTCATTCATAATAGTACTCCAATATATAATTTAGTAGAAAAATTAAAGCATTTCAAGAACTTTCTTTTCAATATTGTCCGATATTTTAACACCCTCGTCATAGCATTCTTGACATTTGGCTTTAAGCTCAGCCACAAGTGCCTCGTCTTTAATTGAAGGAATATTAATTTTAACATTCAGTATAGCTCCTTTTAGTCCTGCCAATGCAAGTAAAGCCGCTACCCCAACATCTGACAAAGCGTTTTTGTTGCCATGCTCAATAAAAATACCAAGCAATTTTAATACCTCAAGAGATAAAGTTACAACTTTCAAAGGTGTTTTTGTTGCCTTTATAGTAGCACTTTGAATTGCAGAACTTCTTGCTGATTTTTCATCGTCAGTTTCTTTTGGCAATTTATATGCGTCCATAACAAGATTAAAATTATCCGTATCCTCATCAACAAGAATAATTAATTCATCTTTAAGACTTCCTATTTTAGTAAATGATTCTTCAAATTCTTTTTTTATGCTATCATCAAGTTCAACATACTTTTTTTTACCAACAGTAAGATGTCCAACCATTCTAGATAATGCAGCTGAAGTGGCTGAAATTAAAGCTGACACTGAACCTCCACCGGGGGCAGGAGACGATGAGTCAACTTCATTAACAAAATCTATTACTTTATAATCAACTAATTTCATAAATAACTCCTATAAACTTAAAATAAACCAGATATGACACCATTTTCATCAATGTCTATAAACTCAGCTGAAGGGATTTTAGGCAAACCGGGCATGTCTATTATTCCACCTGCCATAGCAACAATAAAACCAGCACCAGCGGCAAGTTTAATATTATCAATATTCACTGTAAAACCCTTAGGGCATCCAATAAGATTTGCTTTGTCAGAAATAGACTTTTGAGTTTTTGACATACATATAGGCAAATTACCATACCCCATTTCTGTAAGTTTAGTAATCATTTTTTTAGCTGGAGCTGAAAACACAACACCATCCGCTCCATAAATCTCTTTTGATATAGTTATAATTTTATCATCTAATGGCATATCCATTGAATATAAAGGCTTATAAGGAGATTTTTTTGTTTCAATTTGCTCAAGCACTATTTTAGCAAGATCAAGCCCTCCATCGCCACCATGTTCCCAAACCTCACATAAAGAAACGCTAACATTATTTTTACTGCAATGATCTTTTATAGCAGAAAGCTCTTTATCTGTGTCAGTTACAAACTTATTAATTGCCACAACAACAGGAAGATTAAATTTACGCATATTTTCTATATGTTTGTCTAGGTTTTCAAGACCACGAGTAACTGCCTCTACATTTTCTACACTCAAATCTTTAGCACCACCATGATGTTTTAAAGCACGTGAAGTCGCAACAATAACAACACAACTAGGCTCAATACTACCAAGTCTACACTTAATATCTAAAAACTTTTCAGCACCTAAGTCTGCTGCAAATCCTGCTTCAGTAACAGCATAATCTGAAAGTTTAAGAGCAAGCTTTGTCGCAAGTATAGAATTACATCCATGAGCAATGTTCGCAAAAGGTCCACCATGTATAAACACAGGTGTGTTCTCAAGTGTTTGAACTAAATTAGGTTTAATAGCCTCTTTAAGTAAAGCTGTAACTGCTCCTTCTATTTTGAGGTCAGCAATTTTTAATGCATCGCCTTTCATATTGTAGGCAAACACAATGCTACCGATTTTCTTTTTAAGATCCATTAAAGAATTAGACAAACACAAAGTCGCCATAATTTCTGATGCTACTGTAATTTGAAATGACTCTTCACGAGGATTTCCATTTTCACGTCCACCAAGACCTATAACAATATTTCTTAAAGACCTGTCATTCATATCAACCACACGCTTCCACACAATTTTTGATATGTCGATGTCTAAAACATTTCCCTGTTTAAGGTGATTATCAATGCAGGCAGATACTAAATTGTGAGCAATACCCACAGCATGAAAGTCTCCATTAAAGTGAAGGTTAATCTCCTCCATTGGAACAACTTGAGAATGTCCGCCACCTGTAGCCCCACCCTTCATACCAAATACAGGACCAAGTGAAGGCTCTCTTAATGCGGCAATAGATTTTTTATTCATTTTATTTAATGCCTGAGTAAGCCCAACTGTTACAGTAGATTTTCCCTCGCCTGCAGGTGTCGGAGTTATGGCTGTAACAAGTATAAGATGACCGTCTTTTTTAGATTCAAGTTTTTTAAGTAAGCTTAAATCAACCTTTGCCTTATATTTACCATAAGCCTCATAATCATCTTGAGTAAGCCCCATATTTTTAGCAATATCATCAATATGCTTCATTTTACATTCTTGGGCTATTTGAATATCTGTTTTCATTTTTAATACTCCTTTTTTATACAACTAATTAAACATAACGCCTTACTTTTTCTTTGTAAGCTCTGTAATCATCTCCAAAAATAATGGAAAGAAACTTCTCCTCTTCTAAAATCTGTAAATGAAATAAAATTAAAGAAACTAATACCATCACAAATATGATAATATTAGGGTTAGCATAAGCTACACCAATATAAAATAAATCAAACCCAAGAAAAGCAGGGTTACGACTTAGTTTAAGAATACCACTTGTTCTAAGAGAAGTATTTTGTGTTTTGTCAATTCCAGCTCGCCAACTATTCTTCATAGCGATTAATGCCATAACGAAAATTATAGCACCTACAAATGCTATAATAAATCCAATTATTTTATTATATTTACCAATATTGAGTATAGGAAACACATTAAAAACACTTAGCAATTGTAACACCAGCATACTAAGTGTTATGATAATCAAAAAAATCTCTAATATTCTTGTGTAGGTAGCCTTCTCTCCACGCCCCAAACGATTAACACTTATACCTTGTCTTTTATTGAGTAAAATAGCCTTTGTAATATATGCTCCATAAAAAACAATTATTGGTATAAGTATTAAATAGTTAGGTTTATACATAACAATATTAATTAATCAATAAGTTTAGTTTCAATAATTTTACCATTAAGCCCTTCTTCAAGACCTAAATAATATTCTAAAGATTCGCTAACAGCTTCTAAAGGCAATGCTCCAATAATCTCGCTACCTAGAACTGCAACCCCATATTTTTTAGCTTCCATTTTAACTGTTTCATATACTCTATAAACTGGGTTTTTCTTATAGTTTTTTATGTTCATAGTAACTTGCATAATATTCTTTTCTTTAATTTCAGCAGGGCCTGCCTGTATAAACTTAAATCCACCACTTGAACCACGAATAGCCATAGCTATTTTTTTAGCAATATCAACATTTTGTGTATCAAGATTAATGTTGAAAGCAACAAGTGCCATACGAGAACCAACCGCTGTAACTCCAGCACTTGGATGTATTTCAGCTTTTCCATAATCAGGTGCCCACTCAGGAAGTTTAATTTTCTCGCCCATTCCTTCAAACTGTCCTTTTCTTATATCAGGCAATGCTATTCTATTTGGTGCTGATGCTGAGTTCTCATAAAGAAAAATAGGTATACCATATTTCTCATTAATCTCTTTCGCAACAGTTTTTGAAATTTCAATACAATCATCTACAGTCATGTCTTTAATAGGTATAAAAGGAACAACATCAGTCGCTCCCATTCTTGGATGCTCCCCCTTTTGTTTCCTCATATCTATTAACTCTGTCGCAACACCTACAGCCTCGACCACTGCCTTAACGACAGCATCAGGGTCTCCTATAACTGTAACAACAGTTCTGTTATAATCACGATCAGGCTCAACTCCCATTAAAGTTACACCTGCTTTATCCTTAAAACAAGCCGCAATACGATCAACAACATCTAAATTAATACCTTCACTAAAGTTTGGTACACATTGAACTACCTTTGCCATAAAGCATCTCCTAGTTTATTTTTTTAACATTTTCTCAAACAATTTATCATCAACAATATATGGTATAGTTATGTGGTCAGTTTTTTTATTTTTGTTATTATACTCAATAACTGTTGAAATAGAGTTCTCATTGCGTGCCCAAGCACGACGAGCAACACCACCCATAACATCCCAACGCATAGCCGCATTAAGAATATTGTCTACTCTCTCACTTCCGTCAAGAACCATACCAAATCCACCATTTATAGACTTCCCAATACCAACCCCTCCACCATTATGAAGTGCAATCATAGTCATACCACGTGCAGCATTTCCTGCAAAACACTGAGTTGCCATGTCAGCCATAATGTTACTTCCATCTTTAATGTTAGATGTTTCTCTGAAAGGCGAATCAGTACCCGACACATCATGATGATCTCGCCCAAGCATAACAGCTCCAATTTCACCCTTACGCACCATATCATTAAACTTTAATGCTATAAGTGTTCGGCTTTCAGCATCTTGATAAAATATACGTGCCTGTGTTCCAACTACTAATGCATTTTTGTGTGCATTTTTAATCCACATATAATTATCTCGGTCTTGATAACGCCTACTCGGGTCAACTAAACTTAATGCTGCCTCATCTGTTTTAAGTAAATCACTCTCTTTACCACTTAAACATACCCATCTAAAAGGACCATATCCAAAATCAAAAAGTTCAGGACCTAAAATATCTTCAACATAAGACGGAAAAATAAATCCTTCTTTATCGTTTCTACCATTTTTAGCAATCTCTTTAACACCAGTATCATAAATCGCTTTTAAGAAACTGTTTCCATAATCAAAGAAATATACTCCTTTTTTAGTAAGCTTCTTTATAACATCATAATGACTTTTAAGTGTAGCGTTTACAAGCTCATTAAACTTTACTCTGTCTTCAGAAAGAAGCATAGTCCTCTCTTCAAATGATATTCCTTTAGGGCAATATCCACCGTCATAAACAGCATGACAAGAAGTTTGGTCTGAGAGCAAATCAATATGCTCATTATTTTCTACCGCATACTCAAGTAAATCTACAATATTTCCATGAAAAGCTATCGCACAAGGCGTCTTTGAAAGTGTCATTTCTTTAGCCAAGTCAAACGCTTCTTTAGGGCTATGGGCTAATTTGTCGACCCAACCCTGCTCATACCTTGTGTCAATACGTGACATATCTACTTCAGCTATTATAGAAACCCCATTCGCAATAACAGTAGCCTTACCTTGAGCCCCACTCATTCCACCAAGACCTGATGTTACAAATAATTTTCCAGATAAATCTCCGTCACTTTTAACATTACAAAAAAGCCTTGCCGCATTAAGGACAGTTGAATATGTTCCATGAACAATACCTTGAGGACCTATATACATAAATCCACCAGCAGTCATTTGCCCATAATTAGCAACACCTATTGCCGCCGCACGTGCGAAGTTGTCATAATCATCAAACGCACCTATCATTAAGCCATTCGTTATTATAACTCGTGGCGACATTTCATGTGATCTGAAAAGTCCTACAGGATGACCTGATGCTATAGTCAAAGTTTGATTAGACTCTAAAGCCTCTAAATATTTTTTAATAAGCCTATACTGCATCCAGTTTTGACAAACTTGCCCTGTCTCTCCATAAGTTACAAGTTCATAAGGATATAAAGCAATATTAATATCAAGATTATTATCTATCATAACCTGTATGGCTCGCCCTTCTACACATTTACCTTTATATTCATCAATTGGCTTACCATATATTTTCTCTTCTGGTATAAATCTATATCCATATATACGCCCATAAGTTTTAAGCTCATCATAAAACTCAGGTAAAAACTCAGCGTGAAACTCAGAAGGTATATAGCGTAAAGCATTTCGTAAAGCAAGCTCTATTTCACTCTCTTCTAGGTGAACAACCCTTTTAGGTGCACGCCTTACTGAGGGATCTAGTTTTACTGCTTTTGGAGGAATATCAGCCTTTGTAAGTTTAATCTCCATAGCATTATAAATATCTTGATTCTGAATACCCATACTTAATACTCCTTCATTATAAAATATTATTTTTTGTTATCTACTACCAATTGCCCTTTTTTAATAACTTTATCTACCAAATTATTTCCAAACCTATAAAATATATAATTTAAGTTTGGTGCATCCCAAATAATAATGTCAGCCTGTTTTCCAACCTCAATTGTACCAACAGTGTCCCCTCTACCCACCGCACATGCCGCATTAATAGTAACAGCGGTAAGCACTTCCTCTGGTGTAAGCCCATATTTTAAGTAACCTAAGTTCATAACAAATTGAACATTAAAACTAGGAGACGACCCCGGATTAAAGTCACTTGCTATAGCAACTGGTATATTTAAGCTTATCATTTCTTTTGCCTTCGCAAAGTTTTTAGCCAAATAAAAAGACGTTGCTGGAAGTAATACTGCAATAGTGCCACCTCTAGCCATCGACTCCATACCCGCTCTGTCAGCTTCTATTAAATGTTCAGCACTAATGGCTTTAATATTACCCGCTAAACTTGACCCTCCAATAGGATTTATCTCGTCAGCGTGAATTTTAGACCTCATGCCATACCTTTGTGCTACTTTCAATATAACTTCAGAATCCTCTGCCGTAAAAATACCAGTCTCACAAAAAATATCACAAAACTCTGCAAGCTTAAGAGTACCCACTTTAGGGATAATCTCTTCACATAGCAATTTTATGAAATCTTCTTTTTTATCTTTATATTCAGACGGAATAGCATGAGCCCCCATAAAAGTAGAAACTAAATCTACATTATGTTTTTCATTGAGAAGTTTAACCACTTCAAGTTGTTTAAGCTCTGTTTCTAAGTTTAGCCCATAGCCACTTTTTGCCTCAACTGTAGTTGTTCCATGTTTAAGCATATCATCAAGAAAGCTTGACGCCTTCTCATATAACTCATCTTTTGAAGCTTCTCGTGTGTTTTTTACAGTTGAAAGTATCCCCCCGCCTGCAGCAAGTATTTCGAGGTAAGTCGCCCCTGAAAGTTTTAGAGGTATTTCGTATTCTCTAAATCCTCCAAAAACTAAATGAGTGTGCGCATCAACAAGACCGGGTGTTACCAAGCACTTTTTAGCATCAATCACTGTTTTCGCGTCTTCACTACAAGGACTTGTCCCCACATAAGCAACAACTCCGTCTTTTATGCCAATAGATGCATTTTCTATAGTTATAACATCTTTTTGATCATTTCCTTTTCTGGGAGAGTTTCCAGAAGGAGTGGCGAGCATTCCAATATTATTTATAATTAAATCGTACATAAGACTCCTAAATATATTAAAATAATCAAGTCTATACAATTCTATACATTAAACTCTAAAAGTCAATAAAAA
>CAMRCO010000091.1 GCA_947040945.1 uncultured Spirochaetia bacterium
TAGGTTTTTTGATAGAATAGTCATCAAGTTCAGCGGGAATAACTCAGTTGGTAGAGTTTCTGCTTGCCATGCAGAATGTCGCGGGTCCGAATCCCGTTTCCCGCTCATCTTTCATACCCTGACAGAGCTTGTTTAGTTCTTCGGGGTTTATTTTTAACATTAAATAAAAAGGTGTGTGCGTTATGGAAACAATTGATGGATTAAGTTTTAATATTAGTAAAGATGATAATGATATGAATACACTTGAGGTGATAGTATCAGAAGAAGTTTATAAAAAAGAAATAGATAAACAAATTGAAGAATATAAGCCTAAGGTTGTTATAAAAGGATTTCGTGTTGGACATGCTCCAAAAGAAATTATATTGGCAAGATATAAAGAGGCACTTGAAAACTCTGCGAGCGAGGCTTTAGTAGAAGAATGTTGGAATAAGTTTCAAGATAATAATACAGTAGCTTCAATAGGTATGCCAAAACTTACAAAAATGGAAAAAGAAGGCGAAGGCATAAAAATGTCTTATGAGTTTTATCAAATGCCTGAAGTAACTTCTATTGACCTTTCTACTATATCTTTAGAAAAAGATACTTATATTGTTGATGATAAATCTTTAGACGAAGGACATAAACGTTCAATTAGAAGATTTTCTGAATTCGTTGAAACCGACAACAAAGCTCTAGTGGGTGACCGTGTTACTGTTTCACTTGAGTTTAGTGATGAGAAAAATAAAAAATATAATAAAGAGTTCACAGTGGCAGCAACTGATGCGACTGAAGATTCTATATTTGCAAAGGAATCTTTAGGAGTTGTGAAAGGGGACAAAAAAACTCTTTCTACAACTGTAGGTGAGGACGATGCTAGCCTTACAATGAATGTTGTTAAAGTTGAAACTCCTGACATGAAGGACGACACAAAAGAGGAAGACATTGTTCAGATGAAGGATGCACTTAAAGCTCACTTAGAAGAAAGAGCTCAGGCTAAAGCTGAAAATGATTTTACTGACAAAGTTCTTTATGATCACATTACAACAATTTGCGATATTGCTATACCTAAAGGATATTTAGAGGAGCAAGTGGTTAGTACTTTGGCTAATCTTAAAAGCTCTCTTCTAAGACAAGGTTCTACTATAGAAGATTATTTAATAGCTACAAATAAAAAAATGACAGCTTTAGAAGACGAATATAAAGATTCTGTAAAAAAGCAAATAGTGTTCGATTTAATTATGGCAGATTTGGCAAAAAATGCTGGAGATGACGTTGTAATTGATGAAGCTAAAATGCAAGAATATGCTGAGAAAATGTATCAGTATCAAAATTATATGGGGCTATCAAAGAGACCTAAGAACGAGCAACAAGATGTGGTTAATGGCATAATGCGTGAAGCACAAAACAAGGCTATGTCTGAGGCTATTGTAAATTATGTTAAAAGCAAAATAGAGATAAAAGAGAAAGCGCCTGTTTCATTCACTCCAAAAGATGAAGATTTGTGGATGGGATATTAAATTAAAAAAATTGAGAGGATTTAAATATGACTATACCTTATGTTATAGAACAAACTAATAGAGGTGAGAGAAGTTATGATATTTATTCTCGTCTTCTAAAAGATAGGATAATATTTTTGGGTGGTGAGATTGACGATTACGTTGCTAATGTTATTATAGCACAATTACTTTTTTTAGAGTCAGCTGACCCTGAAAAAGATATTTTTCTTTATATAAATAGCCCGGGTGGAGTTGTTACAGCAGGACTTGGAATATATGACACTATGCAATATATTAAACCAAATGTTGCGACGCTTTGCGTAGGACAGGCTGCAAGTGCTGGTGCATTGCTTCTTACAGGTGGTGCTAAGGGTAAGCGTTTTGCTACAACTAATGCTAGAATTATGATACATCAGCCTTCTGGTGGTGCACGTGGAACGGCTACTGATATTGAAATACAAGTTAGAGAAGCTTTAAGGCTTAAATCTATTCTTCTTGGAATTATGACTGAACATACAGGTCAGAAATCAAAAAAGATTGAAACCGATATGGAACGTGATTATTTTATGAGTGCTGAAGAGGCACGTGAGTATGGAATTATAGATAAAGTATTTTCACATAGAGAGTAGTTTTTTAATTTATATATTTATAAAGGTTGTCTTTAATGTCTAAAAAAAATAATTCTGGGGATAAGAGTACTGATGTTTGTGCATTATGTGGACGTCCTGCTCCTGAACTAAAAAAAGTTATAGAGGGGAATGCTGGAAGCTTATGTAGTGATTGTGCTAAAATAGCAAATGATTACTTTGACTTAGCTGAAAAAGAGGCGTCTGATAAAAAGAATAAAGAAGCAGAGCTTAATATAAAAGTAGAGAAGCCAGAAAAAATAAAAGATTTTTTAGATGAGTATGTTATAGGGCAAGACTATGCAAAAAAAGTTCTTTCTGTTGCCGTTTATAATCATTACAAAAGAATTTTATTTAAGAATGATAAAAAAAGTGATAATGTTCTAATAGAAAAATCAAATGTTTTACTTATAGGTCCAACTGGTACGGGTAAAACTTTATTAGCGAAAACTCTTGCTACAATTCTTAATGTTCCTTTTGCTATAGCTGATGCAACTACTGTTACTGAGGCGGGATATGTTGGGGATGATGTTGAAAATATTTTGCTACGTTTAATACAAAATGCTAAAGGCGATATTAAACTGGCAGAAAAGGGCATAATCTACATAGATGAGATTGATAAAATTTCACGAAAAAGCGAGTCTCGCTCAATTACACGAGATGTTTCGGGGGAAGGCGTTCAGCAAGCTTTACTTAAAATTATAGAAGGCACTTTGTCTTCAGTTCCTCCTCAAGGTGGGCGTAAACATCCTCATCAAGAAAATTTAGTAATAGACACAACAAATATACTTTTTATTTGTAGTGGTGCTTTCATAGATATTGAAAAAGATATAGCTGAGCGTACACAGAAAAAAGGGCTAGGGTTTATAACAAGTGTTGCCTCTCTTGATACATTAAATTATGATGAGATTATGAAAATGATTACTACAGAGGATTTAATTAAGTATGGAATTATTCCTGAACTTGTTGGTCGTTTGCCAGTTGTCGCTTCTCTTTCAGAGCTTGATGAGGCGGCTTTACTTAGAATACTTGTTGAGCCTAAAAACTCTATAGTTAAACAATATGAAAAATTATTTGAATATGATGACATCAAGTTTAGCATAAATGATGAAGCACTTAAAACTATTGTAACAGAAACTCTAACTCAAAAAACAGGTGCACGTGGGCTTAGAAGTTTGTTCGAGCGTATTATGCTTGATGCAATGTATGAGCTTCCTTCTTCTGATAAAAAAGAGTTTGTAGTTAATGATGAATATGTAAAAGAAAAACTCGGGCTCTAAAAAAAATGAGTTTTAATTTTGAAATAAAAAAGCACTCAACAGAAAGTAAGGCGAGGCTTGGTAAAATTGATGTTAACGGCATTAGTTTTGATACACCTGTTTTTATGCCTGTGGGAACTTCTGCTAGTGTTAAGTCGATCACTCCAAATATGATACATGAAAGTGAGAGTAAAATAATACTCGCCAACACTTATCACTTAATACTTCGTCCAACACTTGATGTTATTAAAGAGTTTGGCGGGGTTAAGAAGTTTATGAATTGGGATGGGGCAATGCTCACTGATTCTGGTGGATTTCAAGTTTTCTCATTGTCGAAACTTAGACGCATTACAGATGAGGGTGTTGAGTTTAGGTCGCATATTGATGGACGTAAATTATTTTTTACTCCTAAGTCAGTTATTGAAGCGGAGCATATTATCGGGGCTGACTTTATAATGTGTTTTGATGAATGTGCTAAACATGACTCAACTCATGCTTATGTTGTAGACTCAATTAGAAAAACGCATAAATGGGCACTCGAGTGTAAAACGTATCATGACAGTCAAGAGAATTCTAATTATCAATACTTGGGTGGAATTATACAAGGTGGCATGTATGATGATTTGCGTCGTGAAAGTGCTTTAACATTAAGCGATATGGATTTTCCTTTTTATGCTATTGGTGGGCTTTCTGTTGGGGAGACACCAGAATTAATGCATGAAGTTTTAGCAAAAATGGAAGAGTTTATTCCTAAAGAAAAACCAAGATATTTGATGGGGGTGGGTGAGCCTCGTGATATACTTAACGCTGTTATGGAAGGCGTTGATATGTTTGATTGTGTTATGCCCACAAGAAATGCTCGTAATGGGGAAGCTTTTACAATGAATGGGGCTATAAGAATTAGAAATAGTAAACATAAAAAAGATGTTTCTACTCTTGATCCTGATTGCGATTGCTATACATGTAAAAATTTTAGTAGGGCATATTTACATCATTTAGACAAAGCACATGAGATGCTTTTTTCTACACTTATGACAATACATAATGTTCGTTTTATGCAGATATTTATGAGCGAATTAAGAAAGTCTATTAATGATGGTGTTTTTCTAGATTTTAGGAAAAAAATACTTAGTAGTTTTTATAAAAATAATATATAATGTACTCTATAGCTAATAATTATTTTGGTGTGTATTTATGTATAAAGAAACAATATTAAAATATAAAGAAGATATTAAAAATGAATCTCTTAAAGTAGATGCTATTACATTACTTGGACGAATAGCGTTTAAAGACGGGCGTGTTAAAGAAGCTGTAGAGTGTTATAAAGAAATTATTTTGCTTGATAGTAATAATAAAGAAGCTTTATACTTTATGTCTATGTTTTTTATTCGCGTTAATCGTAAAGATACTGCTTTAATTTACCTTAATAAACTTATAGATTTGGGTGTGGAAAGTTCATTTGTTTATGAAAATATAGGACTTATTAAAAATGGAGAAGTTAGAGAAGAGTATTTTAATAAAGCTATAGAAATGCATAATGATTCTAAACTTATACAAAGAGATTTTGCTAGATTTAGTTCTGTAGCTTTCAAGATGTATAGTGAGGGATGTTTTGATATAGCAGAAAAGTATGCTTTACTTGCTTTTTCAATTAGAAGCACTATTGAAATTATGAATTTGCTTGGTTGTATTAATTATAAAATTGGAGAATATGATAAGGCATTGTCATATTTTCATGATATTAATGCGAGACTTCCAACAAGTAGTGCTGGGGTAATTTGCAATATAGCATATACTTATAAACAAAAAGGTAGTTATAAAATGGCTTTAATGTATCTTAAAAAAGCTGTTGATTTTTCAGTTGAAGATGAACGTATTTACTATATCATGGGAGATGTTTATCTAACAAGTAGAGATGAGTCAAAGGCGTTTGTTTCATTTAGGAAGGCTCTTGAGATTAACCCTAATTATAAACTTGCCAATGATATACTAGAAAATATGGGGTCATAATATATATTCTTTTTCTATTTTATTTAGTGATAAAATAATAATACTTCTACTGCTTTATATTTTTACTATAAACCTTTACCCTAATGATAAAAAAATTCAAAGTGATATTGAAAACATTGAAAATGAAACTGATTATAATAAAAAAATATCCGTTTTAAATAAAATATACAAAGATTATCCTGATTATAGAAATCGAGATGATGTGGGTTATGAGCTTGCCAATTTGTATGTTCTAAGTAACGATAATAAAAATGCTATTTTAATATTAAAAGATATTCTCTCTAGTGACAAAAAAAATGATGAAGCTAGTTTTTTACTTGCAAGTTTATATTTGTCGGAGGACTCTCCTAGTCAGTCTATTAAAATATATAATGAACTTTTAGAGAATAATAGTAAGAAAGACTCAAATTATTATTATACACTATATGGCATTGCTAATTGCTATATTAAAATGGGGTCATATTATGAGGCACGTGGAAATTATGAACGCATTATAAAAGATTATGAAGAGTTTGATGATATGTCTTATTTAATGTATAACCTTGCTTTGTCTTATGAAGGGACTAAAAATTATGACTTGGCACTTAAAACATATTCTAATATAGTTGATACTTATCCAAATACATATTCTCAAAAAATGGCATTACAAAAATTAACTTTATTTTCACTTCAAAAAAAAGAAGATAATTTGCCAGATAAAAATCTTGATAAAGCAAAAGTGTCTGATGTAGTAGGAACTAAAGTAAAAATATTTCCTTCTAATGAAACGTCAACATTTCAAATGGGTAGGTTTAGAGATAAAAAGAGAGCGGAAGAGCTTACAAGTATTATAAAAAATATTGGGTATGACTCATACATTAAAGAAGAGAATAAAGATAACAGTGTGTCCTATGTTGTGAGAGTTGATTTACCAAGTGATAAAAGAAATGTAGATGAATTACGTAAACGCATGTCAAGTGAAAATATACCATTTTTTGCGGTCAAAAAGTAATCTCTACTTTTAATAGAAGTAATTATTCTTTTACAACAAGCTGTCCACATCCTGCTGAAATACTCTGCCCTTGTTTATAGCGTTCGATTACAGCTATGCCATTATCATGTAGAATCGACTTAAAACGTATTACTTTATCTTTACTTGGAGCTTTTAAGTTTTTTGCGAATGGGGTTTCGTTTAATGAAATAACGTTCACCTTAAATGGAAACTCTTTTTTGAGATTAACAAGTCTGTAAGCGTCATTTACAGAATCATTTACAGAATCAATTAGCACCCATTCAAATGTTATCATTCGTTTGCCAGTTTGCGAATATTTTTTAAGCATTTTAATGAGGTCATCAAGTGGATACTTTTTGTTTATAGGCATAAGCTTATCCCTAACATCGTCTTTTAATGAGTGTAGAGAAACTGAAAGCCTTGAGTCAATGCCTCTGTCAATGAGTTGCTTAATGCCAACAATTTCGCCTGCTGTTGATATTGTAATATGTCTTATTCCTAAATTGAATCCCTTAAATGAGTTTATTAGCTCAATTGCCTTAAATAAATGCTTGGTGTTGTCAAGTGGTTCACCCATACCCATAAACACTATACTTGTTACTTTTTTTGTTATAGAACGCATAAGTAAAAACTGTGCAAGTATTTCGTCAGCTGACATATTGCGACCAAAACCCATACTTCCAGTTGCACAAAAACTACACTTAAAACGGCATCCCACTTGAGATGATAAGCAAAATGTTGTTCTTTCATTTTTAGAAAGTATGACAGATTCTATTTTTTTATTATCATATAGCGATATTAATAATTTTTTGGTATTGTTTTTGTCTTCATCAATTTTTTCAATAGAACAGTCATGAATATAATAATGTTCATCAAGTAGCGTACGAAAAGCACTTGGTAAATTTGTCATCTCGTCAAAAGACACAGCATATTTTTTGAATATCCATTCTTTTATTTGTTTTGCATGAAATGTCGGATATGAGTTATCTTTGCAAAAGTTTGCAATTGAGTCTTCTGAAGTTGTGAGTATTGATATTTTTTTAGGCATTATATTACTTTGTTGTTGGAGTTGTGGTAGAAGCAGGAGGAGTGCTTGACCCTTTATTATTGTTGTTAGAACTGCTAGATTCTTTTTTCTTGTAGTCGTTTACATAAAAACCAGATCCTTTGAAAATGATTCCAGTACCTGCTGAGAATATTCTCTTAGCCTTTTTTCCACATTTAGGGCATTTAGCACGAGGCTCATCACTCATCGATTGAAACTCTTCAAATTCATTTTCGCATGAATTACACTTATAATCGTAATTAGGCATATTGTAACTCCAAACATTATATGTTATTGTAACCATACATTCTATAATAAAACTGCAAAATAGTCAATATACGATAGTTGACAGATAAAATTTTTAAGTATTAATATGTATAATAAATAATCTTTATTTTATATGAAAAAAGTATATACTCTCAAAAAAATATAATTGCTTTGGAGCTCTAAATGAAAAAACTATTATTGTTATTTATTATATCTATACTTTTTCTAGCTTGTGCTACTTTTGACTCAGCAAAAGTTAGCTACATAGAAAATAATTATAATTCAGGCAAAGGATATTTTGAAGTCTACGGCAGATATTTTGGTGTTGATATAATATTTAGAACATTAAGAGGAACTGATAAAGTATATATTATAGTTGTTGATGATTCAGATGATGTAGCAAGAGTGAGTAGTGGGGAGAAAGTTTTACTTAAGTTTACTGACGAAAAAGAAATTTCATTAAATTATGATAACAAAGTATCGCAACATGATGATGACTTCGTATACTCATCTATAACGGCAACAAGTAGTGTTATAGATGAGTTTGGAACTTTAGACATGATTATAATCCCTACAAGTGATGGGGCTATCTCCTTTGAGTGTAGTCCAGAAGAAGCACAATATTTAATAAACAATTTCAATATGATTAAAGCAGAGGCTCAGTTTAAGTATGGGGAGAGTTTGTAATTTTTGTGTTCACTATTTCTGTTGTAATAATCATTGCTAGAGATAAAGGAAGTAGCCATATTGGTAATTGTGAAAACCCTAACTTTGATGCGATAATTCCAAAAAATGGAGGCATTAAAGTTGTATCTATATAGGCAGTAGCTATTTGTATACCCATAATGTCTTGTGAGAGTTGTTTCCCGAAATCCAGTTAATGTTTCTATAGAGCAATAAAAAAAAATGATATTAATGCAGGTTTTGCTCCTTATTAAGCCAAGTAAAGTTAGAATTGTAATGCTAGTATGTGTGTCTTCTGTTATATTAATGTCATTTTTATTTTCGGCTTTATTCCATAATTTTAAGCTAGCGAGTAAAGAAATAATTATTAATACTTGTAAAGCGGCTATAATACCATATCCCATTCTCCAACCAAGATTACTTGCTATTGTGAATGCAATAATTGTGGGGCCTGCTGTAGCTCCAATCCCCCCAAAAACAATGAAGCCAATTCATGTGACTT
>CAMRCO010000092.1 GCA_947040945.1 uncultured Spirochaetia bacterium
TCCTATCTTTTTTTATACCATCAGATCCAATACTAATACAAAATGAATCTGTAGACTTCAATAAATCATTAAAAAAAATTTCATCCCATTCTCTAATCTTTACATTTAGCATAATAACTCTCTAAAACAGATTTATAAACAACCCTATACAGTTATTCATTATAATAGAGAACTATAATAAATTCAACTATAATAAAATAAAACTAACCATTAAAAAGACATCCTTTCTATAATATAACACTTAAAATAGTATACTTATTCATATTTAAAAGATACATGTTGAAACTATCTGTTAAATAGAATATACTGTGAAAAATATAAATTAAAGAAATTAAAATTATAATGATAGATATAGAAAATATAAACCCGATAATAAAAAAGCTTTTAGAAAATATTGGAGTTAAAACAAAAAAAGATATATTTGATTTTTTTTATCAAGATATCTACTCTCTTTCTAATCCATTTGAAATTAAAGATATAAATACTTTTATCTCAAGAATAAAAGAAGCTATAGATTCTGAAGAAACAATATTAATATATGGCGACAAGGATGCTGATGGAATTACGGCATCATCCATAATGTACAACACATTAAAAGTTGTAACAAAAAATGTAGAGGCATTTGTCCCTACACATGAGACAGGCTATGGGCTTTCATCTGCGGTCATCGAAGAATATGCGAGAAGTGGTGTGTCGCTCATAATAACAGTAGATTGTGGAATATCAAATGTTGAAGAAATAAAACTAGCAAGAGAATTATCCATCGATATTATAGTAACTGACCACCATGATATTCCAGAAATATTACCCAATGCTTACGCAATATATAATCCTAAACTTCCTAATTCTGGATTTAACGGAACATATTTTTCAGGCTGTGCTGTAGCATACAAACTTATGCAAGCTTTTGTTTTTTCATATACAAAATTTTTTGATAAAGATTTTATAGTACTTGATTATGAAATAAATAAAACTGACAACACCCTTAAATATATTAAAGCTCTTAAAATTAAAAACTTTATAATATCAGATGACATCTTTGCTTTCGAAAAAAAAGACGATGGCTACAAAATAATGTTTGATGAATATTATGACGAGAGCATCAGTGAAGAAGAGGTTTTGGAATATCTTGCTTCATATATGTTTGAAAGCGAGAACATAACTTTAGTGCAAACTGGTGGAGTGGAGAGACTTAAAAAAATTATATCACTATATGAAAAGTATGATTTATATTTACCTGAATATGATGATGTTTTTAACATATTAACCATAGCTGAAAATTACACAAATATAAATATGTCATCTCTTAAAACATTAAAAGATTTTGCTTTGGCATTAAATATTAATATATATAAATATGAAGGATTAAATTTCGCTGATATGTTTATACGTGCTGATATATTCCAAAGACTTTTTTATATAAGCCAAGAGAAAATGATTAACTTTATGAAAAGAGAATCAATTGCGACTGCCCTTGGAACTATAGCAGATATTATTCCACTTCTAAATGAAAGTAGAGTTTATATAAAAACAGGTCTTTCAAATTTAAGACAAACTAATCATATAAGATATACAACATTTCTTAAAAAACTAAATATAGGCATTGATAGAAATATAGATGTATTATGTGTTTCTTGGAAAATAGCTCCAATCATTAACGCAGCAGGACGAATGGGGAATCCTAGAGAGGCATTTAATTTGCTTGTAAGTGAAGACGAAGAGTCAGCAAGTACTTTTTCTGACTCAATGCTTGCTATGAATGATGAAAGAAAAGCTTTAACTGAAAAATGTTTTAGTGTAGTAACTGAAATAATAGAAGAAAATAGTTTACATGAAAATGATATTATCATTATAAAAAATAAAAATATTAATCAAGGACTAACAGGTCTTATCGCAGGAAGAGTATTATCAAAATATAATAAAACTGCTATCATTTTGTTTGAAAGTGAAGAGCTTGATTTATGCATTGGTAGTGCAAGAAGCACAGGCGACAATAATGTACGTGAAATGCTTGGGTCATTAAGTGAGCATTTAGATAAATATGGTGGGCATAAAAATGCTGCTGGGTTTAGCTTAAAAACTTCAAACTTCGAAGAGTTCTCTAATTGTGTAAAAAAATATGCAAATGATGGCAACTTTGAAAAAACAACTGAAATAAAAAACTATGACTTTAAAATAAACTTTAAAGATATAACTCTAACTTTAGCTGAAAATTTAGAATTATTTGAACCTTTCGGATGTGGTAATAGTGAGCCTATTTTCTCATCATACAATGTAAGCTTAAATAAAATTGAAAGAAAAGAAAAAGATAAAAAACTACACTTAATACTAAAACTTACAAGCGATAGTAAAACACTGAAAGGTATTATTTGGAATGCAAGTGAAGACAATTATAATACATTAGTAGACAAAAAAAATATTGATATTATCTATAAAATTAAAGTAAATAGATTTAATGGACAAAGTGATATCAATTTAATTATCGATAAAAATACACTATAACACCATCAAGAATAATAGTTACTTTTATACCTATAAAATCAGCTCTTTATTAAACTATAAATTGTGTAGTAATTTTACATTCTAATTTAACATCTTAAAACATGTTAATAAAATTAGGAGATAATATGCTACATTTAAAGAAAAATTATGATGACCATGTGCATGGTTCAAAAGAATCAAATGATACACTATCTAAGTTTAAAATGCCAGAAAATGAAATGAACCCTAAAGAGGCTTATGATGCTATTCATAATGAACTTGCTTTGGATGGTAATGCATCATTAAACCTAGCGACATTTGTGCAAACATGGCATGAAGAAGAAATACATAAACTCATGGATGAATGTATTATAAAAAATATGATCGACAAAGATGAATATCCTCAAACAGCTGAAATAGAATCACGTTGTGTTCATATTTTAGCCGACTTATGGCATTCGCCTGAAAGTTCTGAAACTATAGGCACGTCTACTACAGGATCGTCTGAAGCTGCGATGCTTGGTGGACTTGCTATGCTATGGAATTGGCGAGCAAAAATGAAGGCTCAAAATAAACCAACTATTAAACCAAATATGGTTACAGGAGCGGTTCAAGTATGTTGGGAAAAGTTTGCAAGATATTGGGATATAGAACTTCGTCAAGTACCAATGAAAGAAGACCGCTACACAATGAGTCCTAAAGATGTATTAGAGTATGTTGATGAGAACACAATATGCGTTGTTGCAACACTCGGGCTTACTTTTACATTAGAATATGAGCCTGTTTTAGAAATTGCTAAAGCACTT
This sequence comes from uncultured Spirochaetia bacterium, assembly GCA_947040945.1. Taxonomy (GTDB): domain Bacteria; phylum Spirochaetota; class Brachyspiria; order Brachyspirales; family Brachyspiraceae; genus CAMQVF01. The sequence continues at coordinate 3,288 of CAMRCO010000092.1, forward strand.
GATACTTTACAAAAAAATAAAAATATTGATATCCCAATACATGTTGATGGAGCAAGTGGTGCATTTTTAGCTCCGTTTATAAAAGAGCAGAAAAAACTTATTTGGGACTTTAAGATTGATCGTGTTAAATCAATAAATGCATCAGGACATAAATTTGGTCTTGCTCCTGTTGGTGTTGGTTGGGTTGTTTGGCGTGACAAAGAAAGTTTGCCAGAAGGGCTTATTTTTAATGTTAATTATTTAGGTGGAAACATGCCTACATTCGCATTAAACTTCTCAAGACCCGGTGGGCAAATTATCGCACAGTATTACAACTTCATAAGACTTGGAGTTGAAGGCTATACTAAAATACAAAATAATTCTGCTGAAGTTGGAAAATGGCTTTCAAATGAACTTAAAAAATTTGGAATATTTAAGATTATTTATAATGGTACTGGTGGAATTCCAGGATGCACTTGGACACTCACAAATAATGCAAAAGTAAATTTTGATCTATACGACTTGGCAAAAGACCTTAGAAGTCGAGGATGGCTTATACCTGCTTATTCACTTCCAGAAAATGCTACTGATATTGTCGTGCAAAGAATACTTGTAAAACAAAACTTTACCAAAGATATGGCTTCACTTTTAATAGAAGACATGAAAAGGTCAATTGATAATTTTTCAGAAAATCAAATAGGGAATGATAAAAAAGAAAAAAGATCAGCTTTCAATCATTCTTAAAATAAGTATTATAATTTTATAAAGGAGAAATTAATTTATGGAAAGTAAACAAAATAAAGCTTTAAGTGTTTTTACACTTGCGATGATTAATGTGGCTGCAATTGTTAGTTTAAGAGGTTTGCCTGCTGAGGCTCTTTATGGACTCTCGTCAATATTCTATTATATTTTTGCAGCTCTATTTTTTCTTATCCCTGTATCTCTTGTGTCGGCAGAACTCGGTACAGGCTGGGCAGAAAAAGGTGGAGTTTTTAGATGGATTGGTGAGGCATTTGGAGCACGTGCTGGGTTTATTGCTATCTTTTTGCAGTGGCTTCAAAACACAATTTGGTTTCCAACTGCTTTAACATTTGCAGCTGTAAGTCTTGCTTTTATTGATACCGATCTTAAATTTGATGCAATGCTTGCAGGAAATAAATATTACACGCTTGCAATTGTTCTTTCAGTATATTGGGCATCAACTATTGTAAACTTTTTAGGTGTCAAAATGTCAGGAGCAATAAGTAAATGGGGCAGTATCATAGGTACTTTAATACCCGGTGTTACTATCATAGGTTTAGGTGTATATTATTTTTTTAGTGGCAATGCTGTAAATATTGACTTTAAAGCCTCTGAACTTATACCTGATTTAAGTAAGTTTAGTAATGTTTCACTTGCTGTAAGTATTTTTCTTTTCTATGCTGGAATGGAGATGTCGAGTGTTCACGTTACAGAAGTTGAAAACCCTAAGAAAAATTATCCTAAAGCAATATTTCTTGCCTCTCTTGTAACAGTTTTTATATTCGTTGTAGGTACTTTAGCAATAGCTGCTATTATACCTAAAAAAGATATTAACCTAACTCAAAGTTTATTTGTATCATATTATAAAGTTTTTGATTTGCTTAACATGAAATACCTAGGTAGTGTTATGGCTATATTTTTAGCTTTTGGAGTATTTGGTCAAGTAACAACATGGATAGCAGGACCGAGTAAAGGCCTTTTAGCTGTGGGACGTGCGGGATATCTTCCTCCAATCTTACAAAAACAGAATGCTAAAGGCATTCAGGTAAATATTTTAATAATGCAAGCATCTATTGTTACATTATTATCTATAATGTTTGTTTTGCTTCCATCAGTTCAGGCGGCATATCAAATACTTACAGCTTTAACTGTCACTCTTTACTTAATAATGTATGTGATGATGTTCCTAGCATTTATAAAATTACGCATAAGCAAGCCTGATGTTGAAAGAGCATTTAAAGTTCCAGGTGGTATTTTTGGCATGTGTGTTATCGGTGGAGTTGGACTTATCTCATCAACTGTAGCATTCTTTTTTGGATTTATACCTCCAAGCCAAATAGAAGTTGGTAGCAACACTATGTTTATAATGCTTCTTGTTGTTGGTAATCTAATAGGCGTTGGTATTCCTTTTATGATTTATTCATTTAAGAAACCAAGCTGGAAGTCAGATGATCCTAATGATCAATTCGAGCCTTTCTCATGGCAAAAAGAAGTTAAACAACCAATGGATAATATCAACTTATGAAAAATGAAAAATACGTTATAATTAATTCAGAAAACTATGACAATATGCATATTCATAAAGTGCTTAATGAATATGAAAAATATGTTCGTGTAGAAAAAGAACCTGTATGTCATGGCGATATAGAAGCAAATAATGAGTCATTTGATGAGCCTTCAAAAGCCCTCAACCGAGACAATGTACGAAGTATTGCGAAGACTATACAAAACGAATTCGAAAAAGGGAAAAGAGATAAAGCTATATGTGCTAATTGCATAAAGCATTTCTACACCTAATTAAACATAGTATGATACCCCCATTATCATAAACGGAGGCTCATCTTTTATAGATGGGCTTTTGTTTGTTATAATACTTTCATTGACAATATAATAAATTAAAGTATTATTAAATTGTAAAATTTATAATACTATGGAGTCTCTATAAATGTGGAAACTATATGCCATTTTGGCAGCCATTTTTGCAACAGCAACAGCCATACTCGCAAAAGTTGGAATTGCTGGAGTAAATAGTAATTTAGCTACAGCAATAAGAACAGTAGTAATACTTTTTATTACATGGGGAATTGTATTTTTTAGTGGCGAATTAAAAGATATAAAAACATTAACAACTCACAATATTGTTTTTCTAGTTCTTTCAGGACTCGCAACAGGTATCTCATGGCTATTTTATTTTAAAGCATTGCAAATAGGAGAAGTTTCAAAAGTAGTTCCCATCGATAAACTTTCTGTAGTGTTAACTATGATAGCTGCTTTTTTAATATTAGGAGAAACTCCAAACATAAAAACTATAATTGGAGGATCATTAATAGGAGCAGGAGTTATAATTATAGCTTTATAATTTACTTAAATCATGTTATATAAAATCAACCAATTTACTTTACTATTATGCCTTACAGCATTTTTAAGTTTATCTTGTAAAAAAGATGACACTACAAGCAATTTAGACAAAGTTGTTATCATAAAATATGAACAGTCAAAAATATATGATAAAGTAGAAATGGGTATAATAGATCAATTAAATACCAGTGGTATAAAACTAGATATAATAAACTATAATGCTAAAGGCAGTGAAGAGTCTTTAATATCAGCACTCAATGAAGCAAAAAAACAACAACCACTAGCTGTTCTTACAATATCAGAAATAGCCACAATGACTGCTCTTAATTTATTAAAAACAAATAATACAATTTTCTTCGGTATATTTAATGTAGATGAAATTAATAAGATATACAGATATAATAATAAAAATAATAATATTAGAGGTCTCTATAAAGTAAAAAATATAAAACCCTATATTAAAAAAATGAAAAATATTTTAAATAATGTAGAAAGTGTAGGCTACTTATATAATATTAATACTGTAGACTCAATAGAAAAATCAAGGCATTTACGTAATGCATTCATAGAAGAAGGATTAGAATATAGATCACTTCCTATAATAACTGAAAGTGATATTACAAATAGTTACTCAAATACTTTTAATAAAATAGATGCTATATACCTAGATTCAGATAAACTAACTCTAACGGCAATTGGATATATAAGTCCTGAGAATATTAAATATTTACCCCCTATAATAACAACACATAATATGACATCTTATAATAATATAGCTTTATCAATAAATATAAATTATTATAGAGCAGGGAGAATGCTTGCTGATATGTTAATAGAACTTAAAGAAAAAAGAAATTTAAATGAAGTAAGAAATAGAAAAATAGAAGAAAACTTTGATATTTATATAAATAAAACAGTATTAGATAATATTAATATAAAACTTAATACTAATAACCTAAACATAAATACAAAAATTATATATGTCAAAAACTCTTTCTAAAACCTATTATAAATCGAAATTATATAAACAAAATAATTGATAATTTAGTAGCTTAAATATATAATTCAGTCTATTATAATTTAATAGGACTCTTTATGCGAATAGGCTATGGTTATGACTCTCATGTATTTACTGAAAATAGAGAGTTTATATTGGGGGGTATAAAAATACCATATAAATTAGGATTGAAAGGGCACTCTGATGCTGATGTTTTATCACATGCTATAATAGATGCTATTTTTGGGGCTTTAGCCTTAGGAGATATTGGTTCACATTTCCCAGATACAAATAATAAATATAAAGATATATCATCTATAATACTTCTAAAGGAAGCTATAAAAATAATGAAAAATAATGATTATAGAATATCAAATATTGATTCTACTGTTATATGTGAAAAACCAAAACTTAGAGAATATATAGATATTATAAGAGAAAATTTATCTAGTATACTTGAAATAAATATTTCTGATATATCTATAAAAGCGAAAACAAATGAAAAAATGGATGATGTAGGAAATGAAAAAGGTATAATAGTTCATAGTATGGTTTTGCTAACAAAAATAAAATAAAGGTTTATATAAATGCCTCAAATAACAAACAAATATTTACTTAATCTAGTTTCAAGAAGTTTTGCTTTATCAATACCATTAATTGATAAAAATAAAAAATCACTAGTAGAAATACAATATTTACTAGCAAGAATTTTAGATACAATTGAAGATTCTAAATTAGCAAAAGAAGACAAAAGCAGTTTGATGGATAGCTTCATTAATATATTAATGACAGAAGAAACGGAAAAACTAGATAAATTTAAATCCGTTCTAATAGAAAATATAATCGAGCCTCATGACATTATATTAATAGAAAATATTGAAACACCTATAAAAAAGTTTTTTTCTTTTGACAAAAAAATACAAGCCATATCTGTAAGTTGTCTAAAAGAAATGGGGTATGGAATGATTTATTATCAAGATAGTGAAGTGAAAACATTTGCTGACTTAGATGATTACTGTTATTATGTTGCAGGAACTATAGGACTATATCTTACTGATATAGTAAATACTCTAGATAATTTAGAATTAAATAAAGACCATGCTTTATCATTTTCTAGATTTTTACAGAAAGTAAATATAATAAAAGATGCTAAAAAAGATTTATATGAAGGAAGATTTTTCTGGCCAAAAGAATTATTTAATAATGAGTATAAAGTTTACTTTGAAGATGTTCAGTACAAAAAAGAAGCAACTTATATATTAAACAAAATGGTTCTCGACGCTTTGGGAGAGTTACCAAATACAATTGAATATATAATGAGTATAGATAAAAAAGCACAAGGTTATAGAAATTTTTCTTTACTAATATCTATAATGGCTTTAGATACACTTAATTTAATGAAAGATAATTATGGTGTATTTGAAGACTCTAATATAAAAATTTCAAGAAAAAATACTTTAGCACTATTTGCAAAAATAAAATCAGG
>CAMRCO010000093.1 GCA_947040945.1 uncultured Spirochaetia bacterium
TTTTTGGTTATAATATCAATTAAGGACTCTGGAACAAGCCCCTCAATGCTACCTTTAAATCTTAATATTTCTTTAATTAAGGAAGAGCTAATATAGGCATAACCTTCAGCTGTGTGTAGGAATATGGTTTCCATTTCAGGATAAAGCATTTTATTCATTCTTGATATTCTCGATTCATGAAGTAAATCGTATGTATCCCTTACTCCACGAGCAAGCACATTTATTTCATTGTTTTTCATAAACTCTGTGGCAAGCCCTTCAAATGCAACAACATGAATTTGTGGGTTTTTCTGGGTAACTGTTTTAATCATTTCTTTTCTTTCGTCAAGTGTAAATATAGGGTCTTTTTCAGTGTTCACCGCAACTGCAATATAAACCTCATCGAAAAGGTTTGTGAGCCTAGTAAGTATATCATAATGCCCAAGTGTGAAGGGGTCAAATGTTCCAGGGAAAATTACTTTTCTATTATACATGGCATGAATCATATTATATTATTTATTTTTTTTCAAGTACACTTTATAGTTTTATATTTTCTTTTTTTATCATCCAAGCAAAAATAAAAAATGTAAGAATGCTGTCTAATGCAATGCCAGTTCCAAACATTAAAGAAATAGAAAAAAGTGTTGGCTTATATATACCCATTCTGTATAAAATAAACATGCTGCCATAAAATAAAATATTTATTGTAAGCGATTGAAAAAGCATATAGCTAGTTTTACCACGTCCATAAAAAATGCTGTCTAATATATTATTAAACGCAAATAATACATAAAACCATATTGAGATAAAAACTATAAAATAAACATCTTCATAATTTGGAATAGATAAAATATGCTTCATAAAAGGTTTGTAAAGTGGAATTGCTAGAACCCATAAAAGTATTATTACGGCTGTTATAAAAAAATATCCAATTGTGTTTTTAGAAATATTATTTTTATTTTCACCACAATCTCGTTTTATAAGCTCGCCTAGGCTAAGTATTGGAAGAAGTAGAAAACCCCATATAAACTTATTAGCTACCCAAAATGTATCTTGCTCTCCAACAACATTCACCATTCTTACTATCATCACAATAAAAAATAAATTTCTAACAAAGCTTTCTAAACCTGAAATGCTACCAATTTTTATAAGGCTTTTTATCCAAGAAAAATCAAGTTTTTGTTTCTCTAGTATTTTTAGTCTCATTGTTTTATTTAAATAAAATAATGAAATTAAAAACAAGAATGAGTTTACAATTATATTTGTTATAGCTATTCCATTAACGCCTAAGTTTAGAGAAATGTTTAGAGTAGAAATAAATAAAGTGTCTAGTAAAATAATTAATGTTATTTGAATAAATAAAAATATGTACATAGCTTTTTCTTTTTGCATTGATACTAAAACAACTATTATAAATTTATAAAGAATAGAAAATATTATAGCAATACTTTCAAGCCTTATATATGTAACACTTTCATCTATTAATTCTTTGTTCTGAGCCATAAGAGTAAGTAGGGGTTTTGCAAAAATAATTAAAATAGCTGAAAAAATAAAATATATAAAAAAAATAAAAATTAAACCAGTACGAACTTTATTGCTCATATTCTCTTCATTGTTTAATTCGTTTGCTATAAAGAAGTATAATGGAAGAAATAATGCTTCTTCTACAATTTCAAAAATAATACCCATCCACGAAATCTGTGATGCAATACTAAGCCCAGAGTCGCTTGGAAGTTGTCCTATAAAAAATATTCTAACAGTTGTGTAAATTGTTGGTACTAGTCCTGTTATAATTAATGCTAAAAAAAGTTTGTAATTAATATTTTTGAGAGAAAGTTTTAATTTGTTGATTATTTTATATACTTCCTTTTTTTGTTTTTCTCTCTTTTTTTATTTTATTTTTATTATCAATGAAATTATAATTTCTGTTTTCAACAGCCTCCTGATATTTTGTCATCATAGAAACATCTATTAAATCAGCGATTTTTTTGGCTCTATATAAAGGCTCTCTCAAAAGACGTTTTTCATCAAAATCAATATTAAAGTTTTCTAGCACGCATTCTATAATACCGCCTATAATAAAACTATCTTGAGTATTGTAAATACGTGCCAAATCAAAATATTCTATCTCATCGAGTTTTTTTCTGTCATCGAGTTTTAAGTTGTTACGTATAAAATCAAAATCATTATCTATAGAATCAAAAAAAATCATTACCTTATATTTTTTATCGATAAGAGATGTATATATTTCATTGACAAAGTTAGAAAATGTTATATCGGTGTTTTGTTTTTCTATGTTTTTTTCATAACAATCATAAATAACATATTCTGTAACTTTTTTTGTTTTCTCATTAATGTTATAAGTGAGTAATCCTATGTTTCTATTAAACGAAGTAAAAAACATGTACGTTGGGTTTACTCTTGCATGAAAGTTTTTTGTGTATTTTAGATAATTTTTTCTGATATTTATACTGTATTTTTTTTCTGTAATCCAGTGATTATAATACTTTAGAGATGATAAAAGTATATCATAGTAGTCATCTGTAATGCCATCTACTTGTATAGATTTTTTGAAAGTATCTAAGCTTATTAAGTATATTTCTATTATTTTTTTTGCCATATCAACTTTTTTGCCACTTATAAAATCTAGGTTTTCAAGTCTGCTTTTTATCTCGAAATCTTTTTCCCCATCATGGTTTAATATTTTTGAAACACTTTGCCTTGTTGTATTCAAAAATGTTGCGATCTCAATTTGAGTGAGACCTGCTTTTTCTAGCTCTTTTATAAGGGTTATATCTTCTTTATTCATAATTTCAATATATTATATTAATAACATTTAAGTTATAATATATTGAAAAGAAAATATAAACAATATTAAAAGGCTAATTATTCAAGTATGAGTAGTGCGTTCTGTTAATGTTGTAGTAGGAACGCACTTTCTCAAAGAAGGAATAAATAAATTTTTTCTTATTTTATTTTACTTCATAATAAAATTCTTCTACTAGCTTTTCCATTTGCTACCAAAAGCATATCTGTATGTTAGAGAAAATGTTATGTCATCATGGAATAAACTCGGGCTTTCAAGTCCTATATCATTTAATGCTTTAGTGTCATAAGGGCGTATAACATTTAAATCATAGCCTATTCTTATTCCTAAATAATTAGCGTCGCCTAGTCTAAACTCCTGCCCTACAGCAAAAGCAATATCCATATTGAAAGGAGAACTTTTGAATAATGAAGCTTCTTCTGTGCTAGAGCCTTCTGGTAATCCTGATAAAAAATGATAATCAGAACCTATTAAATTAAATCCAAGCCTTACGCCAACAGAAGCATAAGTAACACCCAAGCTATATTCATATTGACCTCTAATCATTATTGGAATATTAAAATTTAAAAACTTTTGAAAATTAGCTTGCACACTATCTGGATTATTTGTGTCTTGATAGCTAACAGTTGAAATAATTTTTGAGCCTAGTCCTGTCTCTAATGCTAAAAATGGTAAAAACTCTACCATTACATCAAGTTGAGGATAAAAATTAACCCCCATTGGCTTTCCATACACAGTACTGTACATTTTGTCAAACGTTTTGGCATCTTCTCCTCTAAGAAATGAAGGCCCTAATCCAACTGAAGCACCAACTGAAACCTCAAGTGCATACACACTTGTGCCTATCGTGAACATCGCAATCATCACCGCAATAATTTTCTTCATAATAAAACTCTCCTACTAATTTATTTATAAAAACTACAGATTAAATCTATAGAGTCTAATAACTAAAACAATACAATAATCTACTATATTTTAATAAATATGTCAATAGTCGATATAATATTTATTATAAGTAAAATATTATAGAATAAATGTTAATAGATAACATAAATACAGTATATTGTGTGAATGTTGTTTTGTATCGAGGATAATTTTTTTATATAAGTAAATATTTTAAAAAATTATTAAGTGTTTAAGTCATAACGACTAATATAACAGAGATGATTCTGCTCAAACTAAAATAGGTTTTTTTGTTTAAGTTGCTAAGTGGGTTCTATATGGTTAGGTAGGCGAAAGAAAATAGAAATGAAATAAAAAAAGCCACCTTAATAAAATAAAGTGGCTAGAAAATATCAGTTTATGTAAACTATTTATTTTTAAGGGCGTCTATCATAGTAGTCATTTCAGCAATTTCTTTCTTTTGTGCTACTATAATATTGTTAGCAACTGTTTTTATTCTTTCATCTTTTGTTACTTCTAAAATCTTCATAGAAGCATCAACTGCACCTTGATGATGAGGAGTCATTCCTGCTAAAAAGTCTATATCAGGATTTTCTGTAAGTGTAACTCCCATCATGCTAGTCATCATAGCACCCATAATCACTTTTGATTCATCGCCAAAAGTAACGTAATCAATTTCGCTATAGTCAGTGTTTGTTTTTTTTAATTCTACTATAAGAGCATTGAAGTCTTCAATTTCTTTCTTTTGTGCTGCTATAATATTTTTAGCAAGAACTTTACCATTCTCTTCAGTTGCAACCAAAAGGTATTCTTCAGAAGCATCAATTGCACCTTGGTGATGAGGAATCATGTTTACAATGTAGTCAATGTCTGGATTTTTTGTTACTTGAACCTCTGTTTCCATCATAGGCATATGCATCATGTCCATGATTTTTGCACTTGGACTATCTTCTTTAGTCATGTCAGATTTTTCAGAGTGATCCATGTTGTCCATGTCCATTTCTTTTTTCTCTCCACAAGATATAGCGAAAGCAACAAGCAATAGTATTAATAATTTATTCATTATTTAATATCTCCTTTTAATAATTTTTTCATACTGGCTTATAATAATAGCATAATTAGTAAAAAATACAATATAATTTAAATTCTTATTAAGAATACTTCAACTATTATACTGCTACTTTTTTTGTTTTTTAGTAAAAAAAATACTAGCTTATATTAAAAATTAATTAAATGGTGTATAATTATTTTGCTATTAAAAATTAATTTATTTAAAAGGAGATTTATTATGGTTTCAAACTATTATATGCCTACTAGAATACTTTTTGGATGTGGCTCACTTGAAAAGCTTCATGAGCAAGAATTACCAGGTAAAAAATGTTTGATAGTTACTTCAGCAGGGCAATCGGTTATTAAATATGGATATCTTGCTAAGCTTGAAAATGAGCTTAAAAAAGCAAATGTTGAATATGTTATTTTTAATAAAATACTAGCTAATCCTATTAAAGATCATGTTATGGAAGGTGCTGAACTTGCTAAAAAAGAAAAATGTGATTTTATTTTAGGTCTTGGTGGTGGTAGCAGTCTTGATAGTTCTAAATGTATTGCATTTATGGCTACACATGACGGAGATTATTGGGATTATGTTTGCGGTGGAACAGGTAAATGTCAGCCTGCTAAAAATAAACCACTTCCAATAGTTGCTATTACAACAACTGCAGGAACAGGAACAGAATCAGATCCTTGGGCTGTTATTACACATGACAATCAAAAAATAGGTTTTGGTTATGATGGAACTTTCCCATTCCTTTCTATAGTTGATCCTAATTTAATGAAAACAGTTCCAAAAATGCTCACAGCGTTTCAAGGATTTGATGCATTATTTCACAGCACAGAGGGTTATATAAATATTAATGCTAATCACATGAGTGACTTATATGCTGTTAAGGCTATTGAACTTGTGAAAAAAAACTTGCCTACTGCTATAAATGATGGTAACAATGAAAAGGCAAGAGAGTATGTTGCTTTAGCTAATACACTTTCAGGATTTGTTGAAACTACATCAGGTTGTACTTCTGAGCATTCTATGGAACATGCTTTAAGTGCTTATTATCCTGCTCTCGAACATGGTGCTGGGCTTATTATGGTGAGTAAAGAATATTATACTGTAATCGCAAAGTCAGGTGTCAGAAATGAAAGAATGATAGAAATGGCTAAGGTTTTGGGAAAAACTGATGCTAATGACGCTATGGATTTTGTTGATGCTTTATGTGTTCTTCAAAAAGAATGTGGAGTTGATAATCTTAAAATGTCAGACTATGGAATAAAAGAAGACGATTTGCCTAAAATGGCTCAAAATGCTATGGATGCTATGGGAGGACTTTTCGAGGTTGACCCATACAAGTTCACAGTAGAGGAAGTTTTAGAGGTATTAAAAAAATCTTATAAATAATTAATTTTTATCTTGTTTATAAATTTTTAGCATTACCTTAAATACTAATTTTTGGTAATGCTATTTTTTTATCTGTTTTGCTAAAATAATTCTTTTGTCATATTTTTCTGCCACAACTTCTGTAAGCATTTTTTTGTTCAGTTGCTCTTCACTATGAAGCCTCACCTTTAAGTATTCACCACTTGTGCCCTCATAGATATTTTCCCCACATACGCTCTCTATTATAATGTCCAGATTTTTACCTAAAAAACTTTTATATTTTATTTCTTCTAAACTGCTGTTAAGTGTGTTAAGTGAAATTGCCCTTTTCGTTTTTTGCCTAATCCCAATTTGATTATCCATACTGTATGCCTTAGTGCCTTCTCTTTTAGAGTATTTAAATATATGCATTTTAAGGAAGCGAGACTTTTCACACACATTATAGGTGTCGAGGAAATCTGATTCGCTTTCATTTGGAAACCCAACCATAACATCTGTTGTTATACTTATGTCTTCGTTTTCTTTGTAAATATTTTCTACTATATTATGGAAGAAAGTACTGTCATAACGTCTATTCATAAGCTTAAGTATTTTATCGCTACCTGATTGTAATGGTATATGCACATGAGGGGCGAGCACTTTATTATTTTTGTTGTTGAAAAGTTTTATTAATTTTTCGTCAAAATATATGGGCTCAATTGATGAGAGCCTTAGTCTTACTCCAAACTTAGCTGATGTTTCCATTGCATTTTCTATTAAGCTTGAAAATGTTGTGCTTTCAAAATTATACGAACCTAAGTTAAGCCCTGTTAATACAATTTCTTTATAGTTATTCTTACTTGCATCTTCTATAGCTTTATAAAGTTCGTTTGGGTTTATGTTTTTGTTTTTGCCTCGAACATGAGAAACAATGCAATATGAACAAAAAACAGAACATCCATCTTGTATTTTTATGAATGCTCTACTTTGGTCTTGCGGGAAAAATAAATTGCTTTTTTTAGTATTATCTATTTTAGTTTTTATAAGATTTTCATATATAATTTTTGAAGCATTTTCTTTTTCGTCATTTGTGATTGGGAATATATTTTTTGATTTTATTAAGTCATTATTTTCTGAATCTTTTTTTGAAACATAACAGCCAATTAAAAATATAGGTTTATCTTTTTCGAGTTTTTCTAAATAGAGTTTTAATTTTGTGTCGCTATCTTTTGTTACAGTGCATGTGTTTATGGCAACGGCGTCTGATTCGTTTAGGGTAGTTATATTGAACCCTAAAGATTTTAATTCGTGTGAGAGTCTTTCACTTTCATATTTATTTAATTTGCATCCAAATGTGTGTATGTATATGTTCATTATTTTAAGCTTAAAATCCATCAATATATATTTATAAGCTCTATGATAACATAATTTTTTTTATTTTGCTACTTGCAGGAAAAATAATATTATGTTAATATAAAGTTTATTAGTTGTAATATACTGATAAAAAACTATATTCTATGGAGAATTAGGCTATGGAAATGATCTATCGTATAGAGTTAGCAGACACTAAAAAGGAGCCTTCTATTATGAGTCCAGATAATAACTTCTATCCATTACCAACTAACATAAAAGTTATAGGTGTGGGGAATGGAGGATGCAATGCAGTAAACAGAATGATAGAAGAAGGTCTTCAAGGCGTTACGTTTATTGCAATGAATACTGATGCTCAAGCTCTTTCAAGATCAAAAGCTGAGATAAAGCTTGTTTTAGGAGAACGTGTTACTGCTGGACTTGGTGCTGGTACTGACCCTGAAAAAGGGGCTGAGGCTGCACGTGAAGATATGGTTAAAATTGAAGAACTTGTTCAAGATGCTGATTTAGTTTTTATAGCTAGTGGTTTTGGTGGTGGAACTGGAACAGGGGCTAGTCCTGTTATAGCAGAGATATCAAAAAGATCAGGAGCACTAACAATTGGTGTTATAACTAAACCTTTCGAGATGGAAGGTACTTTGAAAATGAAGAGAGCTGAGGCTGGCATTGAAAAAATTATGTCGGTGATTGACTCTTTAATTATTATTCCTAATCAAAATCTATTTAAGATGCTTGACACTGATGACACTTCATTTGAGGAAGCACTTTCTATGGTTGATGATATATTAAGACAAGGTGTTCAGGGCATATCTGATATTATTACTCAAAATGGTTTTGGTATTAATGTCGATTTTGCTGATGTTAAAACTGTAATTTCTCTTTCAAATGGGCACGCTCATTTAGGAATAGGAGTTGGTAAAGGTGAACATAGATTAACAAAAGCTATTGAAAATGCATTTAATAATCCTTTGCTAAATGTTGCTAGTATTAAAAACTCAAATGGTATACTTGCTAATATTGTATGTCCTTCTGACTTTTCACTTAAAGAGTATGGTGAGGCTACAGCTATAATAAACTCTTACGCTAGAGTTGATGCTAATATTAAAATTGGTGTTTGTAAAGATGAAAATATTAAAGATGAAATTAGAATTACAATAGTGGCGACTGGATTTGATACAGCTCTCCCTTTAGGTCAAAAAAACATTTTAGAGCAAGAAAGTATTTTGCTTGATAATGAACCTACTGCTATAGAAGAGACTGTTAGTGTAAAAAACAATGCTAATATTGAAAATAATACTAGTGTAGAAAATAAT
>CAMRCO010000094.1 GCA_947040945.1 uncultured Spirochaetia bacterium
AATATTTCAGTTGGGTCTTTTTTTCTTGAGTGTATCATAATTCCGTCAGCACCAGCTTTAACATAAGCATCTGCTCTTTTTAAGGCGTCTTCCATTCCTTGATCTAATATTAAGCTTTCAATTCTTGCGATAATCATAAACTCTTCTGTTCGTTTAGCGTCTTTACCTGCTGTAATTTTTTCACAAAAGTTTTCTATACTGTCTTGAGTTTGCTCTACGTCTGTTCCAAATAAAGAATTCTTTTTTAGTCCTGTTTTGTCTTTAATAATAACAGCAGACACGCCAATTCTCTCTAAGGTACGTACATTGTAAACAAAATGCTCAACTAGTCCGCCTGTGTCACAGTCTAAAATAATCGGCTTTGTGGTAACGTCCATAACGTCATCAATGGTTCGTATGCGAGAAGACATATCCACTAATTCAATATCGGGTTTCCCTTTAGTCATAAAGAACTTCTTTTTGTTCAACTACAAAACTAACAACTTTTATTTTCTAACATTTTCCATTCTCTCTTTGAAGCTAATAATTGGGAATCGATTAAACCTAATCATTGCCTCATCACTTAAAACGCCTATTGTAAGCTCACCATATTTTTTGGCTTCTTTAATAATATTTTCATGCCCCATATGAATCACATCGGTACAAAAACAAGTATATACTTTTTTCACTATTTCACCACCATATTTTTCATAAAATTATCTTTATTCTCTTCAGCCGTTTCTTTTGGTCGCCCTAAGTCGTCTCTTGAACCTATTGAAACTTTTATTTCTATAAACGACAATTCATTTATAATTTCTAATCGCTTCATAACTGAAATTAATTCCTCTTTTGTTTCAGCTGTGAATATATTTGGGTACCCACATTCTTTAGCTACTTCACTATAATTTATTTCTGTAGCTCCTGTTGGCATTCCACCCACAGATTCATGTGCTTCATTATTAAGGCATATATGAACCATGTTTGGAACAGGTTTTTTTCCAATAAATGCGAGGCTCCCCATATGCATAAGAACCGCACCATCGCCATCTAAGCAATAAGTTTTTTTGTCTTTTTTACTTTTAGCAATTCCATAAGCAATCATAGAAGCATGCCCCATGCCACCAACAGTAAGAAAAATATTATTGTGATGCCCTTTAATTTTATCACTTTGCTCATAAGCTTCTCTTGATATTTTTCCTGTAGTTGATACAATAAGGTCACTGTCTTTTATGTGTTCAAGTATACATCCTATAGCTTCTTCTCGAGCTAATGTATATTCGTTTTTATAAACATAATGCTCTCTTTTTGAAAATGTATCTTTTTTTATAACTATAGCATATTGTTCTTTTCTCTTCATTACAGTGTTTGCTTTTTCTAAAATACTTTCTAATTCTTTTTCTGTGGTTTCTTTAGAAATAACACTATATTCAATTTCTAATAATTCTAATAAAGGGTTAGTGATAGCTCCCATAAACTTATGCTGTGGCTCGTCTTTAATGTTAGGCTCTCCTCTCCACCCTATAAGGCAAAGAACTGGAATGTTGTAGACTTGCTTATTTAATATTGATGTTATTGGGTTTACGGTGTTTCCTAAACCACTATTTTGCATATAAACGCATGCAGGTTTTCCGTCTCCTAAATAAACGCCCACTGCCATAGAAACAGCTGAGCCTTCATTTGGAACTACTTCATGTGAGAGTTAATTTTTACCATTTGTTTGAATATAGTCGCAGAACTCTTTTAATGTTGAGTCAGGCACCCCAATTAATGATTCTATTCCTATATTTTTTAATGCCTTACAAAATATTTTTACTTCCATATTTTAGTTTACCTCATATTTGGCTGGTATTTTTATGCCTAAAGTAGTAAAAGATTCTTTTAAGACTTTGAAAAAATTTACAATATCAGATTCATCAATTGAACCTAATGAACATAAACGAAAAGTGTTTGTTGTAGAAATTTTCCCTGGATATATAGTAAATCCTCTTTCATAACAATAATCATGCACTTTCTGAAAGTCCCAATTCTCATCATCAGGATACCTAACCGACACAACAAGCCCTGACTGATATTCACGTTTTATAACATCTTTAAGCCCAAGCTCTTTAAGTCCTTGATGAATTGTTTCAAATATACGTTTATGACGATTCCATTTTTTCTCTTCACCTTCAGCAAAATATTCGAGTAATGCTTGTTTTGTAGCATAAATTGTTTGAACAGGAGGTGTGAAATGCATCTCGCCTGTGCGTTCAAAAAAGTCATATTGTAAATATAGATTGCAATAATATGAACGTTTGGGATAATTTTTTGATTCCTCTATCATTTTCTTATTGCCAATAATATAAGATAGCCCTGTCATTGCCATAATTCCTTTTTGTGCTGAAGACATGCAAAAATCTATATTATCAAGTTTTAAGTTAATAGGAACCATAGCATAAGACTACGTTGTGTCTGCCACAAATACAGCATTATATTTATGAACGAGGGCGCCAATTTCACGAATAGGGTTTAATATACCCGTTCCTGTTTCATGGTGAGTGGTATATACCAAAGCGATGTCAGTATTCTGTTTTAACATGTCCTCTATTTTTTCTAAGTTGGGTAGCTCATCAATTGGGATAGACATTTTTATATGTGGCAGTTGATAATATTCACATATTTCTGCTGCCCTGTCGCTGTAAGCTCCATTACTTATAATTAATATTTTTTTATTTTCTGGAAGCAATGAGTTTAGACATGTGTCCATACAGAGAGTTCCTGAACCGCAAAACAAAACTGATGTATAAATGTCTGGGTCGCCATGCACAATTTTGACTAAGTCTTCACGAATCTTTTGTGCAATATTTCCAAATTCTTTTTCTCGTGGGCAAATATCAGGAACTACTTGTGCCATTTTTACTGTATCTGTAGTTGTGGCAGGCCCCGGATTTAATAATATTTTTCTTTCCATTTTTACATCCTCCTATTTTTTATCACATAAGGCTTTAAAAAAGTTACTCTATTGTACAAGATATGCTACAATATCAACTAATTTTAGATGTGTACTTTTATAAATATAAAAATAGAGATTATTCTTTTTATAATATATATAGTAATTGTAAAAAAAAATGATGGAGCTTTACACGTGAAAAAACTTTTAATGATGATGATGCTTGACATTTTTTATATAGTAGTGTAGATTGTAGCTACTATGGAAAGGAAAATTAACCTAAATCTAGAAAGCAGTCTTGCTTCATTTTTTTCTTTCTTCTCATTTTATTTGTACTTTGGTGTCTAACACCATAATATATTTTTTACCACTAACACAAGCATAAATCTAGGTTTATTCAAAACTTATAGATTATATATCTAAATAACAAACAAATAATTGGAGGGTCATGTGATAATCGTTATGAAACAAATAGCCACAGAAGAAAATATTTCAAATATAGTTGAAAGACTTCGTAAAGAAGATCTTTCAACAAACAAAATAGTAGGCGCTGAATGCGTTGTTATAGGCGTCGTTGGCGACACAAGTAAAGTCGACAGAGAACTACTTGCAACACTTGATGGAGTTGACAAAGTACTTAAAGTGCAAGAACCATTCAAAAAAGCAAACAGAGCATTTAAGCAAACTAATACAATAGTCAATGTTTGTGGAGTTGAGTTTGGAGGTGCTAAACAAGTTGTTATAGCAGGTCCTTGCTCAGTCGAAAGCAGAGATCAAATTGTAGAAATTGCTAAAAGTGTAAAAGCATCAGGGGCATCAATGCTTAGAGGAGGCGCTTTTAAACCACGTACGTCGCCTTATGCTTTTCAAGGACTTGAGGCTGAAGGACTTAAACTTTTGATCGAGGCAAAAAAAGAGACGGGGCTTCCTATAGTTAGTGAAATAATTGCCGCAAGGTATATGGAAATATTTGAAGAGTCTGTTGACATGATACAAATTGGTGCTCGCAATATGCAGAACTTTGATTTGCTTAGAGAGGTTGGGAAATCTAGTAAGCCTGTGCTTCTAAAAAGAGGGCTTTCAAATACAATTGAAGAATGGCTTATGAGTGCTGAATATATTCTTCATCAAGGCAACCCAAATGTTGTTTTATGTGAACGAGGAATACGTACATTTGAAACATATACTAGAAATACATTAGACATTAGTGCAATAATAGCTGTGAAAAAATTAAGCCATTTACCTGTAATAGCTGACCCATCGCATGCTAGTGGAAAGTCATGGATGTCGGCTCCATTGTCGCTTGCGGCTCTCGCTGCTGGTGCTAATGGTTTAATTATAGAGGTTCATAATGATCCTGAAAATGCATTATGTGATGGTGCACAATCTGTTAGACCTAATGAGTTTGATGAGATTATGAAGTCTGTTAATGTTCTTTCAAACACTTTAAGTAAAATGTAAGGAAATTCTTGAAATGAAAAAAATAGCCTTAAACATCGAAAACTTTAGCTATGATATTTTAATAGATTATAATTTAATAGATAATATTGGTTCTATAATAAAAGAATATTTTAATGCGTCAACTGTTTTTATTATTACAGATTCTAATGTTGTGAGTTTTCATGGTGAGAAAATAAATTCTATTTTAGACGCTTCTAATATAAAGTTTAATACTTATGTTTTGCCTGCGGGTGAGTCTAGTAAAAACATAGACACTGTGAATGATATATATAACTCTTTAGCAAATAGCGAGATTACTCGTCATGACATTATAATAGCTTTTGGTGGCGGTGTTGTAGGGGACATTGCGGGTTTTGTAGCAAGCACTTGGATGCGTGGTTTGCGTTTTATTCAAGTGCCTACAACCGTTCTTGCATGTGTAGATTCATCTGTGGGTGGAAAAACAGGAATTAATATTTCGGCTGGAAAAAATCTTGTTGGAAGTTTTTATCATCCTTCTCTGGTTTTAATTGATGCTAATATGCTTAAAACATTACCCGACAGAGAGTTCTTTTCAGGTGTTGCTGAAATTGTTAAACATAGCCTACTTTTTGATTCTGATATGTTTAAGTATTTAGAAGAAAATAATAAAAGGCTAGACATTGAAAAAAATATATGTGAGTTACTTGAAAAAAACTGTATACTAAAAGGTAGAGTGGTTGAAAGAGATTTTAAAGAACGCCATGAAAGAATGATGCTCAATTTTGGACATACAGTTGGGCATAGCGTTGAAAAACATTTAGGTTATGGGCATTTTTTGCATGGGGAGGCTGTTAGTATTGGAATTATGTTTGCATTAAAACTCGGGGTGAAGCTCGGTATTACAAAAAATGAATCTTTAATAGAGCAAGTATCTTCTCTATTAAAATCACTTAATTTGCCTACCGATTTGCCAATTGGAATTGATGTTCTTTCTGCCATAAAGCTAGATAAAAAAAGAATGAGTGATAGTATTAATTTTATTTTTATTGAAAAATTGGGTGAACCTATTATAAAAAAAATTTTATTGAAAAATATTATTTTTTAATAAAATACCTTGCAAAATTAATTAACATAATTATACTATAGTATAAGGTATTATTATAATAGTTTAAGGAGTGTTTTATGATTAATGAATTATTTTTAAGAAAAAGAGTGCTTTTAGTAGTTTCATTTTTAGTTTTGTTTGGAGGTTGTTCATCGCCTGATGAAAATTTTCCTATTGTTCCTTCTTTCTCCGATTGTACAGGACTTGAATCGCATATTCATGAAACTGGTAACGCATATTGTGAAGCTAATTTGTTAAGTGCTGCAAAAGATAACGCAGCTCACTTTGGTATTACTGTCCCTGTCACTAATATTCAAAGTTATATTGATGGCTTGCAGAAACCAGTTATGGAATGGAAAGAAAATGGTGAAACTTCTGAACTTGAAGGTAAAATTTACCCGATGTATCATAGTCCTGCTAAATATGGTTCTGGTTTTCGTCCATGGATTGCTGTTGTTGCTGATAAGGAAACAGCTAGTTTGTATACGGACTTACATACTATAAAGGATGCTCACTTACTTGTAGAAATTGTTTATGTTAATTTAGATAATGGGTATACAAAAATAATTAAACCATTTCCTAATGAAATTTATGAAACAACTTGGACAGAAAATATTTCAACTGAATTAGACGCCAATGCAATAAAAAACATTGGTGATAATTATTCAGTCTTTATTCATGTTGTAAGTGTAGAAGGCTGGTCAGGAGAAGCATTTAAAGATGGTTATAGAATGCTGAATGCTGAAGTGAAAAAATAAAATGATTTAGGTGATGTCTATAATAGATGTCACCTTTTTTATTACTAATAAATTAAAGATATTGAAAAAATCATAATTTAGATTATACTAAGTAAAATGCCTATTAAAATACTTTTAATTAAACAAACCTCTCTTGGTGATGTTCTGCACATGACACCTTTACTCCGTGCCATAAAAAAGTGTTTCAGTGAATGTGAAATTGATGTGGTTACAGATAAAAGAGCATTGGGTATACTTAAAAATAATCCTTATATTAATAAATTTTATGTTTTAGATATTTACCGTTATGAAAGAGATATGTTTAAGTCGCCTCGTTATTTTTTTAGTGTAGTGAGTGAGTTTATTTCTCATATTAAAATTGTGCGAAAAACTAAGTATGACATAGCAATTGATCTTCAAGGACTTGAGCGTAGTGTTATATTTTTATATTTAGCTAAGGCAGAAAAAAAGTATGCTAAAGGTAAATGGCTTTTCTTGAAAAGTAATTATTATAAAGACATTAACGCCATTCATGGGCTTATGTCGTTTTTAGATTTTATTGATTGTGAAAGTGACGGAACTGGTCTCGATTTCTTTTTGCCAAGTGATATAGAAAGTAAGTTTAATGAAAAAATTAATGATGCTAATGTTGGTATAGAAAAAGACTATATTGTAATGTCTCCTTTTTCACGTTGGACTACAAAAGATTTACCAATAGAAAAAGCTAAAGAAATTATATCTGTTATAAGAAAAAAAAGCGATATGCAAATTATTGTGAGTGCGACAAGTGATTATAAAAATGATTTAGAAAATATTGTGCTTGGTTTTGATAATGTTTTGTCTTTAGCAGGTGTTCTCGATATTGAAACTCTTGCTTACTTAATAAAAAATGCTAAAGGAATGATTGCAGTCGACTCATTTCCTATGCATATAGCGTCTGCTTTCAACACTCCACTTATAGCATTATTTGGAGCTACTAGTGAAAAAAGAGTGGGCCCTCTTTCAGAAAATTCATCAGTTATAAGGCTAGAGAACTTACCATGTGCGATGTGTTATTTGCGTAAAAATTGTACTAATGAAAGTAAATATAAGTGTATGAATGACCTAGACTCTGAAAAAATTATTCATACACTTTTTAATTTTTTATAAAATATACTTACATATTTTTAAGCATATTGATTACAATATTCACAGAATTCTCAGCTGCTATGATCTTAAAATCATTAAAGTTTATTTGAGCTGAACCATCCGCTTTGTCAGACATTGCACGAAGCACAACAAAAGGTATATTGTAAAGTTTCGCAACTTGAGCAACAGCAGCACCCTCCATTTCAACAGCATAAGCATTAAAAGTTTTGTTTATCCATGCCACTTTTTCTTTGTCGGCTATAAACTGATCACCTGTCGCAATAGTGCCTAAATGAACTTTATCACTTCCTACAACTTCAATTGCAGCATTTTTAGCAATATTGATTAAAGTGCTGTCAGCGTCAATATTTCCACTAATAGTGCTTGTATTAAGTCCATAATTGCCACCAGAAACCTCAGTTGTGTCGAAATCATGCTGAACTAGTGTAGTAGAAATAACAATATCAGCTATGTTTATTTCATTTTTTACAGACCCTGCGACACCCGTGAAAATAATTTTCTTTACATTAAAGCGTTCAATTGCTATGGTTACAGCCATTGCCGCATTTACTTTGCCTTCACCCGACATAAAAATAACAACGTCTTTTCCCTGAAGAGAACCCATATAAAAAGGAATGCCTGCAATAGTCATTTCTTTAGTGTCACTTAAAGCTTTTCTTAGAGATGCTATTTCAATGTCCATTGCTCCGATTATCGCTATCAAATTGTCTTTTTGCATAATCAAATCCATATTTTTATTTTATCAAGAAACGATTATGTTATTTTGTTTTAATTTTTATGTCAATACTTTAACATTTTTAAGTTATTTAATTTTTCTATTTACTCTATTTAAGTACTTGACATATTGGTATATATATAGTAGAGTTTTAGATTAACAAAATATTTGGAGGTAATAGATATGAAAAAAATAACATTAGAAGGAAATCCATTGACAGTTTCAGGAGAACAATTAAATGTTGGCGATAAAATGCCTGACTTTAATTCTTTAACTAAAGACTTAGCACCTTGGTCACTTAAAGATATTACTGGAATTAAAGTGCTTTCTGTTGTGCCTTCTTTAGATACAGGTACATGTCAGTTACAAACTAAGAGATTTAATGATGAAGTGTCTAAAATAAATAATGTAACTATTATAACTATTTCTTTAGACCTACCTTTTGCTCAGGCACGTTGGTGTGCAGCTGAAGGCGTTGATAAAGTTATTATTTTATCTGACTATCAAGATAGAGAATTTGCTAAAAAGACAAACTTACTAATTGATGAGCTTAAGCTTCTTTCAAGAACTGTTTTTGTTTTGGATAATGAAAATATTGTAAAGTATGTTGAGTATGTGGAAGAGGTATCAAAAGAGCCTAATTATACTGCTGTACTAGATTTTGTAAAATCATTATAATATAACTTTATAACTTAACTACTAGATTATTTTCTTTATATTAGAATTATAGTCTAGTAGTTTTTTATTTTAAACTAAAATTACCATT
>CAMRCO010000095.1 GCA_947040945.1 uncultured Spirochaetia bacterium
TTAGATGATTTAATAGGCGACACAGAAAATACTAATGATTATAATGAGCCTACTGAAGAAAGTACAAAAGCAGAAATTGATGACAATAAAAAAGATAGTCTATTAAGCCCAGACGCATCTTTTAATTTACCTCCATCAAAATATGGAAATTTATCTGAAAACCTTGATTTAGATGACATAGTAGAAAGCATAGGTAATTTAAATCCAATACTACAAGGTCATGTACTAGATGCCATTTTTGATGAAAAGCTTGAAAAAAATGACATGACAAGTCTTCTAAAAGCTTTAGTAAACGATTATGATGAAGATGAAATTTTATTTATTTTAAGACGAAAATTAGGTATTAAAATAAGTAAAACTCCAAAAGATAAAATAACAGACCTTATACCTGTTCCACAAAGATTCAAAGAATACGCAAGTATTATAAGAATAGCATCTCTCGTACTATTTGCTTTATTAGTAATAGGAACATTATCATATCAGTTCATTTATAGACCTATGATGTCAGAGTCATATTTTTCAAGAGGATTAAAAGAACTTAATCAAGGAAATTATGGAAGTGCTGAAAACAATTTTGCAAAAGGGGACAAACTCAAACCTAAGCAAACAGAATGGTATAATAAATACGCAAGAGGATATATAAATAGAGAAGTATTTCCAGAAGCACGTAACAAAATAGACTATGCGATGAAAACAAAACCTCTCGACTTTGAAAGCCAAATAACACTTGGGTACTACCATAGAAAAAAAGGCGAGAAAGAATTATCGCTTGAAGAATACACTCAAGGAGAGGTTCTTTATGACGATATGCTAAGTCGTAATAATAAAGAAAAAGCAGTAGAAACTATTCTTGATGAAAGAGGGCTTTTAATGATAAGTCGTGCCCTTACATTATTTGAAGACAATTATTTAGAAATGGCATATAAAAATTATAGCACATTAGCACAAACAATACCTAGCAGTATTTTAGCTAGAAAAATGGGTATGCTTATTAGAATATACCAAGATGACTATGATAAAGTAATGACTCTTGAAAAAAGAATTAATGCAATGAAAGATGGTTATTTTGATGACCTCGTTTATCCTGAACTTGCAAAATATTATCTTAGCAAAGAAAAATTTTATGAGGCTAGAACTTTATTTGAAAAAATATTAACTGAGTATCCTGAAAACTTAAATGCTTTACTCGGTTATGCTAATTACTTTTTTATACTAAACAATTATGAGAATTCAAAAAATATTTTAATAAATAATGTACTGCCTCTTTATGAAGCTAACCCATTCCTTGAAGGGCGTGAAATAGTTCATAATATGCTTGGACAAATATATTATAATACAAAAGAATATGCTATGGCTAGCTTAGAGTTTAGAAATGCTTTAGATATTAATCAAGCATATCCTGATGCTAATTATAATCTTGGAAATCTATACTTCTATCAGGATAATAATTATGAAAAAGCAAAAGAACATTATCAAATAGCTTCTGCTAGTTTGCCTAAAGAACTTAGATCAACACAATTAATATACAATCTTTCTTGGTTATATTATTTAGATGAAGAATATGACAGTGCATTTGAAGGGTTCTACTCTTTATTTGAAAAAGAAAAAAATCAAACTGTTGTTTCGTATGCATTAGGAAACTCTTTACTACATTTAGAACGTGAAAATTTAGCAAATGGATTTTATAGAGAATCATTAAACATAGCACTTAACACTAGAAATAAACTAGGAACTCTTAAAATGCGTACAGATAAAGAGTTTATTCTTGTTAGCTATTTAGCATCATTATATAATAATATTGGTGTCTCATACGCTTACAAGTATGCACAGAGCAATAATGTAGAGGATCAGCAAGCAGCATTTAATAGTTTTGTTATTGCTAGTGAATATTTTGACCAGCTAAGAACATCTCAATTAAATATTCAAGCATACCAAAATAAAACAATTATGCTTGACAATCAAAATGTTGGTATAGCAAAATATAATTTAATGGCTATACAAACAGGACGAAACCTTAAAGAAGTTTCTGCCATAGATAATTTTATACCTAAAGATATGTATCAAATTCCATCATATTAATTGACTATGCCATTCTCTTTTATATCGAAACCTAAAAGAAATGTCTTATATTTTGTTTTTATGGTTTTATTTTTATCTGAAAAATCTTTAGACAAACAAGTGTAGATGACTGGTATATTTTTATTAATGGAAATCTCACTAGATAATTTTTCACCTTCTTCTATCACATCAATAGTGGTATACTCCATTAAATGTGTATTGTTTATAATAGCGGTAAATTTCATATTAAGTGAATACTCAAGCGATGTCATGTGAATCAAAGCTCCATCTAATGTTGACGTTTCCGTCCTTGAAGCATTAAGTATAAAAAATAAATTAGTCTCTTCTTTATTCACACTATCCTTAAATATTCCAAATGCATTAGCCCCCACAGCATTACCACCTAAATCAACAATACCTAAGCCGTCCTTATCTGAAAACATTTTAAGTACATCAGCAGAAACAGCAGGAAGGTCGGAACCTTTATCGTAAATATATGAGCCTAATATTTCTATATTATTTTGGCTTAAAAACTCTTTATACTCACGTGATCTAAAATATGGGTTCACAATATCTAAGTCTGCTAAATATATATGTTTTTTAGTAGATTCACTTAGGCTTAAAGCATAGTTTATAGAAAAAGTAGTTTTACCACTTCCATAATGCCCTGCTATAATATTAATTCTTTTATTGTTAAGCATATTTTGTCCTTTAATTTATAAAAATGACTACTTAAAATCTTTAATTAGTCGATAGTTATATAATATATACTATTTAAATGGTAGGTCTACATCCTGAATGAAAAAAATATTATTTTCGATACTTATATTATCAGCATCTCTTTTGCTATCACAGGAAAAAAGAGAAAGAACTATTACACAAACAGCTATAACAGGATATAGGAATATTGCACTTGGTATGTCAAAAAATGATGTAATTAAAGCTATTAATGATGATCCTCTTATGATACTTCCTAGAAGATTTAAGTATATAAGTGATATAGATATAGAAAATATAGAGGACTTTATATCTTTACAAGAGAATAAATTTTTCAAAAGTGGTTACTTTTTATTTAAAGATGATGCCCTATACGCAATAACAATTACATTTCAAGAAAAACAAGCGAGTTTTTTAGAAACATTATCATACCTAAACTCCAAATATGGAATGGGTAATTTCCTTGATGCTGAAACTGTGGCTTGGCAAAATGGAGACAAAATACTTTCTATTGAACGACCAACAATTATAAAATATATGATTATAACCGATTATGAAAGTAATGAAAGTACTGATACTAATAATAATGCTACTCTAAATAATGAAGATAATAAAAGAAGATCTTTATTTGAAGGATTATAGTTATGATGAATAAAGCTTATTTAATCTTTTGTCTAATTCTTATTCCTATTTTATCTCTTTCTTGTTTAAGAAAAAATACTACCGATATTGACAATAAGCCAAACGAGAAAGAACTGATTACAATTGTTTTAGAACAAAATAATGAAGATGGTATAGTTATAAAAGATGTTAAGTCGTATGATGAGAATGCTATAAAAGAATCAGCACTTGAAAGATTAGAAACATTTTTATCACTTCCTTACACTGAAGAAGGTGTAGATAAAGCATACGATGAATTTTATTCAAAAGAGTATAAAAATATTCTAGCTAAAACAAGAAATGTAAAAAATTCTCTAGAATATATAGCGTCTGAACCTAGCCTAGATTTTGAGTTTAATATAAAAATAAATAAAGTAAATAGCATTATAATAACAGGTAATTCTGTCAAAATAAGTTGCGACACTACAATTTATGATAGAGCAAATAAAGCAACATCGAAAGCAGTTCAAACTTTTAATATGCTAAATGAAGATAATAAATGGGTTATAAATTAATTATGCTAAGTATTATAAAATATATCGCAACTATTCTTATAGTAATAATTCTACTTGTTACTATTGTTATACATGACAGAAATAGAAATAAAACTATTGCCATTAATGAAAATAATGCTAGAAATGAGGCAAATAATACTAAAAGACTTATGAACATTCTGTCATCAGAAAATGATCCTCTCACAATAAAAAAAGAAGCATTTGAAATATTAAAGAAAGAAAATCTTGACTTAAACGCAAAAGACATTGAAGGCAAAACTCCTTTAATGTATGCTGCATTTAATAATGACACAGAAATAATAAACGCTATAATAAAAAGAGGCGTAGACGTAAACAATATCGATTCTCTTGGACGCACAGCATTACACTGGGCTTCATATTATGGCAATGAAGACGCTTTAATTATTTTGTTACAAAACAAAGTTGATATAAGCATAAAAGATATAAATGAATCAACAGCACTTGATTTGGCTAATTTTGAAGGGCATGAAAATATTATAACAATACTTGAAAGCCTAGAAAATAATTAATTTAGCTCAATATATTTTTTGTCAGAAACATAAGAGTAAATATTTTTATAATTATTATGAGATACAATGCTTATTAATGCATTATTTTTATCTAAAAAAGCTAGGTATTTATTAGGCTCTAAAGTTAAGTCTTCAATTAGGTGAGTGTTTCCAGACAAAAGTTTATCTATATATATTTTGTCAGAAACAATTTGAGTTTCTATATTATTATGATTCTTAAACATATCACTAAAAGATAAAATATTTTCTATGTTAGGGTCTTTAGTGTCATCTAGCATATATGAACCAATTCTACTTCTTACTAAAGAATCAGTATATGCCAAATGCCCAAAAGACTCTCCTATATCTCTAACTATCGACCTAATATATGTGCCTCTACTCACAGACATCTTCAAAGAAAAATTAGGATAATCATAACTTAAAAGTTCAATATTATGAATTGTAATTTCTGTGTCTTTAAGTGTAAAACTAACACCCTCACGTGCAAGGTCATAAGCCCGTCTACCATTCACGTGCTTTGCCGAGTATATGGGTGGTTTTTGCAAAACAGTTCCTGTGAACTTATTTTTAAGGAGGGCTTCTATATCACTTTCAGTTATTTTATTTTTAGTGTCGCCATAAGCAATTGTTTTACCTGTTCTGTCATCAGTGTCTTTCGCCTCACCAAACACACCAGTGGCAATATATTCTTTTTCTAAATTATCAAATAAAAATAATAAACGAGTGTATCCACCTACTCCTAAAATTAATACCCCACTTGCAAATGGGTCAAGTGTGCCTGCATGTCCAATACGTTTTTCAGAAAGTGCTCTTCTTGACAAAGAAATCATATCGAAAGAAGTTTTCTCTACGGGCTTATTTAATATTAAAAATCCATTCATAAAATTATTCCAACACCATAATCGATAAAATATTAAAATATATATTAATTATCGAATCAGAATAAAGTATAACACTTTCATAATCATTACTAGCTATTGCATTATTTATATCAATTATAATATCATTAATTGTACTTATGTTTTGTATAATTACAATTAAATTACTATCAGGAATATTAAAAAGCTCGATATGACTTTTATCCATATCAGCCATAGTTTTTTCAGCAGAACTCATAAGTAAATCATAAACTGTTCTAATACGTATAATCTCTTCTTCTTTAGAAATAGTGCCTTCAATATCATTTTGATAAGAATCAGCAAGTTCTTTAATTCTCTCAGCTGTTTTATAAACTGAATTAATATCATCCATAAACCAACTAATATTATTTCGTTTCCTCATATCAGACAACACATATTTTCCATCATGCAAAATTGAGTAACTAGCACTAATATCTTCCCCACTAAAAACATAATAGCTTGAACTAATTAATATATCCTGCATAGCATCAAAATCACTTCTCCATTGTCTATCCTCTTCATTTAAGTCATAATACCTATCCTTAAATATATTCCAAGATATCACAAAGTTAGATATAGAACTATCACTTCTGCTTTGATTCATATTTCTTACTATAAGAATTGTTTTAATATATTGCTTATCTAAAAAAGCCATGTCCTCTAACAATGTATCCTCTTCTTTAGAGCATGAAAAAATAAAAATAGATATTAATATAATATATGAAATATTCTTAATCAAAAAAAATCCTTATAACATTTTTTTACATTATAACTTATAATATGTATATAGTAAAATAAGGATAAGTTTATTGTACATTATGAAAAAAAACAAGTTTTATATAAGTATCATAGGTGTTCTATTTTCTTTTATACTTTTTTCATGTAATAATAATAACCTTGAAAAAGGTATTTTTTATGCAGAATATAAAAGTAATGAAAATAAAGAAGACAGCTATAAAAAAGCTAAAAATTTAATGTATGCAGATTTAGCACAGTATACTGGTAAGTTAATAGACAGATATGATTTTGAGGTTGTAGCTGGAGTATTAATGGAAAATAATATAATTGATTTTTCAAATGCAAAAATTACATATAAAAATAAAAATGATGAATTTATAACTAAAATAAAAGTAGAAGACCCCACAATAAAAGAAAGAGCAGAAAATATTCTTTTAAGTATAAAAAAAGTTGGGGTCCTAAAAGACTCTATCAGAGCTTTTTCAACTATAGAACTGCCAAAATTAGATAATTTATCAGCATATACAAGAGCAACAATTGAACGTAGTGCTTTAAATAAAGCTCATAAATCGCTCTACACTCTCATTATGGACGAAGGAATGGATCCAACAACAGCGTCAATGCTTACTAATCAGGCTTATGTTATAGAAGAAACGTATAGTGATACAGAATATAGCGTTGTAATCGAAACTAAATTAAATTAATATTGGTTGAAATAACCTAAAAAAGAATATATCGAAAGCGGCATCCCATATAGTCATAGCAGCATTTGCTAAAATTGCGATAATGACAAACTTGCTAAGTTTAAAAGGATAAACAATGCCTACATCAAAAGACGCCGCATTTCTGCAATTTAAAAGAGCCATAACCTCACTTTGAGGCTTTTCATTGACTAAAAAAGTCCAGTATTTATTTGAAGCTGTTATTAGGGTACGCCCAAACACAGCAAACAATAATATTACTTGCAATTGTGTGTCCTATTCAGAGCTAAAAACTCTGTTATCATTATCGCATTTGCAAAATAACATATTACTAAATTAATGTCAAACTTTATATATAGTTTTTTACATTTTTTTATTTACGGGACACACACTCAGTTGCCACACAATGCTATCAAGAGGCTCATTTTAGCACTTTATTGCTGTTACTAGTGTGTTTTTACGTATTGAAGCATAAAAGCCCTTAAAATGCATTCAGAAGCACTTTTTCTACAAAAGTGAAATATAGATGGTTATGCTTCAAATATAAAACTAAAAATAAAATAAAATAAAAAAGAGTTTCACTACTCTTTAAGTATATCTTAAGTATTATTCT
Source organism: uncultured Spirochaetia bacterium (assembly GCA_947040945.1). Classification (GTDB taxonomy): domain Bacteria; phylum Spirochaetota; class Brachyspiria; order Brachyspirales; family Brachyspiraceae; genus CAMQVF01. The sequence continues at coordinate 7,432 of CAMRCO010000095.1, forward strand.
TAAGTAATCTTATTACGAGGTACACTTTTTGATACCTCTGTATGAAGTACACTTTTTGATACCTCTGTATGAAGTACACTTTTTGATACCTCTGTATATAATGAAGAGAATCGTATTTTTTGATATATTTGACAAATGATTAAAAAATGACTATACTAATAATACTTGTTAAAACTTTTTAGTGAGATAGAGGAGTATTTTATGGAATCTATCTACACTTTAGAGAGCTTTGTGAACTTTATAAAAATTGGGCTATCCAAAAAGTCTATAAAAGAATATAAACATTGCATGATGCATTTTTTATCTTTTTTAGAGGAAAAACAAAAAATATCTAAAGATTTTGTAAAATCTGATATACTTGAATATATATCAATTCTTAAAAACAAAGATCTTTCAGCTAGTTTTATAAAAATAAACTTTTGGGCAATAAAAAAATATTATAAATACTTAGTAAAACATGACGCATTTGATAGACTTACTTTTCTTGATATCTTTGATGATGTTGACCTTCCAAAAACAATAATAAAACGCCAATCAATCTACCTAAAAGATGATGTAAAAAAGAAATTGGAGATTTTTGATAAAAACAAAAATGACATTGTAGGTTATGGCAATTATATATTTTTATTAATTATAACATTTACAGGTGCTCGTATGTCAGAGACAGGACAATTAAAAGTTGAGGATATTGACTTCAACACAAATCATATTACTTTTTATAATACAAAAAATAAAAAACCTCGTGCTGTAAAAATGTGTGACTGCCTTGTGCATAACTTATTAAAATACCTTGAAATGAGAAAAAGAGTTGTCAAAGATAACTCTGATGCTTCCAGCACACAGACGTGCTATTTATTTTTAGGTAAAAACGGACGTAAAATAAATGTAGACACTATTGGTGATAGAATAAGATATTACGCTAAAAAGCATGGTGTCGAAATTAGCTTTCATCCATTCCGTCGTGGATTCGCTACAGAACTTGCAAATAGAAATGTTCCAATTGAAAAGATAAGTAAGATTTTAGGACACAGCAGTATCAATGTAACTTCAGCTCATTACATCTACAGTAACGATCTTGATGAAGCGACACTCATGTATAATCTCTTTGATGAGAGTAAAATAACATTACGAGGCGAGATACAAAAAACTAAAATTATACTTCAAAATGAATTACAAAATAATACAGAAAACTCTATTCAATCACAAAGTAGTATATTAAAAAAAATAACACTCTTAAATAATGAAGTGGCATCATTGGTAAACTTACTTCAAAAGCCTTCGTGATACTAGTTTTTGTTATT
>CAMRCO010000096.1 GCA_947040945.1 uncultured Spirochaetia bacterium
CAACTGTAGGAATTACAGCAGTCTCTTGTGTTCCGTCATTATATGCTAAACCTTTGAGCGTGTCATCAAGAGCACCTAATGAAATATATCCTAGTTTTGCATTGTCATTTAAAACTGCAGTTTTTACTTTACCTGTTCCGTCTAGTATTTCTACTGTTGCTGGTAATGGAGTGTCTACAGCGATGCCTGTTAGCTCAGTGAAAGCCGCTCTTGTGCCAGAACCATCTTCTCTTGAAATTGCCTTTGCAGCATCAAGAACCGCTATATTATTTGTATAAAGATTTATTAATTGCTCTTTTGTAATTTCAGTTACTTCTGAATCATTATTTACTATAATAACAATTCCATCTCCACAAAGTACAGTAACGTCTACATCTGTAAGTTCAGAATCTTTTATGTTTCTGCTTGCCATACCAATATCATTTTTACCTGCGATAGTATCTTGTACTCCAATACTAGAACCTACACTTTCAATAAGTATTTGATAATCTGGGTTTTTAGTTTCAAAATCTTCCGCTAATTTAGACATAATAGGGCTAACAGAAGTAGAGCCTGATACTCTTATTCTCTTGTTTCCGCTTTCATTTCCACTTTCTCCACCACCACATGCTATTAAAAATAGAGCAGTTAGTAGTAAACTTGCTTTCTTAAACATAAACTTTAGTCTCCTCTTATAATTTTTTATTTTTAAGCTTAAAAGAACTAAGCTATAAAATATTTTTTTTGATTTCTGAACCTTAAACGTAGAACTCTAAATAATGCCTCAAGTATAATGTTTCCAGACATTTTAGAAACGCCAAGTCTTCGTTCATAAAAAATGATTGATTCTTCGCTAATTTTTTTATTGTTTTTTTCAAATGAATTATTTATTTCTATTTGAAAAGAATAGCCTGTTGATAATATATAATCTAGGTTCATTTTTTTTAATGTTTCTACTCTAAAGCATTTAAACCCACCTGTGATGTCTTTAATCTTTGATGACAAAACGAATGATGAATAAACATTAGCGTAGTAGGATAGTAATAGTCTTTTAATAGACCAGTTTACAATACTTATACCATAACAATACCTTGAGCCTATAAGTAGGTCAAGATTTTCACTTTCCATTCTCTCTACAAATTTTATTGTATGATGAGGGTCATGTGAAAAATCGCAGTCCATTTCGATTACATATTTTGGATTTAGAGTAAAAGCGTGTTTGAAGCCTGCAATGTATGCGGGACCTAAACCCTCTTTTTTATTTCTTTTAAGTATATGAACTCTACTGTTTTTAATAATATATTCATCTACTATAGAAGCCGTACCGTCTGGGCTATTATCATCAACTACAAGAACTTCCATATTTTCAGGCATAGACAAAATAGTGTCGAGCATTTTTTTTATGTTCTCTTTTTCATTGTATGTTGGTATAATAATAATTGTCTTCATCAATGATCCTCTTAAGTTAGAATAACGCTTGCATTCTATATATATATCGATTATTTTGCAAACATTATATTACTTAATTTTATTAAAAAAACTGTATATTACTTCTCGGATTAAATATTAAAAATACCTTTCCAGTAACATTATTTGTTTTTATAGTACCAAAATATCTACTATCACGACTTTCTTTTATATTATCCCCTAAAACAAAAAAGGAATCACTTTCTACAGTGCAGAGTAAATCATCTTCTTCAGTAAATAATCCTAAAGTGTTTTCTATCATTTTATCATTTATATGTAATGCATTATTTTTAATTTCTATTTTATCATTTCCAATACCCACTACACGTTTTATAATGTTTACACCTTCTATATCATCTTTAAATATAATAACATCCGACTTGTGTATATTTTTGCTTAGTCTTGGATATTTAATAACAAGTATTTTATCTCCTTCCACAAATGTTGGTTCCATAGAATTATTAGTTACGACAAATGTTTGAAAAAACAGAAGCCTTATAGCAACTGCAAGAAATATAGCTAAAGATGAGGCTATAATTATTTCTATTGCTTGTCTAATTTTATGTTTGTTCATTATCTTCCATTATGCTTTTTTTTAGTAGTGTAGCTCTTTCTATGAATGTTTTGTTTTCTTCGTAAAAAGTTTTTTTTATTTCTTCATCTGATAAAATTTCTACTATCTCATGCCTTGCCTTTTGCATAACTATAGTGTCACGAATTATGTCTCCAAGCCTGAAGTCAGGTAGTCCACTTTGTTTTTGACCTAAAAACTCACCAGCACCTCTAAGCCTTAAGTCATGCTCTGATATTTCAAAGCCGTCTCTAGTTTTGCATATAATATCAACACGTTCTTTTACAGTATCAGTTATTTCATTGTGAAGAATTAAGTAACAATAGCTTTTAGTCTCTCCACGACCAATACGACCCCTAAGCTGATGAAGTTGTGATAATCCAAAACGCTCAGCTCCTTCAATTAGCATGACGCTAGCATTAGGGTTGTCGATTCCAACTTCAATAACAGTAGTTGAAAAAAGAACACTTATTTTACCGTCTATAAACTCATTCATGATCTCTTCTTTTTCAGTGTCTTTCATTTTTCCATGTATTACAGCAATATTGTCATCAGGAAAATATATTTCTTTACTTCTTTCATATTCGCTTAAAAGTGTAAGATAATTATTATCAGTTTCATTTGAGTCAATTAGTGGAAACACAACATATCCTTGCTCACCTTTTTTGACATGGCTTTGAAGAAATTTATAACAATGGTCACGCTCATGTTTCTCTTTATATTTTGTTAGAACCTCTTTTCTATTTTTTGGCATTGTTTTGATTGTAGATAAGTCGAGTTCGCCAAAAAGTGTAAGTGATAATGATTGCGGAATAGGGGTTGCTGTCATAAGTAAATAATCTACATTTTCGCCCTTTGAAAGTAGCGTATTTCTTTGCTCTACACCAAACTTGTGTTGCTCATCAACGACAACATAACCTAGCGATTTAAATAATACATCTTTACTTAATATTGAATGCGTGCCTATTATTATGTTAGACCCTCCATTTCTAAGCCTGTTTATAATATATCCTCGTTCACTTTGAGTGTTTGAAGACGTTAGTAAGTCAACTTTTATTTTGTCAGAATATCCGAATAACTTAATTAATTTTTTTATTGTTTTATAGTGCTGATTTGCTAGAATCTCGGTTGGGGCAAGAAATGCACTTTGATATTCATTTTCAAATGCAATGAGAGCGGGCAAAAAAGCTACTATAGTTTTACCACTACCAACATCTCCTTGTAGAAGTCTAAACATTTGCTTAGTGCTCATCATTTCGCTTTTTATAGTGTTTAATGAATATTCTTGGTCGGGTGTCAGAGGAAATGGTAACTTATTTAATGACTCATCAAACATACTTTTTTTTGTATATCTTTCTTTTTTTATTAGTAGGTTAGGGCGTCTTTCACTTAAATGAATAAATTGAAATGCTAAAAACTCTTCAAATATTAATGTCTCTTTTGCAGATTTTAATGCGTCAAAGTTGCTTGGAAAATGCATTTCTGAAATTGAATCAATAAATGATTTTAGTCTATATTTTTTACTAATTATATTGGGTATAGAATAGTTTTGATTTGCTTTTAAATTTTTTACTTCTTGATCTATAATTGACCTAAGTTTTTTTTGCGAAAGCCCTTCAGTGAGTGGGTATATGGGTGTTATTTTTCCATAAGATATTGGTTCATTATTTGGCTTTTCAATATCGACAAGCCTACATTGAATATGTCCTTTAAAGCCTCTTATAAATTTACCCGTAACAAATATACTGTCCCCCTTTTCTAATTTAAGAGGTATTCGTCCACCATAAAATTGTATTTCAAATAGAGTTCCTCCATCAGTTGCTATAATAAGTGGCTTACGTTTAAACTTAAATGTAAATGATGATATTTCTACAACTTCAGCTAAAATAACAGAGTTCTTTTCTTGCTCTTTCATAGCCTCGTTAACTTTAACTGTTTTACTTCTGTCCTCATAATCTCTTGGGAAAAATGTGAGTAGGTCAAAAATTGTATATATATTTTTTTTAGCAAGAGTTGTTTCTAAACTAGGTCCAACTCCTTTAGAGTACTTAACTGAATTATTAAATATGTCTATATTGTTTTTCAATAGTGTAACCTAGTTTTTAGTAATTTGCGTAAACTTATGATACTAAATAAAAAGTAAAATGTAAAGCATATTTACTTATGCTTTTATAAAAATTAATTTTTGTATACTAACAGTATTGACATAAACTTTAATCTGATTTATACTGTAATCAGTAATATTAAATAGAAGGTTATATGTACAATTTAAATATTTTAATTAGCTTATGTGTCCTGCTAAGCATTATTTTTATTGATCATAGATGCCTTTTTATTCGATATATTATTTGAGTAGAATAAATTAAAATATCATTTAATAAAGGCAGTGCTATAAAAAGCATTGCTTTTTTTTATGAAAAAAGGAGTTTAGTTATGCCAGCGTATTCAATTAATGGTGAGTTAGTGAAAGAGAGTGAGGCTAAGGTTTCTGTTTTGGATAGGGGACTGCTTTATGGGGATGGAATTTTTGAAGGTATCAAAATGTATAATGGCTATATCTTTAAACTTAAGGAACACATGACTCGCTTATATGAATCAGCTAAGTTAATTGGCATGGATATGGGAGTTTCTGAAGATAAGTTTACTGAAGAGGTGCTAAAAACAGCCGCAGCAGCAGAAGAATCTTCAGCTTATGTACGTATTACTGTGTCAAGAATGGGAAATCTTGGTCTTCACACATTGCTTGATACTATTACTGTAACAAGAATGATTATTGTTATACCTTTGGCTTATCAAAGCACTGAAGCTTATGACAAGGGACTTCATCTTACTAATGTTTCTATGGCAAGAATTCCTGAAATATCACTTCCTATGAGAGCTAAAACACTAGGGTATTTAAATAATATTTTAGCTGTAAATGAGGCTAAAAAGAATGGTGCTGATGATGCATTACTTCTTAATACAGATGGTAATGTTGCAGAATCAACAGGGTCAAACATTTTTTATATTAAAGGAGATGTTCTTGTAACACCGTCTCCTGATGCAGGTATTCTTATAGGAGTTACTCGTAATTGTATTATGGAAATAGCAAAAAATATGGGATTCAATGTTTTGGAAAAATTATTTAAACAAGATGAGCTAATTCAGGCTGACGAGGTATTTCTTACAGGAACGGCTATGGAAATTATGCCTGTATATAAAATTAATGATACTTTAATAAGTGGTGGAAAGCCTGGTGAAAAAACAAAGTCTTTAATGAAGTCTTTTAAAGAGCATATTGCTAACTGTCCGGGTGCTAAAGCAAAATAAAACATAACTATTATAATTTATTATTAAATAGGGTTTAGATTAAATTATTTTTGTCTAAACCCTATTTTTATTTTTTGAATTATTTACAACTTTAGAAAGTTTAATTATTTTTAACATATTTTTTCAAGCCATTCTTTTTTTACTTGAGACTCAAAAGGAAAATCTTCATCTAATGGTGAACCTAAAAAATATTTTTTCCAACCTTTATTATAGACCAGATTAATCCAAGGTTCGGTATTTTTTGTAGGGTCTGTAGTATTTCCAAAGTTTACAATGCATGAGCATAATCTAAACATAAATTAATAATTAACTATAAGAATAATTCTTTATAAAGCAATGTTTAGCTCTCAATAGCTTACTTAAAAAAATAAACTATTGAGAATAAACATAAGTAAATTTATTAATATATTCTCTTTGTTATAAATTTGGCTTATATATAATAATATCTATAATGTTGGAGGAGTTCCTTCAGCATTAGCGACAACAGCATCTATCTGAACTAAGGCATTCATTGGAAGATTTGCTGTTCCAACTATTCTAACCGCTGGAATAGTTGTTGGGAAAAATGTTTTATAAACTTGCTGTACCACTTCAACATCAGCTATATTTTTAACATAAATATTAACTTTGACAACATCTTCTATAACATGCTTAACGCTTTCTACGATTGTTTTAATATGTTTAAAGCATTGCTCTGTTTGTTCTTTAATTCCACCTGATACAAGTTTACCTGTTGCTACATCAATAGGGAGTTGAGCTCCGATATTGTTGTAGTGAGAAAATATAACTGTTTGTTTTGCTAGAGGGTTTATTGGTGCTTTATCAGTATTGTTAGCTCTAATAACAAGTCCATGTCTGTCCTCTATAAGCTGCGGAGGTGTACCGTCTCCATGTGAAGCCACAATTTCAATAGAAATCAATGCTCCCATAGGTAGTTCAGCTACTTCAACTGTTGTAAGAGCTGGAAAATATCCAACTGTTCTTGCTATGCTAGAATCCGGGAAGAATGTTTTATAAACTTGATTAACTTCAGGTAAGTCGCTTATATTTGTAAGGAAAATCGTTACCTTCACAATGTCGTCTAAAGGAACATCAATGCTAGATAAAATTGATTTAACATTTTTTAAACATTGTGCTGTCTGCTCTTTAATATCCATTGCAATAATTCTTTGAGCATCAGGGTCAATTGGTAGCTGTGCTGTTAGATTGCTATAATGAGAGAAAGCAACAAGCTGACTTGACAACGGATCAATTGGTGCTTTATCAGTATTGCTTGTTAGCTTAATTAAGTCTCCTGCTTGAGGAGCATTTGGAATAGTTCCTACACCATTAGAAATTACTGCATCAACCTGAACCAATGCATTCATTGGGAGTTCAGAAACTGCACAAACGCTTTTGGTTGGCTGATAGGTCGGAAAGAATGTTTTATAAACTTGCTCTACCGCTTCAACATCTTTAATACTTTTAACAAATATTGTAATTCGTACTACATCGCTCATAGTATGGTTAATACTTTTAGCAACTTCCTCAATATTTTTGAAACATTGTAAGGCTTGCTCTTTTACTCCACCTGCAACAAGTTTGCCAGATTTAGCATCAATTGGTAGCTGAGCTGAAAAATGATTATAATGAGAAAAAGCAACAGTTTGAGAAGCGTTCCCAAGACCTCTTGGTGCATTTTCTGTATTCCTACCTAACACTGCATTGAATCCACTCATAGTATAAATCTCCTTATTTAATAAATAATATAAAATAATAACTGAGCAATCAGTTAAAGTCAATTATAGAAAATAAAATTCGGTAAAACTAGGGGATAAGTGTTGCTTTTAGTACAAGAGCTGTTTATCTATACATTAAACCTAAACAAAATAACATCCCCTTCTTTAACTTCATAAGCTTTACCCTCAAGTCTTACAAAACCAAGTTCTTTTGCCTTAACAAAACTACCAGCTTCTATAAGTTTTTCATAGCTTATTATTTCAGCTGAAATGAAACCACGTTCAAAGTCGGTGTGAATGACACCTGCCGCTTCAGGGGCTAATGCACCATTTCTTACAGTCCAAGCACGAACTTCTTGCTCCCCTGCTGTTAGGTATGTTATGAGGTTCAGTAATTTATGTCCTGCAATTGCGAGTCTTGAAACTCCTGATTCTGACACACCTATGTCACTTAAATAACTTAGTCTGTCAGCCTCATCAAGGTCTTGTAATTCAGCTTCAATTCTAGCACTAAATGGAATAAGCTCAATATTGTTATCTTTAGCATATTTAGAAAGCACAGGGAAGTGAGGGTTTTTGTTAGGGTCGCATAATTCATTTTCGCCTAAGTTTGCGGCAATCATCATTTCTTTTATTGTTAGTAAGAATAAAGGTCTTAATACAAGTTTTTCAGCGTCAGTAAGATTTAAGCTAAAAAGTGGTTTGCCATTGTCAAGATCAGGCATAATTTTTTCAATTATAGCAGTTTCCTCTTCTGTTGTTTTAGTTTTACCACCCTTAGGACGTTTGTTTTTTTCTAGGCGAGTGTTTAATGTTTCCATGTCAGCCAAAATAAGTTCAGTTAATATTATCTCAATGTCTCTTATAGGATCAACTTCTCCAATATGTGTAATATTGTCATCATCAAAAAGCCTTACAACTTGAAGTATAGCATTAGTCTCTCTTATGTGTGAGAGAAACTTATTGCCAAGTCCTTCACCTTTAGAGGCTCCTTTTACAAGCCCTGCTATGTCAACAAATGTTGTTGTGTTATAAACTTTCTTTTTTGAATTATAAAGATCAGTTAATTTATCTATTCTCTCATCATAAATAATAGAAATCGCTTCATTTTTATCTATTGTACAAAAAGGGTAATTGGCAGCCTCAGCTTTACCACTGGTTAATGCGTTGAAAAGAGTAGATTTCCCAACATTAGGAAGTCCGACAATACCTATTGAAAGAGCCATTTTTTATATTCCTTTTATTTTTATTGTTGCTTTATTACAAACTTTCCTATATATATTATATTAAGGACATTTTTTTGTCAAAATAATAAGGTCAAATATATGTTTAAGTATTTTTTAATTTTCTTCAAATATGGTTTTTTTGCTTTTGGTGGTGGATATTCTATGATATCATTAATTGAAAAAGATATTGTACATAAACATAAATTAATGTCTGAAACTAAGTTTACAGATATTGTTTCAATTTCAAGTTCATTACCCGGGGCTATTGCTCTTAATGTTGGAATATTTGTGGGATTTTTTCTTGAAGGGTTTAGGGGGGCTGTCATAATAGCGGTAGCTGTTGCTCTTCCATCATTCATAATTGTTGTTATTATAGTTGCTCTTTTGTCAGGGTTTTATGACAATATAATATTCTTAAAAATAATTAGTGGAATTAAGCCTGTTGTTTTTGCTTTAATA
>CAMRCO010000097.1 GCA_947040945.1 uncultured Spirochaetia bacterium
TTATACATATTTTTAGCATCATGTTCAGTGTAAGGCAAAATTAATGTAAAACTATTGAAGCAAGACTTTATGCTATAGTTTAATTCTAAAAAAATAATTTCAGATACTTCAGTGTTTTTTATTAAAACTTCTAAACTCATCATTAAAAATTACCCCCCTTAATGTTTTGGTAATAAACAATTTCACGCCCCTTAGGCAGTAAATAAATATCATACCCAACAAGTTTATTGTCACTAAGAAACTTTGACAAAGTCTCCTCATCGACATCCCCATAAATCTCATAGCAAAGCTCAATAAAGTTTCTTTCTCTGTCTAACACTTTCACACACTGAGACGGTAACCGAAATATAGTTTCTTCAAGATAATCAATATTGGCTGTAATAATATTATTCAATGAATTAATTATTTCTGGATTAACTGAATAAGGCACATCTTTTTTATAAGTTTCAGTAATGTTCGCCTCAATTGTTCCTTCAAGTTTTGTGTACCCTTCAAGTATTTTATCTTTGATTTCTAGCAATTTTAGAGACACATAAAGAGCTTCGTTTCTGTCAAGATAATTCCCTGTCACAGTTGAAAGTGATGCGGCACTGGCAACAGATGATAAAAGAAAATTATTCATTGCTTTTTCAGAATAAGTTTTTACATCGTTATTTAATATTACTTCTACAAAATCCATATACCCATTTATTTTATTACTCATATTAGTTAATACTTTAGCAGGCAGTTTTAATAAATCTTGTATCTCCATAAAAGCAAACAAAGGATCAGTGATGAAAACGTCTAAAATATTATTTACTTTTTTTTCAAAACTAGACACATTGTTTTCAATGCCATTCGCAGTTGATGTAATAGCGTCCATTATTCCAGTAAACTTATTAATGGTGTTTTCTAAAATAGTTTTTTGTTTGGCTTGATTAACCCCATTTTGCACAACTCTACTTTCTGGTATTAAGCCTTCTGCTGCTGCCTCTTCTTGAGTAAGTTGTGTATGCTTGTCTAAGCCTCCTTCTACATTCTCTTTTGTTTGCTTAGGTTTTACATTTGTTTGTGTTTTATTAAATCTTAAAAAAGTAACATCAAGTGCAAGCATTTCAAGACCATTCACAAAACTTATACTTTCCTTAAAGCTTGTTGGAGTTACTGGTATTGGTTTTGTTTCAGTATAAATTGGAGACTTAAAATATCCATAATAACTAGAGTAAAGCATATTTCTAAATCTTTTACATTTATCGTAAGCATTTTCATTTATTAAAGACTCTAGATTCAAATCAGAATACATTCCATTTTTCTCTATGTTTATCCAAATAGTATTTAGCCTCATATTAACATCATCTGTGCTAGGTTTATCTGTGAAAAATAAAAAGCGTACATTAAAAACACGCCTTGAAATACCATTATTTTGAACTACATTTTTATTTGTGCCTGCTGTATGCTGACTATCAACACTATATTCCGCACTAAAATCTATTTTCTCTACTATAAGATTAGGAAACTTTTTGCCATCATAACTGGTGTATTCTGAAACATGTAAACTTTCAAGCATTGAACCCATATTAATACCTCACTCCACCACTTGCTACTATATTTTTTATAATAACATTGTCCCCATAAATAGGATTTTTATTGTCGCTTTCAACTATGACTTCAGTATCTAATTTTTCATTTGTATTATCTTTAACATCAATAGTTATTTTTACTTCACCATTTTGAGGATTAAAAGAAAATCTTTTGTCAATAATATCTTGTATCCAATCGCTATTAAACATATTGAAAGCACTGTCTACATTCATGCCTGTCATTGAGCCAAACAAACTAATTAGCAGTTTTGGAATATAAGCTACAATGTCATGTATAGATTTGTAAATAGACAAAAATAAAGAAGTTAAGTCACCTCGGAGTAAGCTTATTACAATATTTTTTATGTTATTAAATATAGTGATAATTTCACCAGTTATATTAAAGCCCTTCAAAATACTTATTAAGCTGTCGAAACTTGAAGACATGCTACTCACAAAGCTTTTATAATTCCCTGAGTTTTTATGTAGAATATTAAATAGACTTAATAGTATTGCTATGAAGCCTAAAAACTTAGTTCCTGTTTTACCTAAAATGCTCGCAAGTTTTGGAGCGACTTTTATTATTTTACCAAAAAAAGACACTGATATTTTTTTCGTCCACTTAAAAAAATCAAGAAAAGGTAATGCCGTAAAAATATTAAATAATGATGATATTTTAATTAAAATAAAACCTAATGGAGCAATAAAAGAAATAAATATTGCTGATGCTTTAGCAAGTAATTTTAATGCTGCCCCTAAAACTGGAATATCAAAAATTTTTAATGCGAATGCGATACTGTCTAAAAGAAACTTAATGCCTTTAATGAAAGCCGCTAAAACATCCATAAAGTCATAAAATAAAGAAGTGCCATCAGATAAACGTTCAAACACTCTATCAATATTAGGGCTTAGTATTGCGATAGTATCAAAAACTTTTTTGAAAGTACGCTTAACTCTTGTTGTGGCATCACTATCCATAAATATATGTTCATAAGATTTAGAGCCGTCAGCATTATAAACTTGCTTACCAAACTCATCTTTAATAGGTTTCTTCCCAAGTTTTATAGGGTCAAAAAACTTCATAAAGCTTTTTTCAACATTACCTAAAAAGCCTATATTTTGCTTTATAAAATCCTTAAACAGAGGTGCTATAACCTCCCCAATACGCCTCCCTAAGTTTACAATTCGTTCATTAAACTGTGCTAGAAGTCCATTTAATGTTTGTGCCTGTAGCTCCATTGAATTATAATAAAGCCCACCTTTTTGCGTAAGCGTATTAATAGCTTTTTCAAGTTCAGCAAATCCGATATTGCCTCTTTTCATTTGTATGGCTAATTGTTTATGAGTAATATTCATGTTTTTACCCATAGTTTCTAAAATTGGTATACCTCTCGTAACAAAGCGGTCAAGATGCTCTCTAGTTACTCTGTCCTCTGTATATATTCTTGAATAACCTTTTGTAAGACCTTCCAAAGCAATGTCGTCACCCTGTGCTAAATCACCCAGTTGTTTTAATAAAGGTAGTATATTGTCTTTTTTTACTCCAGAACCAAGTAAAAGATTACTGGCATTTATTAAAGGTTTAGATGTTAAAGGAGTTACAGTTGCTAATTTTTGTATTTCTTCAACAAGTTTTTTAGCCTCAAATGTAGATCCATTAAGTTTAGTCGATATTCTTATTATGGCTTGCTCAAACCATCCTGCCTCTCTTGTTACAAGTCCAAAACCAGTAGCCATACCTGTAAACACTAAACCCAACTTCATAGCCATATTAGACATATGCCTATCCATATAATAGATTTTTTGTTCAAACTTGCCCATTCCAGAAGTCATTCTTAGCATAGGACTTGAAAACCTATCAATAGCCTTAAATATTGTGCTTACAGTATATGTTTTTGCCATTTTCTATACCTTACTTCGAGTTTATTTACCATTTGCTTCTTTCATGGCTCTTGCCTCTTCTTCTACTAAATATTGTAGCAATGAAACCCAATATTCAATATCTACCAAAGTCATGCTTTCTAATATAGTAGGTGTCCACTTAAACCTGTCTGCTAAATGTGCGACTCCTTTTTCATAACTTGTTAGAGACTTTTTTTTTCATTCATATTCCCGTCTGTGTTAAAAATATTTGTAATAATTTCAGAAAAAACCTCTAAGTCTTTTTGGTTTATTTTACTCATAGTCATTTTGTCAATATTAGCAAAGCGAATAAAACACTGCTCTATTACTTCAATTTCATTTGAGTTAGAATAAGATGAATACATTTTTTTCAAGTCACCAAACTCTAAAGGTGTGACCCTAACTTCTGTAAGTGTAGACTCTTTCATAGCCATTTTTATCTCATAAAATAATTTCATGGTTATTTCTTTTTTATCAGGATCATACTCAATTTTGTCACTACACATAGCAAGAACTAAGTTCTCACATTTTTCTGCAACATCAACTGAAGCCTCTTTTTCTAAAAAGTGTATATGCTTATATATGTCATTAATATTTTCTTTGGCTACACTTTCGTCCATTACATATTTATTAAAATCTAAATCCATTTTATTATTACCTCTATTATTTTATAATTCTATAATTCTCTTATTCTATATTTTTCTTTAAGCTCCCTACAAGCGTTAGACCAACTGTCGATTTACTAGAATCAAAATCAAGTTTACCTTCTATATACATTTCACTCCCCACATACAAAACGCCATCTCTACAACGCATTAAAAATGATATTGGCAAGGCAGTGTTTTTAATGTATTCTAAATAAAGTCTCTTTGTGTGAGTTACTACTAAAATTAATTTCTGAACTTTCCCTAAGGCAAGCTCGCTCAGAGGATAGTATTCTACTCCCTTATGAGTGGCTACTAATTTCACTTTGTTTTCTCTTGTAAAATCTTCACTTAATAAAAAAGAAACTTCAGTATTAGAAAAAGTAGCAAACTCTTTGTTAGCCACAATGACAAGCTCTATAGTTTCTGAACGTACTATTTCAAGCGACATTAAGAGTTCGCACTCCCTTCAAAAAACTTTCCTTCCATAGTGAGGCTAACAGAACTATCTTTTGAACTAAGAGATAAAACATCAGCTCCTGTTATAGTTAAAGCCTCCGACTTAAAAGTAGAGTTTGCAGTGCGAAGTATTACAGGCACAGCACTCGCTCCATTTTTTAATAATAATAACTGATCATACTTCTCTTGAGTAAGATTAACTTTTAGCCCATTAAACCCAGCCTTAGCCTCTGTGCTTTCTATAACATAACCTAGAGTTGTGTTTTCTATTTCGTTATCAATATTTGGAATGCCTCCCTTAGTTGCTTTAATTGTGCACTCAGCGGAACTTGGAACGCTAAGAGAAATATTGTCTACTATTAAACTTTCTATTTTCCCAGCCTTAATTATTTCTAATCCACCTGCCATAATATTACTCCTTATTTAATTTGTTTATAACACTTCATTTGTGAACTCTAGTTTTATTGCTTTCTCTTCTAGAGGACTTGTTAGAAATAATAATACCTCAACTAAAATACCATCTGGTTTAGGGATAGTCACTTTAAGTGAGTTCAATGTTTCTGTTTTATAATTTGTGTAAGCACTGTATCCCCATTTATCAATTAAGCTTGTTACTGTAAGTTTTGCTTGGTCAGGCTTAACTGCTCTTGGGTTTGTTGTTAAAGAATTATTTTCAACTAAAACCGCTTTAACAAAAGGCGGATTATTGAAAGCAACTTTTAAATCAAAAACACAAACTTGTACTTTAGCAAGCGTTTGAGGATATTTGTAAACGTCATCACTTTCACCGCTTTCTGTTTTTTTGTAAGTAGTTACTATTTTTTGAAAACTAACAGTGCCGTCCTCATTACTGTTTACTAAGCAACCACCAGCAAGAACGATTTGCTCTTTCTCTTCAATTTGCATATTATGCACTCCTGCCTCAATGTCGTTTATTATTCCGTAATAAGCGATGGCAGGGTCAACTAAATGAGAGTCTTCGATAAACATAGAAAAACTTGAGGCAATTAAATAACTTGGAGTAGAGCTTCCTTCTACCCAACCTAAAGTAAAAAACTTATTGTTGAGTTTATTCAATTTTTCAAGATAAGAAGTTTTGTCACCGTTATACCCACCTACAAATTGAAAAGCCATATTAACTTTTGGACTCCATTTTATGTTAGCCATATCTGTCAAACTGTCTATTAAAGTGTCATCAAGATAAGGCAAACACACCATTGTAAAATATGTGCTTCCCCAATTATTAAAAGTGTCTTCTATTATGGGAAGTCCTAGACCACCAGAAAAATCAGTTATATCAAATGTTGTGCCAATAGGTAAACCCATTAAGTCAGCATCATTAATGTTTTGCTTAATTGTTATCTCGTTAGCACTTAAGCCTTTCCATTTTGATTTTAATATAACACCTGTAATGTCAGTATCATTTTTCATGGCTATAACTGGTAACTCTTTAATACTTGCGACAGCAGAAATTATAGCGTCTCTTATTGCCTCTATAGTTAGTGAAGCAGGAATGCTTACAGGAACTCTTATTCCATTAATATAAAAAACTTCTACTCCACTTTTTGTCGGCACGCCTATTACAGTAATATTACTTGTGCTAACGCTAGCATTAATATCAGCAACTTCTAATGGGCAAGCGTATATTTCAACATTACTTTTATAGCCTAGCATATTAGAGAGCATTGACTCTAAGTGAGACCCACTGCCATATTTACTCGCATCAGTTTTTGTTATCACTCTTTTAGGGATGCCCAAAAACTCACTGCTGATACTGTCGCTTGATGGCTCTCCATAAACTAAAATTTTACGAACAAAATCTTTTGAAACTGTTTTGTACTTAGTAGGTGTTGCCTCTACAAAAGTACCTCCAATGTTGCTACCTATTCCCATTATTCACTCCTATAATTAAAATTGAGTCCTAAGTCAGAGCCAAGTTGTAAAAATATATTTTTAAGTTCATTATAAATATTTGAGTCAGATGACGTGAATGGACATGAAATTGTAAAAACTAATTTACTAGCATAAGTTATTCTTTCACTCTCACTATATTCAGGCACAAACTCGGCACTACTTATAAAAGAAAAATCCCCTAAACATTTTTTAAGACCTGTGTCTCTACCATAATCTTGAACAGAAATATCTGTTAATACTCCTCTAACAAAGTTTGTGTAAAGCATTAAAGTTTTATGTGTTAATTCATCTTGATAAATATCCCCTTCTTTTGTATTTTGATAAGTGTTCTTAAAAGATTTAATTTCTTTAGAAGACGACACGATGACATCAATATTAAAAGTTACAGTGTCATAAACATAATCTTTGAACTCCATTTCTTTTTGTGTTTCAGTTTTCACCGCATAAATATTTATTACTGAAGTGTTCTGAACATCATATAAAAGATTAAAAGTGTTTCGTCCTATGTATATTTCTGATTGTTCTTCTACACTTAATTTGCTATTAAACAATTTAAGTGCCTTATAAAAATAATTTTCAAGCATTGAGTGAATAGGTTCTTTTAATGAAGTCATAATATAGTCTCCACTTTCGCCATACAAATAAAAGTAAGCATTCCCATAGATGTGCTTTCTCTCACCTCTTTTACCAAAGCCGTTACTTTATCCTCATTTTGAGACCAAGACACTTCTAAAAGCCTTATGTTTTTAGGCAAGGTAAATTCTTTTATGTCTGTTTTTCTAATGCTAATTGTGTGAACAGGAGAGTTAATGGTAATATTTTCAATTGGAACTTTCGCTTGCTCTTTTCTTATTGGAAAACCTTTAATTGATGTGGTGAGCCCAGTTTCTTTATTTGTTAAAGTAATTGCGACACCATCATTAAGAAGTATTTTTCCTAAATCAATATTTATCATTTCTCTTATATTCATACTATAACTTCCTATAACTTACTTTTTTTTAGCTTTTTCTTTTAAGTCATTAGCCTTAGCTTTTAAGTCTTCAGTTTCTTTTATTTTTGCCTCTGCCTCTTCAATCTCTTTAATGGCATCAGTTTTTACAAGTTCTGACTCTAAAGCTTTTTCTTTTAAGTCGTTAGCCTTAGTTTTTAAGTCTTCAGTTTCTTTTATTTTAAGTTCTGCCTCTTCAATCTCTTTAATGGCATCAGTTTTTACAAGCTCCGACTCTAAAGCTTTTTCTTTTAAGTCACTCGCTTTAATTTTTAAGTTTTCAGTTTCTTTTATTTTTGTTTCTGCCTCTTCAATGTCTTTAATGGCGTCACTCTTCGCAATCTCTGATTCTTCACTTTCTTTTAAAACTATTTCTTTAAGCTCACTTAAAGTTTTTGGAGTATTTAAAGCCTCTGCCATAACATCACGAGACCTTTCAACTGCTGTGAATCTGTCTAAGTCTTTTATGTTTTCTACAATATGTTTTAGCTCAATCCTTCTCGCTAGTTCAGAAAGAGCTCCGTCAATTTTGCTGTTTTTCCAATTCTCTATAACATCGCTAGGAACTTCCTCCCCAACACTAACAAGTTTGTAAACTCCGTTACTCATATAGTTTATTGTTATGTTCGCATAATATTTACTCATTTTTAATTGCTCCTTAAAATTATCTTGTCTTAAACTAATGCCTCTATAACACCCACTCTATCCATTGACACAGGCACTGGTGCTTCACAGCTTAAAGTTACAATTCTAAAAGACGTTAAGTCGACCGCCTCAACAAATTGTAGGTATTCACCATTGTTGATTGAAACAGGCGAGCTTATCATATTTTTAGGTCTTAAGTTTTCTGGAAGAACAGCGTATGATCCTCGAGCCCTAACTAATGGAGCATTGTTGCCAAGCACCAAAACTTTTTTATCTGGAAATATACTTTGACTGCCAACTCTTTTTGAATCAGCATTAAAAATATCATAGTACTCATTGTAGACTTTAATTTTGAGTAACAACCCACTAGGTAAAACAATAGAATCATATTCCTGAAGCCCATTACT
>CAMRCO010000098.1 GCA_947040945.1 uncultured Spirochaetia bacterium
AATATGATACTTAATACTGATAATTATTTCGATATGTATGCTGTTATTTTTAAGTATATAGGTTTTGGACAATTCCCAGCTATTATTTTATTTCTTTCTATGTTTACATTAATTGTTACAAGTGTAGACTCAATTATTTATGCAGTGTCAAAATATCTTAATATACATAATCAAGACCATGATGAAAACGAACATAAAAAATCAAAAGCTTATCTGCTTTTCACAGTAGGAATGCTTGTTTTAATAAGTAGCTTTTTAATCTATGTTTTAAGTTTCAAATCAAAACCTATTTTAGCTGTAAGGCTTTATGAGCTTAACTTTGTCGCAAGTATAGCTATATTCTTACCAATACTTTTTATGACTTACAAAGTTATAAAGAGTTTTTATAAGAAATAAAAATGCAATCACTTTATTCTTAAGGACTAGTAAATTTGGAAACTTTTATACTTATAATTATAGTTGTAATTACAAATTTTTTAAGCGCAGTTACAGGTTTTGGAGGCAATATTTTAGCAATGCCTTTTGTTATTTCTTTAGTTGGTATTGGAGTAGCAAGACCCCTACTCATGGTAACAGCATTAATACAACCTTGCTACATAACTATATCCTTACGTAAATATATTAATTGGAAAGTGCTAAAAACTATAGTTTTAGTAAGTGGACTCGGTCTTCCATTAGGGATATGGCTATATCAATATTTACCTCAAAATTCTTTATTAATATCTTTAGGTGTTATTATGGTGTTGGCAAGTGCATTAGGTTTTATGAAATTGAACAATATAAAAATTGAAATTACATCAAAACCTGCTCTTTTAATTCTGCTATTCTTAGGCGGTATAGTTCAAGGTGCATTATTATCAGGTGGTCCATTAATAGTAATTTATACAGCATTTGTATTAAAAGATAAAATGCAATTTCGTGTAACTTTATCAGCATTATGGACTATACTCTACACAGTTACTATTATTCAAGGCTTATATAATCAAGACTTTACAATTGAAATAGTAAAATATTTGGGTATAATAATACCTTTTCTTATAGGAACAGTTGGTCTTGCCAATTTAGTTGCGAAAAAACTTTCACAACGAGTTTTTGGATATGTAATTAATATCACTTTATGTATAGGTGGCATAATAACAATTATTAATCAAATTATTTAATCACAAGCAACTGAAATCTCTCTTATAGCAACACTTGGAGTATAAATTCGTCCTTTATTTTTTTGTGTATCAGATGCTATCATTTCTATTTCTGATAAAAGAGTTAGAATATTTCCAGAAACAATAAAAGGTGAAAGCCTAGCCTGTTTCTCTCCATTTTCTATTCTGAACCCTTCAGCTTGAAGCGAGAAGTCCCCACTTAAAACATCAACACCAGCATGTGAACCCATAAGATCAGTTATAAGTACGCCATTATTTATATTTTCAATAAGAGATTTTTGAGTATCTTCACCCTCTTCAAGTATAAAATTATGTGCTGATATTCCTATAGAGGACTTGTATGAATGCCTTAAAGCATGTGCTGTTGTTAGTGTTCTGTCTTTTTTGGCTGTATATGTGTTATATAAAAATCCTTGTAGCACGCCTTCTTTTATCACTGAGAAATCTTTTGTGGCAACTCCCTCGCTATCAAAATTGGTATTACCAAGACCATACTCAATACTTGGTTTGTCATATATATTTACAATGTTACTTGCAATACTTTTAAGTTTTTTGCCTTCAAGTAGTGACATCTTTTTTTGTATATTCTCAGAGGAGAATAAACTCATGTAAGCACCCAAAAGTGTCATCATAGCATCACTTGTTAATACTGCTTTATAATTTCCACTTTTAATACCTTTTGCAGAAAGCTTTCCTATAACATCATCTTTTATTGACTGAACAAACTCATCCATATTAAAATTAGAGTCGAGTGAAATATAGCTATCATATCCTGTTTTAACAATATCATTTTCTTTTGCAATAGCCTCTCCATAATAAATAATAGACATCTTTTTTTCAGACTTAAAAATACCATTACTATTAATTATACTTTTTGTAGATGTGTACCTTGAGATTCCTGAAGAAGGCACATTAAAAATTCGAGAATCAGCATCATAAATACCCTGCTCAATAAGAAGCGCTTTATTTTTAATACTTTCTATGTCTAAAGATTTAAGCGTTTCGTCTATCATTTCATAATGCTCATCACTTTTTGTATCATTTTCAGGTAAAACATTATATTCAATTTCAGGAGTCATATAAATCATTGAGTTATACGCATTTTGAAATACTGTTAATAAACTTGCATCATCTGTTTTTTCAGTGAAGCTTAAACCCTGTTTACCATCTTTTATAAGCCTAACAGAGTACCCAGCAGTTTCAGCAATTCCAAAGGCATCAAGGTCATGTTCTCTTATTTTTATATCTTCTTCTTCAATGTGAGACATATAAACTTCAATTTGAGCAACACCTTTTTCTTTAGCATGTTTTTCTATTACACTATAAATATCTTTTATATTTTTAATCATTATCTACCTCCAACAGTTAGTGAAGATACCCTAATTGCAGGTTGCCCTATAGTTGTTGGTACACTTCCTGAAACACTTCCACATATACCCTCAGCAAGCTCAAGGTTGTCACTCACGCCCTCAATCTTCATAAGAGTATCACATCCTTTATCTATAAGTGTCGCTCCACGCACAAGCTTAGTAATTTTTCCATTCTCAATTAAATATCCTTCAGCTACAGAAAAATTATAATCGGTTGTTGCAGGATCAACTGATCCGCCACCCATTTTTTTAGCATATAGACCATATTCAATTCCACTTATCAAATCCTCAAAACTTGACTTACCCTTGCCTATAAATGTATTACGCATTCTTGAAGTTGGTGCATATTGATAATTTTCACGTCTAGCACTACCAGTAATAGACTCGCCCATTTTCATAGAACCAAGCTCATCAACCAAATAGCTTTTAAGTATTCCATTTTCAATTAATATAGTTTTTTGAGCCTTATTACCTTCATCATCAATATTATAACTACCCCAAGCATTTTGTATTGTTCCGTCATCGAATGCGGTAACAGCCTCATTTGCTATTTTCTCTCCCTTCTTGCCACAAAACACGCTAGCATTGTCGGCAACGCTTGTAGCCTCTAGTGCATGTCCACAAGCCTCATGGAAAATAACACCACCAAATCCATTCTCAATAACAACAGGATAAACACCAGACTTAGGATACTGTGCATCAAGCATCATTAAAGCAGACTCAGCCGACTCCACAGCCATCTCTTCAAGGTTCAAGTCCTTTATTAACTGATACCCGTCAAGTGCTCCCTTTGACCTACTCCCGCTTTGAGTTGTTGTAGAATTACTTGCAACTGAATGAGAAATAAGCCTTATATATGTTTGAGTGTCCTCTTCAAAAATACCATTACTTGCACAAACCAAAATATTACGCTCTTTCTCCATATATCGTCCAACAAATTGTTTTATATTTGGAGACACATTACGAGCTTTCTCATTTAAGAACTGAAGCACATCAATCTTGTCATCAAACAAAACATCAAATGGTGGAATATGAAGCTCATGCTTATTTTCATTATTTCCTTCAGTAAACATTTTAGGTAAATGCTTTGACCCACTAATAAGCTTAGACGCATTTTTTGCAAGCTTAATTAAGTTATCATTACTTGTGTCATTAGAATATAAATATATTGTTTTCATAT
This sequence comes from uncultured Spirochaetia bacterium, assembly GCA_947040945.1. Classification (GTDB taxonomy): domain Bacteria; phylum Spirochaetota; class Brachyspiria; order Brachyspirales; family Brachyspiraceae; genus CAMQVF01. The sequence goes on from CAMRCO010000098.1 coordinate 3,711, forward strand.
TATGTATTAATCTAAGCCCCACACCATACATAATACCTAAGTTCATGTTGTCAACTTTCGAATCGAGATAGCTTATCGAATTTGTTTTAGTGTCCTCAAAAAATAGCTCGGCATAATCGCCTCCATTTTCTAAAGAAGTTTCAAGTATCGAATATAAAAAACTTTTTTCAAAGTTAAAATGTTTCATCATTTCCTCCTAATTATTAGAATAACCAAACATAATAAATAGTAACTGATATTTCTAAAAAATCAAGTATCATATATGATTATAGAAAATACTATTGTAGGAAAAACTATTTATGAAAATGATTGAAGTGCAAACAAATGACAGATTTGACATAGTAGATATTACTAGTGATGTTAAAGAATATGTAAGAAAAAAGAACATAGATAATGGACTTATAACAATATTTGTGCCTCACACAACAGCAGGAGTAAGCATAAATGAAAATGCTGACCCTGATGTTTTGCATGACATGAAAAATGGACTCAATAAACTTGTGCCAGAAAATGACAATTATAGACATGGAGAAGGCAACTCACAAGCCCATATACTTTCAACACTTGTATCAAGTAGCATAACCCTCATCATAAACAATGGCAGTATTATTCTAGGTACTTGGCAGGGCATATACTTCACAGAGTTTGATGGTGCAAGAAAACGCAAAATATATTTTAAAGCTATTTCAGGCTAAAAACACCCCCCATATTAAAGAACTTATAATGGCATGATACTTCAATTAGAACTATGTGCTGACTAAAATAGTATATACAAAAATCCTGCCTTACTTAAAGACAACTCATTTTACATACCGTAGACAATTCACGTGTCTTTGGGACACTTTTATAGCATGCTTCAACAATTTTTTTTATATATATAAAATACTATATATGTTACAATTATATGTATAAGTTATAAAATAAATAGGAGCATCAAATGAACAAAACGATATATGACAATTATCTGAACATACTTAAAGAAGAATTAGTCCCTGCATTTGGCTGTACCGAACCTATAGCTATAGCATTTGCTGCAGCAAAAGTAAGAGAAGTTTTAGGTGGTATGCCCGACTCTATGAATGTCAAATCTAGTGGAGGTATTATAAAAAATGTTAAAGGAGTTACTGTCCCAAACTCTGGTGGACTTAAAGGAATTGATGTAGCAGCCACTTTAGGTGCTATTGCGGGTGACTCAAGTAAAGGTCTTGAAGTTTTAGATAAAGTCAATGACGAACAAAGAAAAGAATTAGAAGAAATCATTAAAACTGATTTTTGTAAATGTGAACTTATTGAAGGAAATGAAAACCTTAATATAATTATAGATGCTACAAAAGGAAATGATAAGGCTTCAGTTGAAGTAAAAGATAAACATACAAATATAGTAAAAATTACAAAAAATGGAGAAACTATATTCTCTGAAAATGATAATGACAAAAAAGCTAGCCTTACAAATAGAGAGGAGCTAAACATAGAGGATATTATTTTGTTTGCAGATGAAGTAAAAATAGAGGATATAAAAGAAGTTATCGGCAGACAAATTGATATGAATACTGCAATATCAGAAGAAGGTATTTCAAACGAATATGGATCAGCCGTAGGACGCACTTTACTAAAGCATTATGATAAAAATGATGTTAGAGTAAGAGCTAAAGCAATGGCTGCAGCAGGCTCTGATGCACGTATGAGTGGATGTCCTTTATCTGTTGTTACAAACTCAGGAAGTGGTAATCAAGGAATCACTGTATCAGTACCTGTTATAGAGTTTTCTAAAGAACTTAAAACGTCAGAGGAAAAACTTTATAGAGCTTTAGTCTTATCAAACTTAATTGCTATACTTCAAAAAAATCATATTGGAAAACTATCTGCTTTTTGTGGTGTAGTATGTGCTGCCGCAGGAGCTGCTAGTGGAATAGCATATTTACATGGTTATTCATATAAAGAAATATCAGAAACTATTACAAATACACTTTGCACTATTGGTGGAATGGTATGTGATGGAGCAAAACCATCTTGTGCTGCTAAAATAGCTCAGGCTGTTGATTGTTCAATTTTGAGTTTTGAACTAAGTGCTAAAGAAGATAAAGTATTTAAGTCAGGCGATGGGCTTGTTAAAGAAAATGTTGAAAAAACTATTGACAGTATAGGACGTATGGCTAAAGAAGGAATGTACTCTACAGATGTTGAAATACTTAATATAATGATAGATAAATAAGTTTTATTTTTTAGACTCTAACTATATTGCTTAAAAAAAAGAACATAAAGATATATTATTTTTATGTTCTTTTTTGTGATATAGTTAATTGAATATATTTAAAAGTTTAATATATTCTAAAACAAGCAACCAAATTGGTATAAATAATATACTAATTATTGTTGAAAGAAAAGAACATAAGGATATTATTTCTGGGCTTTTATTATATTTTATAGAATATATAACAACAACAGGTGCTGATGGTGCTGACATAAGTACTATAATAACAGTCAATGATATAAAAGATAAAGACAATATACCCATAGTATTTAGTATTATTAAAATTATCAAAGTTATAGTAGGCAAAAGTACTACTTTATTAAATGAATAAAACCAAGCATCTTTTGATATAAAAGAAGATTTTAATGGCACTTTAGATAAAGTTAACCCTATAGATAACCAAGCAATAGGCAATGACATACTAGCAAGTTGTTTTAGCACATAAAAAGCTGAAGGGAATGTTTTATCAATTCTTAAAAAAGACACACTTACAATACTACTAGCATCCTTAATATTTACCTGTGGCAATTGATTTTGAAATATCCAAGTTAATAATCCAATAAACGTACAAACTACCAAAGGGTTATAAAATACTTGTTTAAGACTTTTAATATTAAAAGATGTATCACTCATTTTCATAAAAGCATAAGAGTAAAGTAAAATCCTATACGAAATATTAAACAAATTAGCATAAATTATGCCTTCACTACCATACAAAGCCGTTACAATTGGTATTCCAAATAAAGTCGTTGATCCAAATATTGTAGAAATTGTAAGAGCTACTTGTCTATCTTTATCATATTTTAAGTATAGTGGTTTTATTATAAAAATAAGTATTGCATACAAAACAAAACCCATAACAAAAATATTAATACTAGATTTTAGTCTTTCTATTTCTATACTTACTATAAAAGAAGATAACACCAAAGCTGGCAAAGAAATATTAAGCAATATACTACTTAAATACTTAGAGCCATCACTACTTACTATTTCTTTCTTTCCTAAAAAAAATCCTAACAAAATTATCACTATAGATGACATTATAGCATTTTGAAATCCAGATTGAAATAAAAGTGATTGTAATAAAGATAAAATATTATTCATAGAGCTATAATACCATTAAATAGAATATATTTAAATAGATTGTAAAAAATACTATTCATCATCTTTAAAAAATTCAATCGCCATATATGACATAAATGCTACTCCTATACACATACAGTCTTCGTTAAAAATAACTTTACTAGTATGTTGACCATGCTCATACCCTTCTTCTTCATTTTTGCCTGCCCCAATAAAAAAATATGCGGCATTAGGAATCTTTTCAGTAATATATGAAAAATCTTCAGAGCCCATTTTAATAACTTGAGAGCCTACATTCTTTTCAGATAAACATTTAGGAATAAAAGCTTTAATTCTATCAGTAAGAGCCTTGTCTGTAACAAGAGGAGGTATACTACTATTTATAGATATATCTATTTTAGTATTATACATACTTGCTAAAGAGTCAGCCATTTCTTTAAATCTTCCTAAAGTATTTTTTCTTACACTTTCACTATATGTTCTTAAAGTAGCTTTCATTAAAGAAAAGTCTGGAACTATGTTATAAGAATTTCCAGAACTAATTGATGTTACAGAAAAAATTACTGTGTCCATAGGACTTTTTTCTCTTGTCATATAAGATTGGAATAAGTTATATAACTGAAATGCTATATTAATAGGGTCTATACCCTCATGAGGTCTAGCACCATGACTACTTTTTCCACTTATACGTATATCCATATTATCATTTGATGCAAACGTCGAACCATAACCATAATTAATTTTACCCATAGGAGTAAGAGCATCTACATGAACAGCAAAAACTGAATCTACTTTAGGATTAGATAGTATCCCGTCTTCAATCATGTCAAATGCTCCTCCACCACCTTCTTCATTTGGTTGAAACATAAACTTAACAATACCATTTAAGCTACTCTCGTTATCTTTTAATATCTTTGCAACACCTAACAACATAGCGGTATGAATATCATGTCCACAACAATGAGCGATATTATCTTTTTTAGACTTAAACTCTAAATCATTATCCTCACTCATAGGCAAAGCATCCATATCTGCCCGTAGCAGCAATACTTTGCCTAATTTTTCATCCCCTACAGTGCAAGTTATGCCATATTTAGAACAACGAGAAACTTTGTAGCCAAAACTCTCTAACTGATTAGAAACATATTCACTTGTTACAGGTATGTTATCTGTAAGCTCAGGATTTTCATGTAAAAATCTTCTCCATTGAAT
>CAMRCO010000099.1 GCA_947040945.1 uncultured Spirochaetia bacterium
GATTGTATTATCTATTAGTTCTATATATAATGGTAGTAGCTTGATTATTAAGGAGTATATTTATGGATAATATTGATGAAGCTTTTTTAGAACAATTTGTTTTTCCGATTATAGGCTATGCAGGTGAGGGGAAAAGCTTGGCACATGAAGCACTTCAAATGGCTAAGAAAAATGATTTTTTGAAAGCAGATGAGCTTATAAAAAAGTCTAATGAGGTTATACTTGAAGCACATCACATTCAGGCGTCTTTAATAACAAAAGAAGCTGATGGCGATTCTATTCCGATTACGATGTTATTTGTGCATGCTGAAGATCATTTGATGAGTGCTATAAGTGAAAGAGAGCTTATAAGAGAGATGATAGATATTCTAAGAAGAATAAATGATATTGAAAAAAAGTTAAACTAGTAAAAAAGCTTAGTCTTGTATAGTTGATACAAAGCTAAGCTTTTTTGCTATTAACAGTTAAGTTTTCTAAACATCTGTGTTATCATTCAATGTTTTTACATATATTTTTAGGAAAGGTGTGTAAATTAGATATGAAATTACAATAGATAAACAACTAAAAAATATTGCGACAACACTAAAGTTGGTTGCTAAAAAAGCAGCTAGTGGACCTGGAGTTGTCCAAGGAACAAGAGCTACAATTTTGCCAATTAAACCAAAGCTCGTAGCAAACCAAGCTATAGTAACATTTATAATTGGAGCAAGTAAAAATGGTATAAGCAGAATAGGGTTCATAACTAGAGGAAGTCCAAACATCATAGGCTCATTTATATTGAAAATGCCCGGTATGAGTGATAATTTTCCTATTGATTTTATATATTCATTTCTACTTCTTACCATAGCAATAGCAAGACCAAGTGTACACCCAACACCACCTACATAAGCAAATGAGTCTAGGAAACCACCAGCAAATACTGTTGGAATAGCCTCGCTTGCTTTAAGAGCCTCTTGATTTAGTGTAAGGTTTGAAAGAGCAATTGCATTAACAATAGGTGTCATAATCATACCACCATGAAGCCCAAAGAACCAAAGTAAATGTGTTATAAGTATTACAAGTATTACTGATGGTAGCGTATTTGATGCATTAAGTAAAGGGGACAATACTTTTTGAACAAGCTCAGGCACCATGATTCCAGAAGTTTTTTGAACTATAACACTAACTGCTTGAAACAATACTGTTATTACAGCAACAGGTATTAAAATCTCGAAAGATTTAGCTATTGCAGGTGGAACAGCTTCAGGCATTTTTATAGTAAGTTTTTTTTCAATTAAAAATCTTAGTATCTCAATAGCAACTATACCACCTATAATTGCAACAAAAAGTCCCTTAGCATCAAGATACCTAGCATCCATTAAAGGCATCCAAGATCCTTCAGGCAATAGGAATACTTTTCCACCTATTTCTGTAATTGGAGCCCAATCTACTTTAGCAGATAGAATTAAGAAAGCATATAAAGATACAAAACCGCTAGTAATTTGATTTAATTTATAACTACCTGCTAGCGAATATCCAAGTCCAAAAGAAAAAAGTAGAGATAATATACCCATACTTACATAAAAAGGTTGTACTAAGTCTGCTTTCATGCTTGCCATTAAGTCGGTGTACCACTTCACATACATAAAGTTGTTTGGGTCTGTAAGTGGAAGGTTTACAAGCAGAAGAACAAATGAACCTACAATTAAAAATGGTATTGTAAAAACAAATCCATCTTTGATAGCATTAAGATGTTTATTTCCTGCAAGTTTACCTGCAATAGGCACCAGATATTTCTCCATAAAACTCATAAATTTATTCATAAATAATTCCTTTTTTTAATTTTTATTATGCTGGATTTTAATACCATAAAGAGTCCAAGTAGTTCATAAAATGTAGTAGAGTAATAATAGTCTTGACTAAGATACCTAATGGGTTATTTTATGAATAACTTACACTCATAAACATATTTACAGTAGATGTAACAATATTTTTGTAAGAATATTTGTTATTCTACAGTAAGACTTAAAGCAAAATCTAATATTTTAGCACCATCCATCATACCGTAGTCTTTAAAGTCTATTACACCTAAAGGTTTGTTTTTATCGTTTGCTATTTTACCTAATTCAGCTTGTTGATATTTAATTTGTGGACCTAAGAGAAAAATATCGTAAGAGTCAATTAGAGCATGAAATTCTGATGCACTAACGGCTTTAATTTCTATTTCTACTCCTCTTTCTTTTACTACCTTTTCCATTTTCTGAACAATCATGCTCGTGGACATTCCTGCTGAACATAATAACAGTATTTTTTTCACTTTAAACTCTCCTAGAAGTAATATTTAATTAATTTGTAATATATGACACTCTTATATGGGTATAAAAGTATCATATATTATTATAAACTTAAAAGCTATTAATTACCACTAAAATTGAATGAATAACCTAATCCACCCTGTAAAGCAAGGTAATTTTGTAGATCAACATCTTCATTTAGTATGTTTCTTGCTTCATAGCGAAGTTGTGTCCATATATAGAATTTTTCTGTAACATTCCATATAAGTTGGTTTTCCCAGCGAATACGGAAGTTATCAACAAATGCTTCAGGTGTAAGTACTTTATCATCTGGCTTAAGATCACCTGCAAAACGGAAACCTAATTTTGATAAATATGTAAAGTCTTCCGCAAATGTTATAGAATAGTCTGCTCGAACATAAACAACGTCAAGAACAGTTGTTGTTTGCTCACCAAAATCGACACCTGATCCTACTGCGCCTATACGAGGAACATAAAAACCTTCCACAGCACCCATAAATGAGAGTCCACCAGCATTACCTAAGCTTATTTTTGGGGAATAGAGTTCAACTGCGAAAACTCCTCTTGTATCTAAACTTAGAAAAGCATATGGTCCAAATATTAAAGCAGCTCTTGCTCTAACAGGTGGACTTATAGCTGAAGCTCCAGAGTATCCCGCAAAAGTACCATTATCATTTAGAGCAACATCACCTTGCATAACAGAGTTTACTCTAAATTGCATAGAAAGCCAAGGAACATCACTAAAGTTTTGTGTATAAGCAACACCAACTTCAAATTCATTTCCACCTAAAATTCCAGCTTTATCATTGTCATCACCTACAAATCCGCCAGTAAGACTGTCAAAATAAACACTAACTGACCTATTTGGTGCTTTCGCATCTTGGGCAAAAGCAGAACTCATACTTAAACAAATCACTAAAACCAAAATAACTAATTTACGCATTTGATTCCTCCTAATTTTTTTAAACCTACTATTAATTAGTATAGACATATTAATTCAAAAATCAAGTATTTTATCAATTTTTATATAATTTTAACAAAGTACTATAAAAATTCATTTTACTTCTTGATTTTATTTATATTAATGAGTACACTTTAATTATTGATAAGATATTTTAAAGGAGGACACTATGGGTAAATTAGGTATATCTATTTATTTTGAAAAATCGAGTAGAGAGGAAATAATAAACTATATAGACAAAGCATATAGAAGTGGATTTAGTAGAATATTTTCATGTTTACTTTCTGTTGATAAATCAGAGGATTCTGTAAAAGAGATAAAAGAAAAAATGAAGTATATAAACGATTATGCTCATAAAAAAAACTTTGAAATAATAGTTGATGTGAGTCCTTCAGTGTTTGATGATTTAGGTATAAGCTATAATGACCTTACTTTTTTTAAGGAGATTGGTGCTGATGGTATAAGGCTTGACATAGGGTATTCAGGTATTGAAGAGTCTATAATGACATTTAATCCTCATAACTTAAAAATTGAAATAAATATGAGCATGGATACAAGCTATATCGACACTATTATGGATTTTATGCCAAATAAGAATAATTTAATAGCATGTCATAATTTTTATCCACATAGATATAGTGGGCTTTCTACTGAGTTTTTTAAGAGTACAACAAATAGATTTATAAAATATGGACTTAGAGCAGCTACATTTATTACAAGTACAAATACAGGTACTTTTGGACCTTGGCCTGTAACCGATGGGCTTGCTACACTTGAGATTCATAGAGATATGAAAATAAGTGCACAGGCTAAACATTTTATAGCTATGAATACAATGGACGACATAATTATATCTAACTGCTACCCAACTGATGATGAGCTTGACTCTCTTGCCAAAATATCAAGAGACCTTGTTAACTTCGATGTAGAAATGCATAAGGATATACCAGCTATAGAAAAAGCAATTTTACTTGAGGAACTTCATTATAATAGAGGAGACAAATCTGTAAATATGATAAGATCAACTCAAAGTAGAATAAAGTATAAAGGTCATAATTTTAAGTTATTTAATGCTCCTGAAAATATAAAGAGAGGGGACATTATTATTGAGAGTAGTGAATATGGCCATTATGCAGGTGAGCTTCAAATTGCTTTAACCGATATGAAAAACAGTGGTAAATCTAATGTTGTAGGTAAAATTGTTGATGAGGAAATATTTATTCTTGATGAGATTAAGGCTTGGCAAAAGTTTCGCTTAACTTCAAGTTAGTTTTTATAATTTGTACACAATACTTTATCTTATTGATTAACTAAATATTGTGTACAGTTATTTTTATATGAGCTTATTTATGAATACTGTATATAGAAGAAAATCTCAATTTTTGTTCTATATTTTCTCAAAGATTTTTAGACAAAGTATGCTAAGAATGGTATTACTTAATTTAGTGATAAGTTGAAAGAGTAGGATAAACCGCCCTCTATTCCAAACCTATGATCTAGTTCAAGGTCTCTAGTTAGGTTATCAATATCATACCTAAGTTGTGCCCAGAGATGAAACTTATTAATAGTCCATACAAGTTGGTTTTCAAAGCGTAAAGTAAAGTTTTCAAAAAAATGCTGACTTGTTAATTTAATTTCATTTTTGCCAAGTGTTCCATTAAAGCGTCCTGACAGCTTTGTTGTGAATAGTAAAGAATCTATAATATGTATAGAATAGTCTATACGTAAAGCAAAAAGATCAAGCACTTCTGTAGTTATGCGTCCATCATCTAGAGAGCTTGTTACAGGAATAGCAAATAGCTTTAAAATACTCACAAATGTAATCTTGCCTTTATCTCCGAAGTTTAATGGGTAATAATTTTCATTGACTAAAACTCCTCTTGTATCTATGCCTAAAATAGAATAATTTCCAAAGTTTAGTCCAACTTGTGCTTGAGGCTCACCATAATCAGGTAATATTCCATACTTATTTTTTTGGTTGCCAACATATTTATTGTCGCTGTTATATCGAGGTATAGTTCCTGTTATAACAAGTGTTTTAACCCAAATAGAAAGCCAGCTTGCTGATGCAAAGTTTTGAGAATAAATAGCACCTATTTCAAATTCATTTCCAGAAAAAATGCGATTACTACCATTGGGGCTTTCAGTAAGGTCGCCTGAGTAAGCAGTTACGTAAAAATTAAGTGTTCTAATTGGTATACTTATTGTTTGTGTGAAAGAAATATTTGCTGTTATAAATAATAGCAATAAAATAGTAATGATCTTATTCATAAAAAACTCTTCCTTATAAGGTAAATATTTTTGTACTTACTAACTAGTATAGACATATTAAGTTAAATATCAAGCTTCTTATTGCTTTTACTAAATACTAAATTTTATGTAAATAAAAGTAGCAAATAATATATAATTACTCACTACTTTTTATTTATAATAACCTAAATACTATTTACTTTTTTTAGCATCGGGGATAATTAAGTTTAATGCTATTCCAACTAATGTTGCGAGTGCGACACCTGTAAGCTGGAATGTAAGATTTTCTGCTATTGGGAAAGCTATTTTACCACCACCTATTCCTAGAACAAGTATGACTGATGATATTATTAAATTCTTCTTATCCTTAAAATCTATTTTTGACTCAACTAAAGTTCTAAGCCCACTGCTTGATATTACACCAAAAAGCATAATAGATATTCCTCCAAGAACAGGCACAGGTATAGTTTGTATTATTCCACTGAACTTATTAATAAATGCTAGAAATATGGCAAAAATGGCAGCACAAAATATAACCTGAACACTATATATTCCAGTTATAGCCATAACAGCAATATTCTCGCCATAAGTGGTGTTTGTAGGTCCTCCCCAAATTGATGCCCATAAAGTTGCGATACCGTTACCAAGTAGTGTTCTTTTAAGCCCAGGGTCTTTGTAAAAGTCTTTTCCAACAACTTTACTTGTAACAAGAACGTCCCCTAAATGCTCACAAATTGTCGCAAGTGATACAATTAGAAATGTGAGAGAAGCCATTATATTTATTTTTATTGGAGCAAGTGTTGGAATATAGAACCATGAAGCATTACCTACTATACTTAAATCTATTAAGTTATATGGAGCAAAAAATAAACCCATAATATATGTAAAACTATAGCCCGATATTAAACCTATAAGTATTGGCATTACAGAGAAAAAACCCTTAAATGCTACACTTGGAATAATAGCACTTACTAATGTAACAACCGCAATGCTTGTATATACTAAACTATATTCTTTAGTTGTGTCATACATAGCCATATTAATAGCAGTTGGTGCAAGGTTTAGACCAATAATAATAATAACTGAACCTATTACAACAGGTGGTAATGCTTTATTAATCCAGCCTGTTCCTAAAAATCTAACTAAAAACGAAATTAGCACATAAAAAAGCCCCGTGGTGAGTATTCCACCCGAGGCATATTCTATACCATATAGGTTCGTTATCGTTATAATCGGCACTATAAATGCAAATGACGAGCCTAAAAACGTCGGAACTTGCCATTTTGTTATGAATATGTAAATAATTGTACCAGTTCCTGCTGTAAAAAGTGCAATTGAAGGATTAAGCCCTGTGAGTAGAGGAACTAATATTGTTGCTCCAAACATAGCAAAAACATGCTGAATACTTAAAGGAATAAGATATTTAATTGGTAGTTTTTCTTGATTGTTCATCGGAACTCCTAGTATATAATTTTTGGGTGAGTAGACAAAATTGTCTTATACACTTGGAAATCAACAATACTATATAACCGAAAATAAGTCAAGTATAATATTTTGGTAATTATATACAACTTTGACCTAATATTTTATTTGTATAATTTTACCCTATTTTTATATAAAACTATTTGACATGCCTATAATTTAATGATATATTTTATATGAATAAGAGAGGATATTTTGAAAAAGTTAATCATTTTGTTTAGTATTTTTCTTTTTGCTTTCGCTTCAGGATGTTCTAAAGAAACCACTTCTGGTGAAACAGACATCAAAAGAATAGCTGTTATATGTGATTCTATTGGTGTAAATCCTTTTCTTACACAAATAGTTGATAAGTTTGCTGAGATAAAAGAATCTAATAAATATCCTATGGAATATCAAATTATTGAGTCTCGAGATTCAGCTGCTTGGTCTGAAAATATTCGTGCTGCAGTTGAGGAAGGCTATGATTTAATTTTAGCTGTGGGTTGGCAATCTGCTGATTCTATGAAAGAAATTTCAACTTTATTTCCTGACAGGGCAGAATATGTCGTAATCGATACTGTTGTTGATTCTCCTAATGTAAAATCATATATATTCAAATCTGTAGAAGGTGCCTATTTAGTTGGCGTAATAGCAGCATTGGTTAGTGCTGACGCAGGAAAACCTGATGGGCCTTTTGGTGGAGTGCATGCGAATCCTGGGCAAGGCAGTTTTGAATGGCGTTACGGATATATGGAAGGTGTTAGGTCTATCAATCCTAATGTAGAGATATCTGATTTTGTTTTTAATTATACAAAGTCATATTCAGATGCTTCATTAGCAAAAGAACTTGCAAATCAACAGGTAGCTTTAGGTTGTGTATTTATAAATGCAGCTAGTGCTGTTGCTGATTTTGGTACATTTGAATCTGCTAAAGAAAATGGATTTTATACTTCAGGGCAAGATTTTGACAGAACAAGTGCTGATAATCCAAATGTAATAACTACTCAAACAAAGTATACAGGTGTTATTGCTGAAATGATTGTGGATGAGTTTTTCACGACTGGAATGAGTTCTGGAGTTGTTTCAATGGGGATTAAAGAGGGTGTTGTCGGTGCTGTTTATATAACAGATGATGGAATTAATCCTCGAAACAGAGATGTTCTCACAGATAAAATTGTAGAAACTGCTAAAGAAGCCGCAGAAAGGATAAAGATCGGAAGAGCACACGTCTGAACTCCAGTCACATTACTCGATCTCG
>CAMRCO010000100.1 GCA_947040945.1 uncultured Spirochaetia bacterium
CTACGGCAACTGGAAGTACACATGTTGAAAAAGCCGTCAAAAGTGTTGGATTTGTAGGACTTTGTAGACTTTGAGCAAAAAAAATAGACACAGGGAGAACAATCAAGTCCTCGCCCTGTGCCTAGTTAATTCAAATTGAGTGAATGAACTACTTAATCATTAAGTCGCTCATCCTTTTAGCAAATAGAGTAGGGTCATCTAAAGGAAGTCCCTCAAGTATGCAGGCTTGATCATAAAAAAGCTCGCTATACTCTTTGAATAAAGGAGATGCCTTGTTCTCTTCATACTCGCCTCTAATTTTGTCGAATAGTCCATGCTTTGTGTTCACCTCTAAAATGCGTTCAGCTTTCATTCCAAGCACATTATTACCACTTTCAGCAAGTACTTTAGCCATATTGAAAGTTAGTCCATCATCTTTGCTAACCAAACAAACAGCACTGCTTTCTAGCCTGTCGCTTTCAACAACATCGAAGATTTTGTCCTCGCCCAAAGCTTCTTTCATAGCAGTAAGGACGTCTGTTGTTTTAGCGTCAATAACTTTCTCTTCGCCTTCTTTGGTTTCCTCTATTTTGCCATGTGATATTGAGCGTAATTGAGTTCCTTCAAAATCACGCATAACAGAAACCATAAACTCGTCAACCCTGTCAGTAAAGTATAGAACTTCATAACCTTTGGCTCTAATTCCTTCCATGTGTGGTAGTCTTTCAATTGACTCTATGCTTGCACCACCTGAATAATAAATGAAGTCTTGACCTTCTTTCATTCTGTCTTTATATTCAGCAAGTGTTGAGTATTTGTCTTTGTCGTTTGAAGTTTTGAAAAGTAGAAGGTTTTGAAGTTTCTCTTTTTGTGTGAAGTCAGAGTATATTCCAACTTTAATAGATTCTCCAAACTCGCCATAAAACTCTTCATATTTTGCACGGTCTTTTTTTAGAGTATTTTGAAGTAGGTCTAGAATCTTTTTTTCAATGTTTGATGCTATTTTCTTTAACTGATTTGTGTGTTGTAAAATCTCTCTTGAAATGTTTAGAGAGAAATCAGGAGAATCAACAAGTCCTTTAACAAAACGTAAATATTCAGGTATAAGATCTTTACATTTATCCATTATGAATACATTTTTAGAGTATAGTTCAAGTCCTCTTTCATTGTCTGGGGAAAGGAAATTGAACTGTGATTTTCTTGGTAAAAATAATAAGGCAGTATATTCTAATACTCCTTCAACTTTAGAATGTATTACTTCAAATGGTTCTTGATAATCATGGAAATGGGCTTTATAGAATTCATTATATTCTTCTTTTGTAACATTGCTTTTGTTTTTTTGCCAAATACTTACCATAGAGTTTACTGTTTTAAGTTCAAACTCTTCTTTGTCATCATCTTTTTCTTTTATCTTTGGCATATTCATCACAATAGGATAATTAACATAGTCAGAATATTTTTTTATGAGTCTTTGTAATACGTAAATATCTACATAATCACTTTCTGCGTCTTCTGAATCCATTTTTTTAATTTCAAGTGTAATCTCAGTTCCTCTTTTTTCGATACTTCTGTCAATATCTTCTATTGAATATGTGCCGTCCCCTATACTTTCCCACTTTATTCCAACTTCACTTTCTACACTTCTAGTTTCTATAGTGATTTTATCTGACACCATGAAAGCTGAATAAAATCCAACACCAAATTGCCCTATTAAATCAATACCGCCTTCTTTTTTGTCTTTGTTTTTTTCTAAGTTTTCTAAAAACAATTTTGTTCCACTTCTAGCAATAGAACCTATATTTTGTACAACTTCTTCTCTAGTCATACCGATTCCGTTATCAGTAATTTTAATTGTTCTTGCTTCACTATCTACTTCGATTAATATTTTAAGATCGTCTATATTTTTATATTTATCACTTTTTGTAATAGATTCAAATCTTGCCTTATCTAATGCGTCACTTCCGTTCGAGATAAGTTCTCTTAAAAATATTTCCTTATGCGTATAAATTGAGTGTACCATAAGGTTAAGTATTTGTTTGGTTTCAGCTTCAAAATTTAGAATTTCTTTTTCTGACATAATTACCACCTTTTTTGTTATTATATTAAATTTTTAAGATTAGATTATATATTAAGAGCATATTTTTTACAATATTTATTAATGTGTTGTCATGTTCTTAATAAATAGTAGAGTAGTTATATATACAAGGGTTGTTTGGCGAAAAAAAGACTATAAAACTATAAAAAATAATTTTATGTTCTTGACTTATAACAATAGTATGTTACAATTATCTCAGCGTACATAGAAAGTGTTCGTATATTGAAAGGAGTTTATTTTATGGCTAAGCGTATTTATGTTGGTAACATCCCATTCACTACTAAAGAGGAAGATTTAAGATCTTTATTCGCTGATTATGGCGATGTTTTAAGTGCTTCTGTTATAAGTGACAGAGAAACAGGAAGATCACGTGGTTTTGCTTTTGTAGAAATGGAAGATGAAGATGCTACTAGAGCTATCGAAGGTTTAAACAACAAAGAGTATAATGGTAGAACATTAAAAATTAATGAAGCTAGAGATAGGGATAAAGAGCGTCCAAGATCATTTTCTAGACACTAGAGGTTGATTAATACTTTTAGTTTTTTGTTTTAATAAAATTTAATGGTGAAGTTGTTATTTATTTGTTTAATAAGTTTTTGTTTTAATTCTTACTCGAATTTATTTGGATATGAACTTAGATTGCATTTAGATAGTACTTATATTGTTGACGATGAGTTGTTTTCCGATGTCTATGTTGGTGGTAACTTAACTGATATTATAAGAGATTATGTTGATAGCGGTGTTGTTGTAGTTTTTAATTATAGAATAGATTTGTTTGAAAGTGTTTTTGGATTAGATAATATTATAAACCAAGTTTTCTTTTATAGACGTATTTACTATGATTTTTTTACGAGAGAATACGTTATGTATATATCGGAAACAGGCAGAGATATAAGACGGAATAATATTGAAGAACTTTTAAATGATTTTTATGCTGTGGATAGAATTTTAATTTCGAATTTACAGCATATTGAAAGTAGTAAAGATTTTTATATTAAGACGCGAGTATCTCTTAAGTTAGAAAATTCTTATCCGTACCTTACTGTACTTTTTAGTATTCTAACCCCGCTTAGATATAGGATAAAATGGCTCAAAACAGCAGATTTTACATTAGATTCATTAGAAAAATTAAACTAAAAGTATTTTTTTTATTTTTTACTTTTATTAATCATAACTTATATAATCTACGAATTCACTATTCAAGGAGACATCATGTTAAGTTTTATATCTGACATGGACGGTGTCGTATATCGTGGAAATCAGCTTATACCGGGTGCAAAGCACTTTATTGGAGAGCTTCTCAAAAGGAAGGTTTCTTTTCTTTTTTTAACAAACAATGCAGAACAAACTCCAATAGACTTGAAGCGTAAACTTGAGATATTAGGCGTAGATGGGCTTACTGAAGATCATTTTCTTACAGCAGCACAAGCTACAGCACAATTTCTTAAAAGCCAAAAAGAGAAGGGTACAGCTTATGTTATAGGGGCTGCAGGACTTATAAGTGAGCTTTATAATGTCGGCTATAGTATAACAGAAATTAATCCCGATTATGTTGTGGTTGGAAAAACTACAGCATTTAATTATGATATGCTAAAGAAAGCAGTATGTTTAATTAATCAAGGTTCAAGATTTATAGGATCAAATCCTGATCTTGTTGATCCTGCAGCTGATGGTACGTTAATACCAGCAGTAGGACCTATTCTCGCAGCAATTGAAGCTGCTACAGGAAAAAAACCATATATAGTTGGAAAACCAAATCCCATAATGATGTCGATTGCCAAAACAAGAATAGGTGCTCATAGTGAGAATACTATTATGATTGGTGACCGAATGGATACCGATATACTCGGTGGGCTTGGTGCTGGAATGAAAACATGCTTAGTTTTATCTGGGGTAACAACTATTGATATGTTAGGTGATTTTCCTTATATTCCTAATTATGTATTTAGCTCTGTAAAAGATATAAACCTAGATAAGTTATTAAAAGAACATGAGGAAGGGCAGTTATTTACTTAGGAATTTGTTTGCTATAAAAATACTGAGTGTTATAAGCACGAGTGCTGCTATTACTGTACTTATAGTTGGATTTATATTAAATAAAAGCGATATAGTAGCCGTTGTAACGATTGCTAGTATTATTGCTACAATTTCTGACAGAATAAATAAAATTATATTTTTCTTGTCAATTTTTATTTTTTTTATAGTCTCAGCTTTTTTGTAAGGTACAGGTTTTCTCATAAAATATCCTATTTTTATTTAAGTTAAAAAAATCTATCAATATCAAGATTAGCTCTGGAAGTCCATATTTCTATTTTATTATCTAAAACAACCTCAAGATAACCATCATCCGTAATGCCATTAACATAAGCCTCTATTCGTTTGCCATCTTTGGTAGCCTTTATATTTTTTCCTATCATATTAGAATATTTAGACCACTCACACACTATATTAGTTTCTAAATTATAAACATATTCGAAACATTTCATATAGTTCTTATAAATCTCATCGAGAGTATATTCTTCATTTGTTATAATTTTCATGGATGTAGCCACATTTTTAAGGTCATCTGAAAAATCATTTTTATCTTGAAATATATTAAGTCCAATACCAATAGCGCAAGCATTTTTTTTATTGTAAGCTGTTTTAATTTGGCATAAAATTCCTGCTATTTTCATATTTCCAACTAAAACATCATTAGGCCATTTTAGGTGGGCTTTTATGTCATAATATTCATTAAGCATTTTGGCTAATGCAACAGCAGGAACTAATGAAAGTGGATTTTTTTTGTAAGGCTCGTATGCGATTATTGTGATAAACATTCCAAGAGCTTTACTAGATTCCCATTTATTTCCAAATGAACCTTGTCCATCAGTTTGTTTTAAAGCAAGGAAAACAGTTCCTTCATCTACATGTGTTTTTTCTAATACCTCTAAAGCATGAGCATTTGTGCTTTTTATTTCATCAAATACATGTAGGCATTTTCCATATACACTTGTTTCTAGATTGTCTAAAAATTTTTCATTCATGATAACTACCGATTATATAATAAAAATACATTTAATCAATAGTTATCATAATTATAAATATATTTACCACTTACTAAATAACAATAAGGAATATGCTATTGACTTAGAAATTTTAAGTTATATACTTTAGAAGTATTATTTTGAGATTTTTTTTATATGTTCAAAATTAAAAATTGTAGAAAAACCTAGGTGTTAGTAAATGAAAATAATTATAATGGGTATAGGGGAGTCAGGCTATGAGCTTGCAAAAAGGCTTGTAGAAGATGGGCATGACATCGTTGCTATTGATAATAACATAGACGTTTTAAAAACTGTGTCTAACAAACTTGATTGTATTTATATTCAAAATGAAGGCAATAATTTTGAGGCTATAAAAAAAGCAAATGTTTCGGATGCTAGTTTCTTTTTCGCTTTAACATCGCAAGATGAGGTTAACTTAATAGCATGTCGTTTTGCAAGTAGTGAAAATCCAAACTTGAAAACTGTTGCAGGTGTTAGAGACTATTCATATTCATCTCTTCTTGAATCACAAAAAGCATTACTTGGTATAAATTATGTTTTCAATGGAAAAATTGAAGTAGCAAAGCATGCATTAAATACTATAAAAAATGGTATTTTTGGAAACCCTGTTCATTTTAATGTGGAGGGTTTTGCTCTTAGAGAAATTAAAATGCAGCATAACTCTAGCATGTGTAATAGAAGAGTTCAAGATATAAGGAGTAGTAGTAGTGATATTGATTTTGTAATAGCTGCTATTTATAGAGGTGAAGAGTACATAATACCTAGAGGGGAAACTGTCATAGAAGAAGGTGACATGGTCTATTTTTTTGCTCATGAGAATACTTTTAATAAAATATTTTCTATAAACATTACCCAAAAAAATATAAAAAGAATACTTATATATGGGGTAACAGATACAAGTGTATATATAGCTCAAAGACTTATTGAGTATTTACCTAAAAGTATAATATCAAAATCAAGAAGCATTGTTATGATGGATACTGATCATAATAACTGTATTAGATCAGTTGAGAAAATACCTCATGTATTAACATTAGAAGATTCTATAATAGAGCATGATCGTAATTCTAGTTATGCTGATTATGATATATTTATAGCAGCAACAAATAATCAGGAATTAAACTTAATATCATCTTTGCATGCTAAAAATATTGGAATTAAAAGTGTGTTAGCAATAGTTCAAAAAAATGCTTATATGAAAATAGCATCCAACCTTGATATTGATACCACTATTAGCATACTAAACTCATCAGTTGATACATTTATGGCAGTAATAAATAGTAAACACATGAAATCTGTTCATTCAATATTTTCAGGTGAAGTCGAGGTGGTTGAGTTTTCGATAGATGAAAGTAGCAAAATAAAAAATAAAATGATAAAAGATATAAAACTTCCTTCACTTATTTTAATATTGTTTATTGAAAGAAATCATCAAATACTTATTCCAAATGGTTCATGTAAACTACTTGAGGGTGATATTTTTGCTTGTATAGGTACACGTGATTCGATAAGGCATCTTCAAGGTATTATTAATGATAAATTATAAACTCATAATAAAGATGGTGTCATATATTTTGATGCTTGTATCATTTTTTATGGTATGTATGATACCTGTTGCTATGGAGTATAATGAAACGAATGCGATATATGGTTTTGTATATTCACTTTGCTTAATATTTTCATTTTCATTAGTGGGAATATTTTTTTCAAGGCATAATAAAAGAAAAGAACTTAGCATTAAAGGTGGGTTCATATTTGTTTCTTTAAGCTGGACTTTAGTTGCGGCTGTAGGGGCACTTCCTTTTTATCTTTCAGGAAGTATACCAAGTTATATTGATGCATATTTTGAGACTATGAGCGGACTTACAACAACAGGAGCGTCTATACTCACAAACATAGAGGCTTTACCTAATTCAATTCTACTTTGGCGTGCGACAACTCACTGGATAGGAGGTATGGGTATAGTAGTGCTTACTGTCGCAATTTTACCACTTCTTGGAGTTGACGGCTTCAGGCTTCTAAAAGCGGAAGCACCGGGTCCTGCTACTGACCGTTTATCATCTAAAATAACAAGAACGGCTAAATATCTTTGGTTAATATATATTCTCTTAAGTTTAATTCAAATAATTTTACTGCGTATATTTGGAATGAACATGCTCGATTCAGTTTCTCACACTTTTGCTACTATGGCAACGGGTGGGTTTTCGACAAAAAATCTAAGTGTCGCATATTATAGCTCTCCATATATTCAATATACAATTACAATATTTATGATTCTTGCAGGTGTAAACTTCGCTCTCTATTTTAGAGTACTCACAGGAAACTTTAGCGTATTTTATAAAGATAGTGAGTTCCGTTCATATATTTTGATAGTCCTAACAGCAACACTACTCATAACATTAAACCTTTACTATGAAAATGTTTATTCATCAATACCTGAAGCTCTGCGTTATGCGTCATTTCAAGTGGCGTCAATACTTACGACAACAGGTTTTGCGACAGCCGACTATGAACTTTGGGGACATTTTTCGCAGTACATATTATTTATGCTTATGTTTATAGGTGGGTGTGCAGGCTCGACGGCAGGAAGCATTAAAGTTGTGCGTATAATAACACTACTTAAACAAAGTCTCATCGAAATAAAAAGGCTAATTTACCCAAAAGCGGTGTTTAGAGTGCGAATAAACGACAAACCAGTCGATATTGCACTAATTCACCACATAATTGGCTTTATTGTGCTATATATTGTCGCTTTAATTTTTATAGCATTAGTAGTATCTTCAGGCGGGCATGACATATTAACATCGTTCACAGCCTCACTTGCGACACTTGGAAACATTGGTCCCGGGTTCGGTTTTGTTGGCCCCACCGATAATTATGCTTTTTTTCAAGACTATATAAAATGTTTTTTGAGCTTCGCCATGATGCTTGGACGCCTCGAAATATACACAGTTATTGTAATAATATTTCCGTCATTTTGGAGCTTGCGTGTTAATTAATTTTTTTTATAACCCCACATTTTTAATGAGCAAAAAAAAAAGCCCCACA
>CAMRCO010000101.1 GCA_947040945.1 uncultured Spirochaetia bacterium
CTGTTGGTTTAACTGGTATAAAATTAGTTATTGGTGTTGTTGGAAATTTTGTATTAGGTGCTTTAATGACACTTGGTATTGGTTTATACGCACCATGTTTAGCATTAGTTTATGCTTTAGGTTTAAGCCCATTAGTAGCATTCCCTATTATGATGGGTTCTTGTGCATTCCTAATGCCAGCTGCTAGTATCCGTTTTATCAAAGAAGGTGCTTACAACCGTAAAGCTACATTCTTTTCAGCAATCGGAGGTATTGTTGGAGTATTTATTGCTGTAAAACTTGTAACAAGTTTACCTATTTCTACTCTTATATGGTTGGTTATGGGTGTTCTTCTTTATACATCAATTAAGATGTTCCTAGATTCTAAAAAAGTATCATGAGAATAAGACTCTAAAGCTAGATAGATAAAAAAAGTGCTCTAAAATTAATTTTTTAGGGCACTTTTTCTATGTCAAAAATAACTATTATTTATAAATTATTTTGTACTTTCTGATACAAAATCATATTCAAGCTTTATAAGCTCTTTTATTGTTTCTGTATATTTAGCTTTGTCAGTTTCAACTACCTCGCCATTTCGTCTTATCTTAACACTGAACTTTTGATTATTAACCCAATCTTTTCCTATTGTTATTCTTAATGGAATACCAAGTAAGTCAGCATCATTAAACTTAATTCCTGCTCTCTCATTTCTGTCATCCAAAAGAACTTCAATATTTAATGTTTGTAAAGTGTCATATACCTCTTTAGCAAAGTCAAAAATGACTCCTTCTGATTCTGTTGGAACTATTATAACCTCATAAGGAGCGATTGTAATAGGAAACACAATACCGTGTTCATCAGCATATTGTTCTATAGATGTCGCAACTAGTCTACCTAAACCAATTCCATAACATCCACATGTAGGTATAACTTCTTTGTTTTCAGCATTTAATACTTTTACATTCATAGCTTCAGTATATTTGCGACCAAGTTTGAAAATATGCCCTACTTCAATTCCTTTATAAACAGATAAAGTTTTACCACATTTTATACAAGTATCGCCTTCTGCAGATTGATGAAATGATGCAACATGATCGATTCGGCAATCTCTTTTAGGGCTAATACCAATATAGTGATAATCAGGTTCATTAGCACCAATAGTAGTGTCATGCATATCCATTACTGATTCGTCCATTATAACTTCAATAGGACAATTTTTGTGAGGACCTATAAAACCTATAGTTGAACCAAATGCTTCTATAACACGCTCAGCAGATGCAACTTCAAGTTCAGTAGCATTTAAGAAATTCTTTAACTTGATTTCATTAACTTGTAAGTCTCCACGAATAGCTGCCATATACATTTTTCCATCAGCTTCAAAAACATAAGCTTTAATTAAGTCGTGAGGTACAAGACCAAGAAAACTTGATGCTTGCTCAATTGTTTTTGCCTCTGGAGTATAAACTTTTTGAACAGGAACTTCCTGTTTTGCTTTTCTTTCAGGAATAATTGATTCCCCTCTTTCAACATTGGCAACATACCCACATGAGTTACACTTAACAATAGTGTCCTCACCAATTGTTGATGGAACAATAAACTCTTCCGAATTACTACCACCTATAGGACCTGAGTCAGCCTGAACGATATCAGTATTAAGTCCAGCACGTTTAAATATTTTAATATAAGCTTTACGCTGACCTTGATAACTAGCCTCTAAGCCTTCTTCGTCCATATCGAAAGAGTATGAGTCTTTCATAATAAATTCTCTGCATCGTATTAATCCGTAGCGAGAACGCACTTCATCACGGAATTTGCTACCTATTTGATATAGTATAAAAGGTAAACTTTTATAAGACTGTACAGAGTCACGAACTATATTCATGAACGCTTCTTCATGGGTAGGCCCAAGAACATAATCATTTTCATGTCTATCTTGGAATTTAAGTAATGTAGGACCCATTTTCTCCCAACGTCCGCTCTCTTTCCAAAGATCGCCAGCTGTAACAAAAGGAGGCCAAATTTCTACAGCACCAGAATTGTCCATTTCTTCTTTAATAATTTTATAAACTTTGTCATACACTCTTTTACCTAGCGGTAACCAAGAATATAATCCTATTCCAGACTTATGAATAAGAGCTGCCCTAATCATAAGTTTATGACTTACTACTTCAGCATCACTAGGATCTTCTTTCTGAGTATAGATAAAAGATTTAGAGTACAACATAAAATACATCCTTTTTTTTATTTATTTTAAGATAGAGTTATAACTCTATTTCGTAAATATGTTTATTTAACTTTTTTTATATAGTATTTTATTTGAATAAATTTAAAGCAGACTCTTCATCTTTGAATAATTTGAAAAAACTCGTCAATTTTGTGAGCTCAAATACTTTTTTTACAGATTCGCTTGGTTTAATAATACACATTGTACCATCAATTTTTTTTAATGTAGCAAGAGTGGATATAAACACACCTATGCCACTACTGTCTATATAAGAAACAAGTTCTAAATCAACAATAATATTTTTAATGCCTATGTCTATTTGATCTATTAATATATCTTTTAAGTCAGATGATGTATATATATCAATATCACCATCTAAAACCATTATGACAGTTTTCTCATTAACGTTTTTCATACCTATGTCCATTATTACTCCATTAAAAAATAGGATAAGATATTTTGAATCATATCACAATTTTTGTTTTTGTCAAAGATAAGTTTATAAAATTTATTGCTTATAAAGAGTATTAAATTTAATATTATATTTTTTTAGTCTCTCTTAATTATGTCTAAAAAGAGAGGTATTTTTTTCTTATTGTTGTATAATTTAGTTAAAGGAGCTTTTATATAGATTCTATTAAACGATTAAACCTCGTAGTAGAGTATATCGAAGATAACTTGTCAGAGGATATTGACTATAAGAAAATTGCTGACATTACATCTTGTTCGGTCTATCATATTCAAATTATGTTTGCTTTTGTAACAAACACAACACTTTCTGAATATATTCGCCATAGACGTATGACAAAAGCAGCAGTTGATTTAAGTCATGATAACGAGAAAGTTATTGATGTTGCATTAAAATACGGCTATGAATCACCTACAGCGTTTAATCGTGCTTTTCAAAGTGTACATGGCATAGCCCCTTCACAGGCAAAATATAATGCTGTTTCACTTAAATGTTATTCACGTATCAGCTTCAAATTCACAATTAAAGGAGACACAGAAATGAATTTCAGAATTGAAAAAAGAAGTATTTAAGATTATTGGAGTATCTATGCCATTAAGCCAAGAAATTGAAGATAATTTTAAGAGTATACCAAAGTTTTGGAACGATAAATGTAGTGAGGGAATAATAGAAAAACTTTCTGGTTTAATCAAAAATGAACCTATGGGAGTTTTGGGGGCATGTGTGCATGAAAAAGATAATATGAGATATTTTATTGCTGTATCAAATAAGGATGCTATTAATCATGGTTTTGATGAATACAAAGTGCCTGCATCAACTTGGGCTATTTTTACGGGGGAAGGAATTATACCAACAGCTATACAAAGTCTTATAAAAAGTATTTATACTGATTGGTTTCCAACTTCAGGTTTTGAATATGCTAATGCAGTAGAAATTGAAGTTTACTTAAATGATGAGCATCAAAATTCAAAATTTGAAGTTTGGATACCTGTTATTAAAAAAGATAAATAGTAAAATTCTTATTTTTTCTATATTGAGCAACTTTAGTTTTTTAATAGTAATAGATTAGAGTTGCTTTAACTTTAATTAGTAGATAATAATTTATTTTGAATATAAAATTAGTTTATATATTTAAAGCTATTTAAGGACTATAAAAATGAGAAGAGTTGATAGAGAAGTTACAGATATAAAAGAAATAGATAATATTATTAAGTCTGCTAAGGTGTGTAGAATTGCTATGAATGATGATGATGGAATATATATTTTGCCTGTAAACTTTGGCTACACTTTAACTGATAATGAGTTTGATATATTTTTTCATGGTTCTAAAGATGGTAAAAAAGCAGAAATACTTAGCAAGGGTGATGTTTATATTGGGTTTGAAATGGAGGGAGAACATAAACTTACAGAGGGTAATACTGCATGTTCTTATAGTTTTAGTTATTCAAGTATTATTGGTAAAGGCTATGTGTCTATAGTTAATGACAGAGAGGATAAAAAATATTTGTTTAATCAAATAATGATTCACCAAGCAGGAAAATCATTTGAGTTTACTGACAAAATGGTTGATACTTGTCTTATATTTAAATTAAAAGTTAAAACCTATTCTGGAAAAATTAATAAATAGTTAGTACATGCTTAGTTAATTTATGTGAATTCTAATCTTCTTATATATAGTAAATTTGCTAATTTTATCTAAATTTGTTATATTAAACAGAATAATTTTTATTATAAAACACACTACATAAGGATATTAACATGTTTCAAACAGCTTTGTTCACAAATTTTCTAAAACTGTCTAGCCCTATGACAATTTTATCTTTGTCGTTACTCATTTTAAGTTTTATTGTTATTTACATTACTGAAAAGAAGAAAATTAGCTTTTCTATTCGTATGGTAATAGGTCTTGGTATTGGAGTTTTTTTAGGACTATTAATACAAGCGCTTGGAGGATTTCCTACAAATGAAGAGATAGCCTCTACTATATGGCTTCAAGAAACAATTACATGGTATGCGTTTTTTGGTGGTGCTTTTGTATCTTTCATTCGTATGCTTGTTATCCCTATCGTTTTAGTTTCTATGATTCAAGTTATTCTTACACTTCAAGACAATTTAAACATTACATCTCTTGTTAAAAGAACATTGTTTTGGCTTATGGCAACTACAGGTATTGCTGCTATTATAGGTATTGTTTTATCATTAGTTACAAATCTTGGTGCTAATATGACTATAGTTGAGTCAGAAAGAGTGTCTCGTGCTTTAATTGATTTACCTAAAATTTTTATGGGTCTTATACCTGCTAATCCTATAGAGGCTATGGTTAATAATAATATTATTGCTGTTGTAATTTTTGCTTCTATTGTAGGTTCTTCAGCACGTATTATGCGTTCTAAAGCAAAGTATAAACCTGTAATGGATTTATTCGCTAACTTTATTGATGCAAGTTACCGTGTAGTTATGTCTATGGCAATGACTATTGTTAGATTTATGCCTTATGGTGTAATTGCTCTTATGTCTCGAACACTTATTTCTTACGGATTTGCGGCTATCGAGCAAGCATTATTATTCATTGTTTTAATATATGCAGCTTCACTTATTATGATGATTGTATATGCTGTTTTATTAGTATTACATGGATTAAACCCTATAACATTCTTTAAAAAGTCATTTCCAGCATTATTAATGGCATTCTCAAGTAGATCATCTGTAGGTTCTTTACCTATGACAATTTCTACTTTAGAAACAAAATTAGGTGTGAACACAGGTACTGCTAACTTTGTAGCATCTTTAGGTTCAACAATGGGTATGAACGGATGTGCGGGATATTTTCCTGCTATGGCTGCTGTGATGGTTGCAATAATGACAGGAACTACAATTGATGCTAGTTTTATTATTATGGTTATTATTGTTGCTATAATTGGTTCTTTAGGAATTGCAGGAATTCCAGGGAGTGCAACAATGGCAGCATCTATTATGCTTTCAGGTATTGGTATGAGTGAATATTTTGGATTACTTGCGATTGTTTTAGCTGTTGACCCTATTGTTGATATGGCACGTACTATGATTAATGTTAATGGAGCTATGATTTCTGCTATATGTGTTGATAAAGAATTAGGGACTCTTGATGTAGAAAAATATAATGCAAAAACAGTAGTGGTTTCATCTGATGATTCTATATTATAATAGATAAGTTTTAAATTATGCTGATAGATAAAAAAGCGACGAAAATTTTACTCAAAACTTTTTGGGATAGTAGTGGCTGGAGATTTAATTGTCTCGATATTAAAGATGTTATAAAACGAGGGTATCTCACACAAGAAGACTTTGAATATGCGAAAAGTAAAGGTATGATGTTTGATACTGTTACAATATCACATGATGAGTGCCTCTCTAGACTTAAAAATGCAGCTTTAAAGATAGATATAAAAGTATTAACATCCGCTTTTTTATACAGTTTATCTACTAAGCAAGTTTTTTTGCGTTCAGCGATTTCTAGTTTTTCTTATGCACAAAGAATAGAAAATCATAAATTTGAACATCATCCAGATACTAGATACTCTCCAATGACTTATTCTTGTAGTATATGTGAAAAGTATGGAGCTACAGGGAATAAAGATTATGAAAATGAAGACTTTAACGTTTTAAATTTTGAGAGAATAAAATGGGGTGGTATAAGGTATTGTGATATTATATATTGCATGTTTGATTTAGAGCAATTTACTAAGTATGATAACTTTTCTCCAACAGAAGAAGACATTATATTGTTCAAAAACATTTTGCAAACAATTGAAGGCTGTGATAACAAAGATGGTCCAACGCAATTGCGTGAAAAACTAAAAGGCGTGTTTCCATCGACAAAAGATGAACGTGATCAAGTAATTGAAATTCTTGCTGAATTAGGTATTCTAAAACCTAAAGAACTTAGACCTATACGTGGACCTAGAAATGATTGGAGTGGAGCAGAAGATTGGCGTGGAGAAGATGGGTATGAAAAAAGTGTTGTAGACTTATATTTTGGAAATTTTATTAAATAAAAGGAATATTTATGAATTGTCTTATTATTGGTGGGAATGCTACAGGAATGTCGGCAGCAGCTAAACTCCGTCGAAATATGCCTGATGCTATAATTACTGTTATTGAAGAAGGTGATATTGTTTCTTTTGGAGCTTGTGGACTACCTTATTATTTGGGTGGAGAATTTGATGATGCAAATGAAATGATAGCTCGTCCTTTAGAGGATTTTAAGAAAAATAATATAGATATTCTTTCATGTCATCAAGCAGTAAGTCTTGATCATGAAAATAAAAAAGTATCTGTTTTAAACAAAAAAACAAATACTACTTTAGAATTGCCTTATGATAAGCTACTTATTTCTACAGGTGCTTTTCCTTTCGTTCCTCCAATTGAAGGAATAAAACTTAATGGTATTCACACACTCACAAAAATGCATGACGGCATTGCATTAAAAGAATTACTTAAAAGTGCTAAAAAGATAGTAATTGTTGGTGGTGGATTCATTGGCATAGAAACAGCAGAGGCATGTCTTCATCAAGGGAAAGAAGTTAGAATTATAGAAAGAATGCCACGTTTAGCAGGGCTTGTATTTGATACTGAAATGACTGAGCATTTAGAGACTGCAATAAAAAAACATAAAGTGGATGTTCATCTTGAAGAAACTGTTACGTCTTTTAAAGAAAAAGGAAATGGACTAGAAGTTTTAACTGACAAAGGTTCTTATGATGCTGACCTTGTAATAATATCAGTAGGCTTTTCACCCGCAACATCTTGGTGTTCTAAAAGTGGGCTAGAAGTTTTACCTAATGGAGCTATTATAATAGATGAGAAAGGTAAAACAAATATTGTCGACATATATGCAGGTGGTGATTGTGCTACAATAAAACATGCAACATTTGGTCAAAATAGTTATATTCCTTTGGCGACTAATGCTAACAAAATAGGTCGTGTTTTAGGGGATGTTTTGGCAGGGAAAGAAAATCATTTTGCTGGAGCTTTAGGTTCTGCTGCAATACGTTTTATGGACTTTGAAGTTGGACGTACTGGTCTTAGTGAACATGAAGCACAAAAACTTAATATTGAATATTCTATTAACACAATTAAAGATTTTAATTATACTAGTTATGTTAAAGGTAGATCAGAGCTTTTTGTTAAACTAATTTATGATAAAAAATCTCGTGTTCTTCTTGGTGGTCAAATTTGTGGGGCTAAAGATGCGGTACTAAGAGTGGACGTACTTGCTCTTGGAGTTTTCAAAAAAATGACAGTTGATGAACTTGGAATGATGGACTTTATTTATAGTCCTCCATTTGCGCGTACTTGGGACATATTAAATGTTGCAGGTAACACTTCTAAATAA
>CAMRCO010000102.1 GCA_947040945.1 uncultured Spirochaetia bacterium
CATTCGAACATGAAAGCCAAGTCATACATTTTTCATTTCAAGGTGGTGAACCTACATTGGTGAAAATAGACTACTTCTATAAAATGCATGAACTCATAGAAAAGTACAACAACAAAAACATACTTACTCAATTTTCACTTCAAACAAACGGCGTATTAATTAATGATGAGTGGTCTAAACTCTTCAAAGAATATGATTACCTAATAGGATTATCACTTGACGGACATGAAATTCTTCATAATATGAACAGGCAAAAAAAAGAAGGCGGGGCTACATTTATAGAAGTAATGAGCGGACTAGAATATTTTAGGAAGCATGAAGTTCAGTTTAATATATTAACTGTTGTAACAAAAGACACTGTTTTAAATATAGATGAAATGATGACTTTTTTTGAAAGAGAGAACTTAAAGTATTTACAATTCATACCATGTTTAGATCCGTTAAAACTAGAAAACAAAAAAAATGACTTAAACGATTATTATATTAATAATGACTTATATTTTAATTTCCTTACAAAAGCATTTGAATATTATAAAAACTATATTTTAAAAAAAAATTATGTAAGCATGAGATATTTTGATAATCTTATGAATATTTTTTCGGGCAAATATCCTGAAGCTTGCGGAATGCTTGGGAAATGCAATATACAAAATATTATTGAAGCAGATGGCTCTTTATATGTATGTGATTTTTATGTTTTAGATGAATATAAACTTGGGAACATAAAAACATCTTCTTTTAATGAAATGCTCTTAAACCCAGTAGCTAAATCTTTTATAGAAGATTCTGCTATTATGCCAACAAAATGCAAAGCATGTAAATATATAAATGTATGCTATAAAGGTGGGTGCAAAAGATATAGAGTTTTTTCAGAGAAAAAGAAATATTATATTAATAAATTTTGTAAAGCATATTATCAATTTTTTGAAGCACACTCTAATGATTTTATAATGTTATCAAATAAAATAAAAGAAGGCTACCTATTAAAATAAATTTTCTTGATATGATATTATTTTATATATGAATATGATTTATTATAGTCGATGCGAGTTTTTATTTTTTCTATAGCCCTAAGTTTTTTGTCATTATTTTCAGTATAATTTTTTATTATGTTACTAAGTTTTTGAGTAATCACACCAGTATATTTTGATGCTTTTTTATTTGATAAACCATTATATGAGCTAAGCAAATGTGTGGCAAAATATTTAATTTCTTTATCATTATTTTTTCTGACAGCATTTTCAAAATTATTTATATAAAGCTCTAATGTTTCGACATTATTTTTTGCACTACTTAAAATCACAAAGTTTTCAAACTCTTTTATATAATCAAAATCTTTGTTTTCTAAAAAATCACATATAGCATTTATATTAATTACATGAGTATTATATTTTAATTCTATTAACACACTGCTCGAGTTTTTTACGAAATTGAGAGTATCTTTTTGGCTATTAAAAGGACTATTAAGTAGAAGCCTAATTTTTTCAATCTCTATTTTTTTAATATTGATTTCAGTTTTAATAGATTTTTTTCTTTTTTGAGTATCAAGCATAAAAAGATATTCAACATTTTTTTTAGTGTTCACAATTGAGCGTCTCGCCCCTCTATATCTTGTATACAAAGATGATTTTATACTGAGGCTTCCATGACTATTTAATATATCAAGCAAGTTATCATAATTAATAATACCATCCGTCGAATAGCTAAGCAAAATATGGCGAGCATTTATATTTTTAAGTAGATTCTCTAAAGCGTCAGTTGCTTTATGTTTATAGCAATAATCGGACTTAGTTTTTATCCAGTCTTTCCTTATCGCTCCTTTATCAGTTTTTTTACCGTCAATAAAAATCTCTTTATTAACTGCAGGCTTATCCCATAAAGCTATGGTATTAAGTAAATGATAATTACTTCCATATTGATGCTGATTATATGGAGGATCAAGATATACCAAATCAAACTCTTTATCTTTATATTTTTTAGCAAACTTAAATGCATCAAGTTGTGTAACACTTCCACGACTAGCATTGTGTAGAGGAAGCTCCCCTATAATAATAGGTTTTAATATTCTTCCAAGTGCATCCCCTTTACGTCCACCAAACCCCGCATGAAAAGCCTTAAAAACACCAGACGTATTCGAGCGTGTTGCTGATTCATAAAGTAAAGATGCTATTAAATAGTAATACTCTTTTTTATTTATTGCTTTGTTTTTATATAACTCTTCAATGTTATGTCTTATAATATCAATTCGTCTTGCATTATAATTTGTGTAAAACATTCTCTCGTTTACTATGTCAGGATTATTGTCATCAGATGGTGCATAAAACTTTGAAATATATAAATCATTGTCATCAATTGTAGTTCTGTCATTAAGCATATTAATTGTATTTTTAAGTCCACCAGTGTGTGCAAACATTTTGTCCGTATCGTTTGAGTTTATACTAAGATGAGCATAATTTAATATATATGAATAATATTCCCAATCATTAGCATATACTTTTAAATCAAGGCTTTTGAGTATTCTCCCAACACATCCGCTTCCTGCAAACAAGTCAACTGCTGTTTTTATGTTTTTATCAGAACTGATGAGAGAATAAATGTTTTCATAAAGGAAAGGTATAAGCCTTCTTTTATTTCCAATATAGGCTATTAGATTATTTTTTAAAAAACTATTTGTTAACATAACTTAAAAAATATGTTAACATAGAACACGAAAAAATCAAGTGTTAACATAACTTTATATTATGTTAATTTACTACTTTAATATAGTAATAGTAACATCACTTATAATTTTATCAGCTGTTGTTATACCGCTTATATTAGTTGTATAAATTCCTTCTCTAAAATTATCTGTCATCGCAAAAAGTTTAAAATGATATACCTTACTTTCTTTAGTAAAATCAACTAATACTCTATATATTAAAGAAGGTTGTCCATTCATACTTGTATATGTTTTATTAGTATCTTCTAAATGATTTACTTCAAGATAAACATATCCTTCATTTATTGTATTTATTATTCTAGTTTCTACAGTAAATGAATCAGGTGGTGTAGGTTGTGATACAGAATCTGGAAGAATATTATTTTTTGTTATATACTCTTTAGTCATTAAATAATTTTTTTTATGCCAAAATGGTAATGAAACTCTACGAAAAACAGATGGAAAATCTAGAGGAGTATTTAGCATATTTTGCTGTCCAAAGCTTCTTGTCACATATATATTTTGTAAAAAATTACCTCTTACATCTTGAATCCATATAGCTATTTGTGGAGAAACCATTCCAAAAGATGTGCTATGTTTCCAATTTATACCACGCTCAACTTTTATAACAGCTGTTCTATAAAATGCAATATCAGCTCTTGTTGTGAAAGTATTCTCTGAATATAAAGATAAAGAAGACAAAATAATTAAAATAATAATTTTTTTCATAATTTTTTCTACTAATTTAAGTTTTCATTAGATGTAGTATCTATTACATTCTCATCATCTGCTAAAGCACTTTTAATCTCAATATTAGAAAGAGAATTACTCATTTTTTTGCCATTATCAGAAACCGCATCCCCTACTTCATTATAGTCATTATTTAGATTTATAGATGATTTAAACATAGAATCTGACAAGTTCTCTGACTCCATATTAACATTGTTAAGTGTATCAGCAGATTCTGAAGCCATTAAACTTCCGTCAGCATGCACCATCATAACATCACTAGGATTAACAGTAGTAAGCCCATGTTTTGTTCGGACAGCCAAAGACATTCCTGTTTCATTTTGCATAACCATCTCAACAGGCCCCAAAAATCTATTGCCCGCATCATCCATAAACTCGACACTACGACCAAGCATAGAATAACTATTTTGTTCAG
This sequence comes from uncultured Spirochaetia bacterium, assembly GCA_947040945.1. Taxonomy (GTDB): domain Bacteria; phylum Spirochaetota; class Brachyspiria; order Brachyspirales; family Brachyspiraceae; genus CAMQVF01. The sequence continues at coordinate 3,864 of CAMRCO010000102.1, forward strand.
AATAAAAACTAGTTAATTCTTCAAGTGTACTATTAACTTGAGTCATCTGTTCAACTGATGAGAACTGAGCAAGTTGAGCTATCATATCTTTATTATCCATTGGTGCTAGAGGATCTTGATGAGACATTTGAACTGTTAAAAGTTTTAAGAACTCATCTCTACCCAAGCCATCTTTTTGAGGCTCTCTCTTAAAATTATTTTGAACATTATAAGCACCAACTTCACTTTTAAGTGCTCTTATTTCTTTATCATTCATTCTTAGTGATTCTGGGGATAACATGTAAAACTCCTAAGTTATATTACTATATTCAATTTTCTTTCAGGCAAAAGGTACTTATCTATCATTAAAGACGCCTCAGCATCTATTGCAATTTGAGCATTTGATTCTTCTCTGCCCTCACCTCTCTCACCTAAAAGATCGCTAAACTCTTGTTGCTCATTACTCGGCATATCTTGACTAAACATAATATCGAAACCTTCAATACTTATGCCAGCTTCACTTAAAGATTTTATGACAGTATCAATATTTTTAGTGAAAATATCTTTTATTTCAGCATTATCTACAAATATTTTCCCTCTAATCTCGTCCCCTTCCATAGTCATTTTAAGATTAATATTTCCAAGACTATCAGGCTTAAGTGCCATAATAATTTCAGTTTTACCATTACTTAAAGCCATGCGTGCCTTGTCAACAAGCTTAGTCATAACATCTTGAAACTTAGATAAAAGTTCACTAACATCAGCCTTAGTTTGACTAACTGTTTTAGAGCTTACAAACTCGCTTCTTGAAAAGTCATCTTTAGTGTTCACAATTGTAAACTCTGTTGTTGCGTCAGTATCAATCATATTAGGTTTAGAATTGTTTTTAGAATTATTATTATCGCCACCACCATTACTATTTCCACTGTCTTTACCAAAACTGTTTACATTCTCGCCATTAGATATATCTCTATCTATATTGTCAAAAGCTTGTACATTTTCAGTGTTACTGTTTTCCTTCATGTTAAGCTTTAAGTCTAAAGTCGCCTCAAGTTTCGAAATAATACTTTCTAAATTTTTAGACGTATTCATATTTGAAAGTAATTTTTCTATTCCTTCTTTGTCCCCTCTCTCAGCGAGCAAATTTTTCAATTCTCCTAAATCAGAATATTTAGTGTCAGCAATCATCAAATCTTTACTTTCTAAAGACCCTTTATTTTGAAGTAGACTTTTTACTCCATCAAGTAAAGCTAGAATATTTTTTATATCATTTTTTGAAGCGTCATCAAGAGTATTATCACTTTCTAAAATATTTTCTATATTTTCCATAAGCATTTCAATATCTTTAATTAATTCAATTGTTTCAATATCTACTGAAGTATCATTTTCTATGTTTTCAAAAAAGAATACCTCGTCAGTTTTAATTTTTTTATCTTTCTTATCATCTTTGTCTAAATCATTCTCATCAGAGATTTTATCATTATTTTTTTTAAGTTCATTTTCTTTATTATTCGTATCATCTAAATCAGAATTACTATCATCATTTTCATGTGAAGTGTTAGCCTCATTTGAGTTTTGAATAGGATTTTTCTCATTATCAGGTTTATTATTACTATTAACACTGTTGTCTTCATTAGAGTTTTTAGCATTTTTAATCATATCCTCAAATGTAGTGTCAGGCTCTTGCATGCTAACATCAGGAGTAGAAGCGGGTACTTCATAAGAGTTTGGAGGAGAAAGCAAAATATTATTTATCATAATAGAAAATCCTTTAATAAATATGACTACATACATTTTCGGTATAAACAAAAAGTGCTTTATAACATATTAATCAATAATACTAAATTAATATATATTTGACAAACTTTCCATATTTATATATGATGTGTAGCTTGTAAATATAATTCTTAGAGGTATTTCATACATGAAAAAAATAATTTTAACCATTTTAATTTTAGCATTAATAAGTATTAACTGCAAAAATGAAGACAAAATAGATGTAGAAAATGAATATCTTGAAAATGGCGAAGGCGAGCATGCAGAAGCTGATAATTATTATTATAATGGTGGGTCTGATGATGAAGAAGGCGTTTTTTGTGAAAAAGATGAGAAAGGACAGTATACTTATGATTATTTAGATGTAGATATGCTTGCCTCGGTTAAAGAAAATAATATAGAAAAGTTAAAAACAATTTTAGATGAATATGGCATTGTTGATGACGGAAATAACCCATACTATGAAGAGGCTTTACATGGTGCTTCTTGCGAAGGCAAAATTGAAATTGTAAAAATGCTTTTAGACAATATACCCAACTATAAATATAATTATGTAGACATATTTAGTTCCATAAAACATGCCCTACATAGCAATCATACTGACATTGCAAAATTATTAATTGAAAAACTTGAAAGTGTAGAAACTGAATTGGGTGAAGATTTAGACTTTTCAGAATCTTTTTATACAGCCGCAGAAAATGGCAATATTGAAATAGTACAATTCTTTATAGATAAGGATGTTGATATTAATGCCATAAACGACTATGGACACAGTGTTTTATCAGCTGCCACTTTTAAGGGTCATAAAGACGTTGTAGAGCTTTTGGTCAGTAATGGTGCTGATGTTCATCAAATATTTGGAGAAAACTACACTGTTTTAATGGCAGCATCAAGCATTGGTAATATTGAGCTTGTTCAGTACTTTCTTGATAAGGGTGTTGATATTCATGTTGAAGGCTATTACGGAAGTGGAACTGCTTTAATGTGGGCTTCTTCAAATGGGCATAATGATATAGTTAAACTTTTAATTGATAGTGGATCTGACATCAATGTTGTATCTGCTGATGAAGGAGGAATATATACCCCTCTAATTGATGCTACTAGGAAAGGACATATTAAAACAGTAGAATTACTTATTGATGAAGGAGCGGATGTTAATATTCCTACTTACTTTACTCCTTTAATGGAGGCGTCTAGCAACGGTCGCACTAGAATAGCAAAACTCTTAATTGAAAATGGTGCGGATGTTAATACTATAAGTGAGTATGGAGGAACAGCTTTAGATACGGCAGTCAGTAATGGACATACTGAAATAGTGAAACTCTTAATTAAAAATGGAGCTGATGTTTATATTACATCTAGTGAAAATGAAAGTATTTTTATTACAGCCTCTAGAAGTGGTAGTAAAGAAATAATTGAACTATTTTTAGAGAAAGGGTTCGATATAAATGAAACAGACGATGAAGAGAAAACTCCTTTAATGCATGCCAGTCTAAATGACAATACTAATGCAGTAAAAGCATTAATAGAAAATGGAGCTGATATAAACTTACTTGACACCAACGGTAAAAATGTTTTAACACATGCTTTAGACAATAATAAGTTAGACAGTATGGAATTGCTATTAAAAGCAGGGGCAGACCCAAATATAGAATACAAAGAATATAATGGCGGTAATTATCTAGAGTACGGCAATAGCCTTCTAACATGGTCGGCACGTGAAGAGAAAAAAGATGCAGTAGAGCTATTACTTAAATATGGGGCTGATATAAATTATATAAATAAATTAGATTATACTGCTCTAGAATATGCTATTAGAAATAATGACATAGAGATGCTTGACATATTTATATCTTCAGGGGCAAACTTAAATAATCCAGAAAGTAAATTACCAACTTTGTCTTATGCTATTCAAGAATCGAGTAGTGGTGTTGTCATAAAATTAATTGAAGCTGGAGCTGATGTTAATGTTTTATTAAATGAATGGCCTATTTTACATTATGCTTCTCTTAATGGCTACACTGAAATAGTGGACGCTTTAGTAAAAAAAGGAGCTTTAGTTAATGAAACAGATAAATATAATTCTACAGCTTTAATAAAGGCTTCCACAAAAGGACATACTGAAATAGCAAAAATACTTATAGATGCTGGGGCTGATGTTCATGTTCGAGTTAATAACAATGCTACTGAAATGCCTGCCCTAATGTATGCCGCTTTATGGGGACATACTGAGATAGTAAAAATGCTTATTGATGCTGGGGCTGATGTTAATGTGAGCGACACACTTGAGAGAACTTCTTTATCACTTGCAAAAAAAGAAAAACATAAAGATGTAGTAAATTTATTAAAAGACGCTGGGGCAAAAAA
>CAMRCO010000103.1 GCA_947040945.1 uncultured Spirochaetia bacterium
TAAATAATTAGGAGTTCAGATGTTTGAATCACATATTTTTAATACTCTATTTGTTTTATTTTCGAGTATGTCTATAATTGTACTGTTAATCTTAATAGTTGGTCGTGTTGAAGCTCCTTATGGAAAGCTTAAATCTAAGTTTTTTGGTTCTATTACAATGAATTCTCGCTTGGGTTGGATTATTATGGAATCGCCTTCAAGTATTATTTTTATAATTTTATTACTAGGAGACAAAAATCTTAGCTATGGAACAATAGTTTTATTTTTTATATGGCAGTTTCATTATTTTTATCGCACTTTTATTTATCCTTTCAGAGCAAATCATAGTGCTCCTTTATCTATTTTTATAGTGATTATGGCTTTTATTTTTCAGGTATTAAACACCTATTTTCAAGCAGGGTGGATTTTTGTGATTTCACCAGAAAGTATGTATAGAGGGGATTATCTTTATTCTGTACCATTTATATTAGGGCTGTCTATTTTTATTATAGGTACTATTATTAATAGGCATTCTGATTTTATACTTAAAAACTTACGGAAGAAAGGCGAAACAGAATATAAAATTCCTTATGGTGGGCTATATAAATTTGTGTCATGCCCTAATTTTTTAGGAGAAATAATTATTTGGTTAGGTTGGGCAATTATGCTTAAGGGTATAATAGGGTTTAGTTTTTTTGCATGGACAATTGCAAACCTTGTTCCGAGAGCTATGTCGACTCATAGATGGTATTTAAATAAGTTTCCCGATTATCCTAAAGATAGAAAAGCGATTATCCCCTATATTTTGTAATGAATATTATTGGTTATGTTTATAATATTCTAAGTTAAACTAGTTCTTCTCCACAAGATTTACAAGATTTTATAAATTTGCCCTTATTTACGAATCTACCTAAAAATTTATTACAATTAGGACATCTCCAATTCTTAAAAGTGAAAATTGAAAATCCTATAGTCATAGTTACAGCAACAATCGTAATAATTAAAGCATCTTTGTGTCCTGTATCCCCAATGGAATAAAGTGTATTAAAACAACCATACATAGTGATAGCAAAAATAATAAATGCTATAATTTGATTTCGGGTTATCTTTTTAAATTTTTCTTGAATACTATTCATAATAAAATACCTCCTATTAATAATCTATTGTATAATATTACCATACAAAGTTAATCAGTTTTCTATATTCTTCTGCATTTTTACAGTTAGGATTAATGCCTGTGTCACTATCAATAAAAGGCTCTATCTTCCAATCTTCAATTCCGCAAGCCCCTATTAAAATTAAGTTACTGAAATATTCTTTAAAATTTTTACCTAATATCATGCCATTGTTTTCATTGTCGTCATGACTTAAATAGACAACTCTTTTATCTTCATTTTCATCCTTTAAATCGAATGCGATAACATCACCATTTTGAGCTACCATAAAACCAAGTTTATCATACCAGATTTTATCAGAGTCTGCACATTCTTCTTCTCCTTCTATCCAATATTTTCGTGAAGCTTCAGCATCTTCAATTCCACTTAATGAAATTTCAAATGACGCTATATCAATACCATCCAATTGTGAAGGTAATTCAAAATCATAAGGGAGCTCAGCATAAAACATTATTTCTTTAGAAAAATTTAGTAAAGTCTCTTTTAGACTAATGGGAATAGTACACTTGATATTTTTTTCAAGTTCTTCGATTTCAGCCATTGTTGCTGGAGATTCCTTTGAAAATTCAACATCCTCTTTACATATTTTTGTATATACAAGAGAAAGCTGTTCTAATTGATTTTCCCATGTTTTAAATATATCCATATTATTAATTCCTTTGATAGCTCTTACTAATATTAGTATACTATGAATAAAGTATTATTTCAATTAGACAAACTTGAAAGTAACAACACGTATTTAGTATTGTAGGACATTATAACATTTAAATATATACAGTTTTCTAACTTGCAAAAAATAATGAATATAGTGTTATATAAAATAACACAGGATTTTTCATTCTGGATAGAATAATTTATAAATTGATATTATAATAATGTTTTGCTATGATGACTCTATTAGCTATAAGTTACTTTCTCGCCTATAGGTTTTTCAAGTAGTTCAGGATTTTGTAATAAATATTTTAGAAGCTTAATTGTTTTTGAGTAATAATATCCGTCAGCAATTCGCTCATCAATTGTGAGACCGATGTCTATTACAGCTTTCATTGTAACATTACCGTCATGGTCAAAAAATGGATGTCTGTGAGTCTCTCCAATAACTAAGAATACTGAATTAGTTCCTCGCTGTGTTAGGTGATGATATGCAGCATTTAATTTAATAGACCCGAGACTAGAAAGCCAAACAGATGAGTACGAAGGGTCAGTTTCTGTTACAAAAAGTGGCATCCAACCATGAAAGTCAAGCCACCCTAAAAATGCTGTAACAATTTTCAAAAGCCACCTAGGAGTTTTTAAGATTACTGAAAGACTACTCATTGCTCCAGTAAGATCCTCTTCTTGTGCTGTTCTAATTTCTTTGTTTATGCGGTCTCTTATAGAGTCAAGTGTGTCACTTTCAGGATGCACTAAATAAGCAATAGACTCCTCACCATCGTCCTCAATTCCCTTTTTAATTACAAATGCTGTTGAGACTTCATTCCTCTCATACATTTTTTGTCCTTGCACAAATCTGTTCATTTTTGGACGTAGTGTTATTGTTTTTGCAACTGCTGCAACCATTATATGAAAAAGAGTATATGAAGCTTCAGGATTATCCTTATTCCTCTTCTTTAAGTATTTTCTGATGTTTGAGACATCTATTTTCTCTTTAATAAAAGCTTCATTATCACAGCGGTTTGGATACATATATGGCATTATTATGTGAAGTGGATCTAAGTCACGCAAAAGGTGTCCATCTTTACGGTCTCCCCATTTTCTTTTTCTGAGTTCGTTTGGGGTATCATTTTTTTGCATGAGTAATCCTTAAGTGAAATCTATTATCTGGATGAGTCTATACTATATATTAATTTATGAAAAGGTATGAGCCAGATAATTAATGAAAGTTTGGTTATTTAAATATATATATATATGGTCTATTAATAGGAAAATGCCTATTACCTTTGTTTTGACCTAAATTATAGAAGTTTTTTATTAGGAGTTTATTTTTTTTGTAAAACTAATGAAGAAATAAAGTATTATTCATCTAAGTGGTTGAGAGTATATATAATAAAAAACTATATTTAATATATTGATTTAATATTTGAAGTCTGATATATTTTTTTATATATATTGCTAAGGAGTAATTATATGGAAAATACACGAGAAGTAGTGAATCGCTTATCACGGACAATTGGACATTTGGAAGCCGTAAAAAAAATGGTTCTTGACGGACGTGATTTTGATGAGCTTTTAATTCAAATATCGGCTGTAAGGGCATCTGTCAATAATATTGGAAAAATTATTTTAAAAGACCATATTAATCACTGTATTGATGATGCTCTAAAAACAGGTGAACAAAAATCTCTTGATGACATTTCTGTTGTTATTGATAAGTTTATAAAATAAATATAAAAACTAATACCGTGTTAATAAAAATTTATTATTTATAGTATAGTCAATAAAGTGTACTCTAAGTAAATTTTAAATATAGTAAATTAAGAATAAATTTTTGAATAAAAAAATATTTACTTTTCAAACAAATTATATTAGTATGTAGGTCTATATAAAATAAATTGTGCATAATATTCGCTATAATTTATTAAAGTAAGGAGAGTAATAATATGGGTTTAATTAAAGCTATAACAGGAGCTGTTGGTGGTGTTTTGGCTGATCAATGGAAAGAGTACTTTTACTCTGAAGCATTAGAAATAGACATTTTAGTGGCAAAGGGCGTATTAAACACATCTGATCGTTCGTCCAACAAAAAAGGAAGCGATAATGTTATCTCAAATGGTTCTGTAATTTCTGTGGCTGATGGGCAATGTATGATAATTGTCGAGCAAGGTAAAGTTGTAGAATTATGTGCTGAACCCGGTGTATTTACTTATGACACATCTATTGCCCCAACTATTTTTACAGGTAACTTAGGTGAAAGTATTAAAGATGTATTTAATACTATAGGTAAACGTTTTACATTTGGTGCTGACACAGGTGTTGATCAGCGAGTTTATTACTTTAATACAAAAGAAATTTTAGGCAATAAATATGGAACAGCAAATCCTGTACCATTTCGTGTTGTTGATAAAAATATTGGTCTTGATATAGATATTGCTATTCGTTGTAATGGCGAGTATTCATATAAAATAACAAATCCTATGCTATTTTACACAAATGTATGTGGTAATGTGGAGGATGTATATAATAGAGAAAATATTGACAGTATGCTTAAGTCAGAATTACTTACGGCATTACAGCCTTCATTTGCAAAAATATCACAAATGGGGATAAGGTATTCAGCTTTGCCCGGCTATACAATTGAGCTAGCTGACGCTTTAAATGAAATACTTTCAAAAAAATGGAAACTTCTTCGTGGTCTTGAAATAGCATCTTTCAGTGTTAATTCTGTTACAGCGTCTAAAGAAGATGAAGACATGATTAAAGAACTTCAAAAAAATGCTGTTTTACGTGACCCGACAATGGCTGCGGCTACTCTTGTTGGAGCACAAGCTGACGCTATGGTTGATGCGGCTAACAATGAAGGTGGTGCTATGATGGCATTTGCAGGAATGAACATGGCACAAGGGGCAGGTGGCATGAACTCGCAAAACTTGTTTAAGATGGGACAAGAAGAACAAGAGGCACAGCAATCACAAGAGACACAACAAGCAGAGTCTAATAGTTGGAAATGTTCTTGCGGAATTGCTAATTCTGGTAAGTTTTGTGTTGATTGTGGGAGTGCTAAGCCTGAAAACAATACTTGGAAATGTTCTTGCGGAGTTACTAATTCTGGTAAGTTTTGTGTTGATTGTGGGAAAGCTAAGCCGTCTAGTTATCGTTGTAATAAATGTGGACATGAGCCTAAAAACATTACAGAGCCACCTAAGTTTTGTGCTGAATGTGGTGATGTTTTTGATGAAAATGATAAGAAGTAATTATTTATTAACAAGGTAATAATGGAGAAAATATGAGTACATTATTAGAATATAAATGCCCTAGTTGTGGCGGAGCTATTAAGTTTGATAGCGAACTTCAAAAAATGCAATGCCCATACTGTGAAAGTGAGTTTGAAATTGAAGCATTAAAAAGTTATGATGATGCTCTAAATACTGTAACTGAAAAAAGTTTGGAGTGGTCGGGTTATGATGAGAATAGTGGTAATGGTGATTGGCAGGAAGGCGAGAAAGAGGGGATTTATACTTATTCTTGTGTTTCTTGCGGAGGCGAGATTATTTGTGAAGAGCATACAGCGGCGACAAAATGTCCTTATTGCGATAATCAAGTTGTAATTGCCTCTCAGTTTAGTGGCATGCTTAAGCCTGATTTTGTTATACCGTTTAAGTTAGACAAAGAAAATGCTAAGTTAAAATTAAAAGAATTTTATAAGAAAAAATATTTATTACCATCTTCTTTTAAGGCTGAAAATAAAATTGATAGCATAATGGGTCTGTATGTACCTTTTTGGCTTTTTAGTTGTGATTCGGTGTCTCATATTAATTATAAAGCGATAAGAAGACGTTGTTATAGTGATTCTAATTATAATTATGTTGAATTAAATCATTTTCTTGCTACTCGTGGTGGAGAGATGAAATTTGGAAATATTCCTGTTGATGGGTCTCTCAAAATTGATGATACGGCTATGGAATCGATTGAGCCATTTTTATATGATCAATTGCTTGATTTTCAAACAGCTTATCTTGCAGGATATGTTGCTGATAAATATGATGTTGATGCAAATGCAGCAATTCCTCGTGCAAATGAAAGAATAAAAAATACAGTTTTAGATATAATGGCACCAAAAGAGTATGACAGTTATGTTACTGAAAATGAAAGTATTCAATTAACAGAAGATAAAGTTAGTTATGTGCTTTTGCCTTTATGGATACTTAATACTAAGTATAAAAACACCCTTTATACTTTTTTTATGAATGGTCAAACGGGTAAATTTTCAGGTAAGCTACCAATATCCATAGAGCGTGCGGCAATGTTTTTTACAGCTATTTTTGCTAGTATAGCTTCTGTTGGGGCTGTAGTCGTTTACTTTATTTTATAAAAAAAGAGTTATATTATGAAAAAAATATTATTTCCACTGATGTTGATTATTATTTTGTCTTTGGCAATTACAACTTTATTTGCTAACACAAATGAAAAAATAGAGCTAAAATATATTGTAGATAATGCACACTTACTTACAAGTGAAGAGGCTTTACAATTAGAAATTAAAAGTGTAAAGATAAAAGAAAATTATAATTTTGACACTGTAGTATTAACAGTTGATGATATTGGTAATTCATCAACTATGACATATTCAAGTAATTTTTATCATAAAAATAATTATGGTGAAAATGGCATTATTTTTCTTGTAAGTATGGGAGAGCGTGATTGGGATATTTCTGCATTTAATTATGGCAGAGAAGTGTTTACAGATGATTATGGACTTGATTATATTGTTTCAAAAATTGTTCCTCCTCTTTCTGATGCTGACTATAATAAAAGTTTTTCAAATTTTTTGTATTATGCTGACACTTTTCTTTTAGAGGCAGGGTCTGGAATTCCTTATAGTGCGGCAAATAAGATTCTTCCAAAAAATAAAATAATGCTAATAATACTGATAGTAGCTTTGTTAATTTCTGCTTTAATTATATTTTTTATGATTAGCAGCATGAATACAAAAAAACAAAATGATTTTGCACATGAGTATGTCAAACAAGAAAGTATAAACATGACTGAAAGAAATGACACATTTTTATATAGAACGGTTACAAGAACAGCAAAACCCAAAAAAAAATCATCTAGTGGTGGAGGCGGGTCGAGGCGTAGTGGGCGTAGTGGTAAGTTTTAATATATATTTTACTGGATTGATATAATATTTAGTTTTGTTAAAAAAGAATGTATGAAAATTAAAATAGGAGTGGTGTTTATGGATGAAGATAAAGATTGGATATTTTACAGTGAAAATTTTGCTAAAAATTATGATAATTTTAATTATGAACAAGGACTACAGCAGTATTGTATGTCTTTGAGTCATAAATTGATTGAAAATAAATTTACTACCAAAGATTATTTTGGTAAAGTGCTTGAAATTGGATGTGGTACTGGAGAACATTTAAAATTTGTTAAGCATGATTTTAAAGAATATACAATGACTGATTTTGATTCAGAAGCACTTAGTGTGGCAAAAAGTAAAATCGATGACAAACGGATTCAGTATATGGTAAAAGATGGAGCTAAATTGCAGTTTTCAGATAACACTTTTGATAGGCTTATTGCTGTGCATGTTTTGGAACATATATATGAGCCCCATATTGTTTTGAAAGAATGGAAACGTGTTATTCGTGGGGGGGGAGTACTGTCAGTAGTTATTCCAACAGATCCTGGTTTAATGTGGAGGCTTGGAAGAAGGCTTGGTCCTAGACGAGCTTTATTGAAAAAAGGTTTACCCTATGACTATATTATGGCAAGAGAACATGTTAATTCTTGCTATCATCTAGTTTCTCTTTTACGTTATTATTTTCCAAACGGTGTAGAAAGTTGGTCTCCATTCAAAGTTCCATTTCTTGATATGAATCTTTTTTTAGGATTTAATGTTATAGTAGAAAAATAATGCGACGAGTTTAAGTGCTCTTAAAAACAAAAAGATGATTTTTATTTTTGATGAATGTCATCGCTCCCAATTT
>CAMRCO010000104.1 GCA_947040945.1 uncultured Spirochaetia bacterium
ACTCCTACAAAATTCGAATCTCGTCCCTAATTCAGTAAGAGATTTTTTTACTCTATCTGTTATTTTAGCACCATTTTCAATTAATATTTTAACCATATCTAATAGTTCAGGCGATCTTCTATTACCATTAAAAGCGACTTCAATCGGCAAGTACATCTCTTTATAGATTACACTAGACTTCTGTTTAGCATTTATATTCAATCTTTTTTCGAGTAGAAGTTTAACATCCTCCACAGTTCCATGACCAGCGACTCTATGAAATAATGTGTAGCCATTCCTGTCAGTTGCGGTAACATCAGCCCCAAGCTCAATCATCAAAGGCAAATTACCTTGATATCTTGACACTTGACTAAAAATAGGTGATGATCCATAATAATCTTTTAAGTTAATATCACAGCCTTGCTCTTTTAACCAAAATGCAAACTCTCGTGATAATGGTTTAAATCCAAAGGCATTTGGTCCATATTTCCCGTCTATTGCGTTAATATCGCATTTATCAAACACAGCTTTTAATTCTTCAAAATCACCACGTCCCATAATTTCTCTAAAGTCTTTAACTAATGTTGTTCTTTTTTTAGCCATTATAAATTTACCACCTTAGTTTATTTTCTAATACTGAAATCAATTAAAATCAGTTCATTTTATCATAAACATATCTTATACTTTTTGCAAGTAAAAAATATAATAAAGCTATAACTTATTGATTTGTAAGAGAATACTAAAGTAAAAAATGTCGAAATCCAGTCGATGCAAAATATTGGCAAGAAAAAGGGTGGCTTCAAAACAAACGAGCATGGAAATAAACAGATACTAAGAAAATAGATGTAGATAAAACCCTATACTTATTATAAAAGAAAAAATTGATTGACAATCTCATCTATGATTTTATAAAGCTAATAGCATAAATTGTAATCCCAGTTATTCAATTGCTCTAAAAAATGTAAAACAACTATTAAAAAACTTTAATTGATTTGCGTAAATGTATAAACATTTAAATATTATATTATATCAATTAAATGGCTATTACCTTATTTAATTGAATTAGGTCAGACAATTTCCATAAAGACATATAACTACCATATAACATAACCTTCTCCTCCATTACTCCAAAGTAAAAACTTTTGATAGTCATCATTTAATTTCTATTTTGTCGATGCTATAAATTTTTTTATTTCTATTTCAGTAACAGGAGTATTGTGATTCCAGTCGTCAATATAATTCATAATTTTTATTTCAGTTCTTAAAACACATATTTTTATAATAAATGTTTTTCTATAAAGTCAGCCACCCCGTCTTCATCATTAGTGAGCGTTTTGTATTTAGCCGCAGCAATAGCACTTTCATTAGCATTCCCCATAGCAACACTTACACCCGCTATTTGTAGCATTTCTACATCATTGTCTTCATCACCAAATACGAGCGTATTTTCTAGAGGAATATTATAATACTCACAAAGATGTTTTAAGGCATTTCCCTTGTTACTTTCAGAATCAAGAATTTCTAAATGAACAAGCTCTTTTTTAGGGTCGTCAGGATCACTCGTGTGAGCACTATTAATAATTGTATGAATACGACTACCATATTTTTGATGTAAATGTTCTTTTATTTCTAAAGCTTTCTCCTGCTTAAGAATAAACAAGCTTTTTAGCACATTTTTATTATCAATTTCATCTAAATTACACTGATTACTTGTGAAGTCTGGGTATTTACTAACCACAGCTTGATAGAGATAATTAGCTGTTTCAAAATATACACTATCAGGAGTAAAAAACCATAAAAACATTTTTTCTGAACGTGCCATTTCAATAGTATAATCAACAATCTCAGCATCAAGTCCTGTTTGTTTTATAGCTTGCTTATTTTGAATATCCCAAATATAAGCTCCATTCGCTGTAATAAGATGTTCTCTAAGTCCACATTGTTCGGAAAATTGTATAGTGTCGACAACACCTCTACCTGTAGCAAAACATACTTTTCGCCCTGTTTTCAATACCGCTTCTACTACGTTTTGAGTACGGAGAGAACATATTTTTTTTGTGTTTAATAGTGTTCCGTCTAAATCAATAGCAACTAATTCTATATGTTTAATATTCATTTATAGCTCCTTTATTATATATAATAGTATATTATTACTTATTTATTACTAGTTTTAATTGCTAAATTATTTGATTACTTCTATATTGAAAAGCTAAAACTAGATTAATTATTAGTCTTATTTAATTCTTCTGTAAGCACATCCCATATAGGAGTATTTTCTACCAAGTTATAAAGGCTTTCTCTGTTTTCTTCTAATGTATTATTTTCAGTGTATTCCCAATACTTAAAAGGAACTTTTTTACTGCCCAATTGATAATCCCAAGAATGCCAAGAATCTTCTTGAAAAGAATAAAAAAGCCAGTGCCAAGAGTTTTCATTAAAAATTCTAATTAAATCTTTCATATAATGCTCAGCCCCGACAACTTCTCTTGATATTCCAAACTCTCCTACTAAAATACGATTAGAATCTATATTATTTTTTTTACTCCAAGTGTTTATACGAGATAAAAATTCTACTAAATATGCTTTGTCTAAGTATTCTGTTTCTTTAAGGTCATTAATAAAAACCTCTCCATTATAAGAAAATTGACCATTATTTATTTTTTGAGTAGTAAAGTCATAAGGCTCATACATGTGAAAAGAATATAGAATATTATCGCATTCTTGTTTACTTAAATATCCTATTGCCCAAGGTGTCGCATGTAGTCCTGAATCTAGCACAATAGTTGTTTTTTTATCAACAGTACGTATTTTATTAATTACAGTTTTATAGAATAAGTTGAGGTCGCCTGCGGTATCTTTAACTGAAGAATACCATGTCAAAAAATCTCCTGTCCAATGTGTTTGTTTTCCATAAAATTTTTCAGGGAATGGCTCATTAATAATGTTATACCCAATAATCGCAGGATGATCTTTAAGAGTTTTTGCTAGGTCATACCAAAACTGTGCCGTTTGCTCATGATATTTAAAATCTTGCCAAAGGCGTCCATCTATTTTTTGATTATTATTTTGAGACCAACGAGCTCCAGGAACAGTTAATGGCACTAATATAATTTTAATGCCATATTTATCTGCTAAATCTAGTTGCTCTATAAGAAAATCTAAATCTTCTTGAATCAAACCTTTATACTCATCAGCATTCCCTATTAAAAAATCCATCTCTTTAGTTTGCCATTTATCGTAAGTCATTCTTACTAAAGTGATATTATTTTTTTGAGCCTCTTCGAACCATTTTTCTGAAGGCATATCATTAAAATAATTAGCCCCTTTTCGAGCTGTATCCCAATAAGATATTTTTTCTGTTTGTGATTTATTTGGCACACAAGAAATACAGAAAAACACGAGTATAGTACTAAACAATAATACTATATTTTTATACATGATGTCCTTATTTGTTTTCTTTTTAATATATTTTTATTTAAGACTCTCTAAATATTCAACAACCGTTGTGTGTTCTTGACCTAAAGCGTTAGACAAAGCTGTTTCATTATAGAAATTTTTGATAGTAATATCAGCACCATTTTCTACAAGATATTGTACTATCTCAAGATTGCCATTTAACGAAGCAGCCATCAAAGCAGTTCCATCTTCCTCAGACTGATGATTAACATCAGCACCATTTTCTACTAACAATTTTACTATTTCTAAATGATTATTCATTACTGCCCATGTTAAAGATCCGTTATTATGACTATTTGTAGCATTAACATCAGCACCATTTTCTATTAATGTTTTTACGATTTCCAAATATCCCCCATCAGAAGCATCCATTAATGCTGTAGAGCTAAACACTGTGCCTTCATAATAGACATGAGTAAATCCCACCTGTTGATTAACATTAGCACCTTTCTCTATTAGATACTCCAGAAGTTCTAAGTGTCCATTTGTAGCAGCTCCCTTTAAAGGAGTGAAGTGATCATACTCTTGGGTTCTATAAACATTAATATTCGCTCCTGATTTCACGAGCTCTTTTACCTTTTCAAGATCACCTTCTAAGGCATAATCTATAAGAAGCATATCTGTTTCCAAATTTTTAGCAACTACACTAGCCTCGCTATTTTCCACAGTTTCAACGACTACAGCCTCTGCTTGGCTTTCTTTATTTCCACAAGCTACGATACTTAATAATATTAGTAATATTCCTATATTTTTCATTGCTATTCCCTATTTGTTTTCTTTTTAATTAATTTTTATTTAATACTTTCTAAATATTGAGCAATTTCTATATGCTTCTGCTCGGTAGCCAACATCAAAGCCGTTTTCCACTCACTACCTTTAACATGAATATCAGCACCATTTTCCACTAAATATTTTACTATTTCTAAATGCCCACCTCTTGAAGCCATCATCAAAGCAGTGTCGCCCCTCTTGTTCCACTCATCAAGCAAAGCTCCTTCTGTTACTAAATATTTAGCTATTTCAATATGCCCATTTTCTGATGCAGCCATTAATGCGGTATGACTATAAAATGAAGTGCTATAGTTCACTGATGCTGACTTTACTTCTCGTAAATATTTTACGATGTCTAAGTGTCCACCGCTTGAAGCCGCCATTAATAAAGTCCAACCGCCGGGATATTCTTTGTCTATATCAGTACTTGGATTGCAATACATGAAATTTTGTAACTCTTTAAGATTTCCATTTTCTGCATATTCAAAAGTAATATCATCTTCTGACGTTTGCCCGATACAAATATTATCACTTCTTCTAATCCAACCTTTCTCATCAAGAAACTCAATAGTTATGCCTTCGCCCATAATTCCTATAAACTTTTTATGTACCACACCGTTTTTCCATGTAAAACTGTCACCATTGTCTCCAGTATACACTCCCGTTATTCTTAGCTTTTCATCTGTTTCTACCTTAAAGGAATAATCATCGTAAGGATCATAGCCATCCATTTCACTATCTTCTATATAGCTTTGAGCTGACTTTTCTGGACTAATAAGATCCTGTAATGATGTAGGCTCACCACCATAATAGATATAGTCCCAAAAAATATAAGGATACTTGTATAGAGGAACATTTTCGGCAACCTTATTTTTTTCTTCACTGCTCATGGCACTGTCATAAATTTTCTTTTTTTCATAAAACACAGTAGATGTGGTGTTTGTTTCGTGGAATGTAAGGGCACCGTTGTTTACTATATTTATTTCTAATTCTGGAGCATGTTCTGATTCATAAAAAATAACTTTTTGATTTTCAGGAGAAACAAAATCAAGGTAAGCTTTATAAACAACACCTATATTTGTACTGCCACCTTCTGCTGCATAATTTTCATTATACCGATCCACTGTTACTGTAACATCACCTTTATAGCCATAAAAATCATTCGCTTTTATAAAAGCTTCTTTATTTTCTAAGATGCTACCCTCATATACTTGGGCAGGCATCTCTTCAATTATCTCTTCTACTTTTGTTTCAACAACTACTGTATCTTCTGTTTTACTATCTTGGTCTACACATCCAACGATGCTTAATAATATTAGTAATATTCCTATATTTTTCATAATAAGTCTCCTGCTTTTATAGTTTTATTCAATAAAATATTCAATAGTTTTTTTTATATTAGCTAAGTCACTCTCTCTACCACTACCAAACACTTGTTCTATAGTCCAGAATTGATATCAGCACCTTTGTCTACAAGATATTTTACAATTTCTAAATGTCCATTCCCTGCAGCCCACATTAAAGCTGTTTTATCCCATAAATTTCACAGTAGTGTCAGCACCTTGTTCCTCTAAATATTCAGCTATTTCTTTTTTTCCATCATAATTAGCATATATCCATGCGGTATAACATCTTCATCGTCATCTTTGTCATCAAAAATAGAATTGGTATCATCCTCATCATCGTCGTCATTAGTATCATCCTCATCCTCTTCGATATCAACTTTTTGAAATAAATTTGACAGTTCTGAAGACACATAAAAAGGCATTCCTTCAAAGGGAATATATGCTAAGGTAGAACGAAGTGATTCTAACATCGCTTCTATATTATCAGGAATTGCTGTTTCTAAGTAGGCTCTATTAGTATCTCCTTTTGAGAGATTTTGGAAAGGGGGAATAACAACAACTACTTTTTTAGGGAAAGTGTCGACAATAGCATTTTCAAGAGTGTTACGATATTCTATTTCTTCACGTTGAGGAAGTTAATAACACGCATTCAAGGAAAGTAAAATTAGTAGGGTAAGTTTTTTCATATCGTTTATTATAAATTATTCCCTTATTTTTATCAAGAAAAGACACATGGCTCTTTTCTTCCTTTAGGATGAGGAAGAGGATAGTGGCATTAAATAATACGCAAAAAAAAACTCCTATAATTTTAGGAGGATTTTCTTTGT
This sequence comes from uncultured Spirochaetia bacterium, assembly GCA_947040945.1. Classification (GTDB taxonomy): domain Bacteria; phylum Spirochaetota; class Brachyspiria; order Brachyspirales; family Brachyspiraceae; genus CAMQVF01. The sequence continues at coordinate 6,380 of CAMRCO010000104.1, forward strand.
TTTTGCTATATTTTTTCAATAAAGTGTTCAGGATATTTGTTATAATATCCCATATAAATGCTATCATCGTTTTTATCAAAATTCAGTTGATACATTCTGAATATTACAAAAATATCTTTGGGTTGCCATTGTTCAATATAGGAATAACGATAGCTCATCCCCAATTTTTCCATAATATCTCCACTTCTGGGATTGTTCACATCATGGGTAGCGGTTATAAATTTATAGCCATTTTTTTTAAGTTTGTTAATAATAGCTTGAGATGCCTCTGTAGCAATTCCCTTATGCCAAAATTCTTTTCTGAGACCATAACCAAAATCATGACTATTTTCATTGTCAAAATTCACATATCCAATTGCTCTATCATTTTTTTGAAGACAGATCGCATAGTGATAGGCAGATGTTTTTTTATAATGCTCTATATAATTTTTTTGAAGGTGTTCTCTAGCTTCTTCAAGATTTTTTACACAGTGCCAGGGAAGAAATCTATTCGTTTCTATATCGCTCATAATTAGAAAAAAATCATCTAAATCATTTTCTGTGAATTTTCTTAATATTAATCGTTCAGTTTGTATAAAAGGAGTATTTTCTGAGTTAATCATTTAGCCAATAATTTCTCAATTCTTGAAAAATCAGCATTGCTATTATCATATATCTTCAAATTTAAAGATCCATCCTCTTCAATTATTTTGTATTGATAATCATAAAATTCATCTGAGGCAACTTCCATTTTAAACTCGCTAGCTAGCATAAGATTTTTATTATCTATCTTAAAAACATAGTATACTGAGCTATATTCATACATTCGGTCAAGTACAAGAATATAATTATCATCAAGTGTAGAATAAAATAATGTTAGTTTTTGTTCTACACCCTCAAAAAAATGACTAAAAGTATAGCGATCTATTATTTTTTTATTATAGCTAAGTTCTAAGTAGTTCTGATCTTGTTGTTCGTAGTTTTGGTTGATATCTATGGCAATATTATTAGCACGGTATCGATTTAGAGAATCATTGACGCTTTCTTGGTTGAGTGCTAATGGAGTATATCTGTCTTTTTTGACGCCCTTATTCAAATCATTTCCATACATCATAGACGATAAAAATAATATTAATAATAACCCTATATTTTTCATAAAAAATCTCCTATTTTTATTAAAGCTCATCATTTCTCAAAGCATCAAAGAATTCTTCTGTGAAATCTTCAAAAGAATATTTATTTTTTTCTACTTTAAAGTGTGTTGGTTCACTTTCATCTTGAGATTCTGCATATCGATCGATATATACTTCAGAATATTTATCAAGTAAAAATTCCTCTGTCGATGTGTTATATTTAAATGTTGCATAGGATAGTATAAATACTCTACCACCAAACACTTGTTCTATAGTAAAAAAGTC
>CAMRCO010000105.1 GCA_947040945.1 uncultured Spirochaetia bacterium
CCTTGTAAGGCAGTTTATAGATGCTTTAAGCGACTTGATATAAAAACTTTGTATTATTTATCGTGTAAAGCACAAAGCCTCTTAAAATGCACTCACGCTTTAAATAAGCTATATGACAGAAAAAATGATTTTACCTATTGACATTTTTTAGATATTTTATAATATACAAGTGTATACATAGCATACAAGAGTAATTATTTGTATATTATGTATACGTAAAGTATACAACTAACACCCCTGCGGGTGTGCCTAAGGGCAAAGAGGTTAAATTATGAAAATAATTACAGTCGCAAATCGTAAAGGTGGAACTGGAAAAACCACAACTGCGTACAATCTTGCTTTTTCACTAGCTTTAAAAAATAAATTAGTTTGCCTAGTCGACTTAGATAGTCAAGGAAACTTGTCGCTAATAAGCAAGGTTGATGCCATTAGTCTTGAAGAGTTCAAAAATTGTGAGATAAAAAAGATAAATGATAAGATTGATATTTTACCATTTACAAAAGATTTCCCTATTTTAGAAAATGAAATTAATAGTCTTCTCGATAGGAATAATTATTTAAGAGACAATATAATAACAAAAATTGATGATGCGAGGACTTACGATTATGTAATTATTGACACAAGCCCGGGTATGAATATTTTGAATATCAATGCTTTTTTTGCAAGTGATGAGGCTGCTATAATTGTCAATAGTGATTATTTTTCACTTAGTGGATTAAGGCAATTAATTGGTGTAATAAATCAAGTGCAGGGTATGAACACTAAACTTGATTATAAAATCATCTTAAATAATTTCATCAAAGGCAGAAAATATTTTGATAGCCTTGAGCCAATACTCAAAAGTTTTGAAAAATATACTGACATAAAAATACCAAGTCGTCAAGCATTTATTGAAAATAGTAGTCTCTCAAAACCAACTATCGACTTAGAAGATGTATATACTGAATATGAAAAGATGTGTGCGGTTTTGTCATGAGTGAAAAAAAGAATAAAGATATTGCCTCATCGCTTGATAAACTCATGGGTAAAAATGACACAGATGACATAAATCAATTTCAATCGGCTGAGTATTTAGAGGAACAAAAGAAAAAAGAAAAATCTAGTGAATTGTCAAAACTAGGTGAAAGTACACAAGTAATATCGGCTAGAATAAAAAAGAAAGATTATGTTCTACTTATGGAATATTGGAAAAAGCAAGGAATAGAAACTCCAGCTGCGGGCTTAAAAATGCTAGCATACAAATATATGCGAGACAATGGAATAATCAAATAAAATCAATTAATTGGAACTTGTGCCTTCAAACTTTGATTGAATGGCTTTGCCTCCAGTGAATGTTATAAGCCCACCAATAAAATAAGGTAGTGTTTCTACAAGCCTGTCATCTTTTGAAAATGTCATAAAGATAATACAAATAATTATTGAAACACTACCAAGCAAAGTAATGAGCCTCATGCTAGAAAGCGAGTTTGTTTTTGAGCTTGTGAGTAATTCTAAAATAATTTTTTTCATACTAATAATCCTCCAAGCTATAATTGTAACTTACTTGAAACAGAAATTATAAAACTAATCACTCCACCCAAAGCACCAACACAAATAAGTATTTTATGTAAATTAGAAATATTACTCATCCCTATTTTCTCATTAAGGCTTTCTTTAATTTCCTTAATATCAAAAGCTATAGATTCTATTTTTTCAGTATGTTTTTCTATCTTGTTATTTAGGTTAAGGACATTTTCTTTTAAGCCACTCATGTCTTCTTTTAATTTTTTCACATCACCAAGTAGCCCGTTGCCGTTGCGAGTACCATCAGAGTTAAGCCCAATTATCACACGTATTTCATTTATAATTTCTGTATTAGTTTGTCTAGTCATTTTGTTTTATTTAGACTCCTTATTTATATATGGCATTCAAAAAAAGTTTTATCTCACGTTTACGGCGATTAGTAAGAACAGATAAAACTTTGCCACCACCTCTATTATAAGCAGAAAACCATTTCGCTATAGTTTTATCATCAGCTTTAATATTCACTTTTTTTAATAGTGTAGATTTTTTGAAGTTAGCAATGCCAATATTAAAAGTTAAACTAACAAGTGCATCAAATTGATTTTGTGTAAGACTAACACTCACACTTGTGTTTACAGCTTTTTCAAATGTTATTAGTTTTTCTTTTAAGATTTTTTCACAAGACGATTTTGAAATTGTGTAGACAGTATTATCACTTTCTACCGCAGGAAGTATTTTCCCAAATTGCTTCACTTCACTAAATGGCACTTTCTCAAGCAGTGCTTTTTGTGAAGCTGATAAATATTTTATTACCATACCAATGCCTATAGTTTTTACACCTGCTTGGCAGTAATACGCATGAGGGATATTGCCCTCTTCGTTAATTAAAAAATCAATTCCTTCTTTACTTACTTTTAACATTATTTACAAGCCTCCATTTTAACATTACTTAGTCTTATGTATTCAGAAATATTTTTTACTTTTGCATCACCCGACAACTCTTCTATCTTTTTTTGTTTAGATGTGTCATTTGACATGTCTTTTACTTTTCTGCTATAGTCAAAAGTTTTCTTTTCACAAAGAGTGAAGAGTTTATGTTTGTATGTTGTGCTGATTAAATCATTGTCTTTGAAGTGCTTGAGTAGATTTTCTTTTGTAGAATCTAAAATAGCTTGTGCTTCTTTTTGCTTGTCATAAGCTTTTATAAAGTCATCAAGAACTTTTATTTTTTTAGCATTCGATTTTTGTGAATTGTTTTTTGCAACCATTTGTATACATCCTAAAAATTATTTTTTATTTATACTAATGGTTTTATTATTAAATATTATTAGTGTTAAATAATATGTGCAATTATTTCTGTGTAGCTTTGCTTTAATATTGTTCTAATGTTTTTAATTGATTGTGATACAGTCGATTGACTAACGCCAAGTTCTTTCGCAATATCCTTTTGTCTTAATCCATCACAAAATAATGCGAGTAGCTTTTTTTGTCTAGGATTCAAAATCGCAATAATAATACGCTTAGAATCTCTATGCTGTATTTTAGATAATCCAATTGTAAAAAAGATATTGTCTAACTTATCACTGAATGGACATTCTTTAGCATAAATAGTTTTATCAGAATATATACCATTATTGTTTTTATGATTTTCAAGCAAGCCCACCATTTCCTTACATAACTCTTTACAAGTATTTCTTTTTTTACAAGTAGCACATGATTTTTTTTTATTCATTGTTATCTCTCCTTTTTAGATAATGTGATATTTTTTTAGCTTCATAAACATTTATTGGTTGTGTGATTTCTAGTTCTTTACAAGCAAGATTTATGTCTTGTTTTATTTCAATAATTTCAGCAAAAGAACTACTAAAGGCAAAATCCTCTATAGCCATATTGCTTACTTGAAGTATATCTGTGGTAGTCATAATTATATCCTTATTGTATATAGGTGTCTAAGTTTTACAATATTATCAAATATATTTAGTTTCACAATTTCACAAACACAAGGCTTAATATAATAGCTTCCGTCTTCTCGCTTATATTCAATTTCTACTAAGTCAAAAAGTTTTAAACACTCAAGTGTTTCAAAATATTCAAACGTGTAATAATATGCGAGTGTATAGCGGTTTTTCATTATTTCATTTGATAACTCTATGGCATCACTTTTATTTTTTAGTAACGTGTCAAAGTCTTCATGAACATTTAAGCGATGACGTTTTTTTGCCTCATCTTCATAACTTTTATTTTCATATCTATTTTTATCTAAATTATAGCCAATAGAACAACTTGATAAATACTCACCACTTTCTACAGTTTTATCAACACGTCCCATTTTATGTTGATGAAGTTTTGTTTTTACAATTCTATCTTTTGTAGAATTAAATGTAATAAGATTATTTTCAATTTCAAGACGTCCTTGTTCTAAAAACTGAATACTACCTACTAAGTCAAGTATGCTTTGGTTTTCATCATTTGTTAAAAGTATCGCTATTTCACGACTACGCAATTTTTCTTTTTCATAATTTTCTATATTATAATTTTCTTTAATATAGGAGATATTTTCATAATTAGAAAGAGCATCGCTAATAAACTGAAGTGCGGTATATGGTGGGATATCAATTTCAACATATACCTCAACAAGTTCATCACTCATGTTATTGCTATTACTTATCATGCCAGCAGAAATTATTTTAATTTGATTGCTACCCCTAAATGTTAGAGTCCCTTTAATTTTATCAAGCTCCCACACTTTTTGAAGTCCATTGCCGTCATCATAATTTTTATATTCATCTATAAAAGTTTCAAGGTCGCCTGTGATAACAGTGCCGTTGTGAGTAATGCTTTCTCCTTGAGACTTCTCAATAAAATAAACATGAGGCTTTATTTTGTTATTGTCATATTTGTCAGGCTTTTCTACAATGGCATCTATTGAATGATCAGTTGTGTCTGCGATTTCAAAAATTATCTCAGGCATATTATATGGGTCATTTATATCACCCGCAAAATATTTAATAGGCGTACACTTTACAATAATACCTTTACCTGCTGCAAGAGTACGTTTTGTGTCAATTGTATCTTCACCACTTGAAACATTCTCAGGGAACTTTTCAAGTTCAGGATACTCATCAATATTAAAACTGCGTGCTGGCAAGGTTGTCGAATATGAATGGCGAATATCTGAAGCTGTGATTGTTACAGTATCAAGATAGCTAAACTCTGGTGTTTCAATGAATCCTGAAAAAACAATTTTGCTTTCATTTTCGCCCACCGTAGGTGTGCCTGTGGCATCATATTGCTGATGAACCAAAAATCTATTTCCATAAAGATTGTCAAAATTGTCAAACCTGCCATCATAGTTAAGAAGTGTGACACTCATTTCGTTTGTCTGTAAAGTTTCAAAAGTAAGAGAATCCCCTTCGATGTCTGAATTGTCAATGCTTTCAATTATGTCTTCTACAATTTTAGAATTGAAAATATTTGTTTTAATGCCATGTTCATTTAACCAATCACGAGTAGAAAATAAATGCTCATTTTGTAATGATAAACTGTCGTGATATGGAGTGTTATAATTCTTAAACCTTATCGCAATATACGTTATGCCCTCGCTTTCATATTGAATAAAACTTCCTTCTTGTTTGTAAAGTGAGGAGAGGTTTAATAGCCTTGTGTAATTACTATCCGTGCCAACTTTTATGCTACTGATATTTACACTATGTGATTCATTACTTAGGCTCACTTTATACACAGTACTCCAATAACTAGCATTTATTATATTCGCATTATCCCCAACACCAATACTGTATATTCCAGAAGTATAACTTCCGTAAAATGGTCTAATTTCAAAGTTGATACCAATACTAATAATGGTTGCAAAGTTTTTCATGCTTAATATTTTATGATGTAATTTACAGCAAAGTTACCTATAACAGTGTTTAGGTTATTACTTGTAAGTTCATAGCGATAAACGGCTCTATTATGCCAATTGCCATCTCCACCTCCAGACGACTGATAATATCTTCCTTCTACTTCAAGAATACCATACTGCCCACTACCGTAATACACTTTTTTGTGAAGAGAATAACTTCTCTGTTTTTCACTCTCATAAGTTCCATTTTTATCCCCTATGTTTCCACCTGTTATTCCTCTAAATCTTGAGTTTCTATTAGGGTTAAGAAGTTTGCCACTACCAACGCCACGAGGCACACCACCTCTGCAATCAGGCAAATTAAACGTTGCGACACCATCGCCTTCTCCCCAATCTGTGTCTATAGTGTCAAACAAATATTTATAACCCGCACGGCTCATTTCCCTGCCATCGCAAAACAAATAGCCTTTTGGTATTTTTGATATGTCCCCTCCAAATAAAAATAGTATACCCATTTTATCATAGCTAGGCGTCCACTTAACAATATCATAAAATAGACCGCCACTTTTACGCATCGACACTTGCATATATTTTACAAGCTTGCCATTCTCTTCAGTGTAGTAACCTTTTAAGGAATGATTATAGTTTTGTGGGTATTCGTTTGTAAGCACAGCCTGAATATTATTTCCATTATCAGATGGCACAAGTTTTATATAACATATTCCGTCAGCTGAGTCATCTGTGATGTTTAAGTTCTCTTCTCTTAAATGATATAATGCACCGCCTGTTTCTATAATGCTACCCACAACAATAGAAGGCTTATCATTATTTTCACTTGGCATAATCATGTTTATATCAAGTTCGCTTGACTGTGATATAAAGTGTCTTAACAAAAATAAATGTTCATTTTGTTTTTTATAGCTAACATCTAAATTAGCAACAGGCACTGCTGTTGGGTCATCAATTTTTATAAATGGCATTTTTATAGTCTCCTGTTTAATTTAATTTTTAATTGTGGTGTAATTTACAAATTAAAACACTCACGAAAAGTTAAGCTAGTAGACCATTGATATACGCCATTATCACTTTTCTTGAAGTCTAATTTTTTATTTGTGACAACATAAAAACCTGATTTCATTTCATATTTAGGTTTTATTTTATTTAATTTAGATTTTAAAGTATAGAAAATATCTTTCTGTTCTTTCTTAATTTTAGAAAATGGAGAGCCAAACGCAAAGCCTAATCCTAAAAATAAGTTAGAAGAAAACTCTTTAACAACGTCGCTTGAAAGCCTTTCACTCGCTATACTCTCTTTCCAAACTTGCAATAAAAATGGCTCAAAATTGATGCTTTCAAAAAAGTCTACAATCAATTCTTTATCTTTATTTCTAAGTAGTTCAAAACTTATTACCCAAGTATCATATTTTTTCATTGGCAGGTGGCGAGCAAAATGATGCCCACTTTGTGAAAAAAACTGCTCATGAGTATAATTGAGTGAATGTGTTTTTTTAGGGCTATGAGGTGGAAAGTCGAATCCAAGACCTGCCATTAAAAACTTACACTCTATGGATTCTTTATTTTTAATAAATGATATTGTTATATCTTTTATTTTTATCTCTTCTATGTTTACTATCACAACATCATTATTAATATGTACAGGATAATATTTTTGCTCATCATTCTCACATATAATTTTTATTTCGACAAAACGGGCATTGCACTTAAAAAAAGAAAATGTATTTATACTCTCATCAATGTCACTTAAAACAATACTGCCGACTTCAGTGTTTTCATTAAACTTAATTTTTGAGTTAAGTCCACTACTAAAAGCATCATCTAAATTACACTCATCTGAGAGGTTATCCGCATTAACTTTTTTTGAATATTTATTAAATATGTTGTTTGAAAATACTCTCATACTAATAAAATAAAATATTGATTAATATTAGTTTTGCTTTTTATTTAGTCGTTCTTATTTTTTGATTCCTGGTCTTTTAAATATTTTCTAACTATAAAAGAAACATGCCTAGCAAGTGAACGGTCTTCATCCTCTGCTATTTCTTCTAATTTCTTTCTCTCTTTATCAGTCAAGGAGATATTTATATTTATTTGATTTCTCTTTTCATTTACCATATTATTTATATTTCAATAATCGTTTTTTAGTCTTCTTTTTCTATATTATCTTCCAAGTATTTTTTTACTATAAAAGAAACTTGTCTTGCGACAGAACG
>CAMRCO010000106.1 GCA_947040945.1 uncultured Spirochaetia bacterium
TCTTCATAATCTACTCTTCGCCCAGCTTAAACTCTTTTTAGGTTGGGCACTTTTTTTATTAATAACTAGTAAAATGCCTACTAAAAATAGTGTTCATATTTCAGTTTTGCCTTATACTTTGTTCTCGCTTCTTCATAATCTACTCTTCGCCCAGCTTAAACTCTTTTTAGGTTGGGCACTTTTTAAATCAAAAAAAAGCCCCAATATTTTACTATAGAGCTTTTTTATTATTGTTAAGTATATGTTTAAACTAAAGCTTTTTTAGCCGCCTCTACTACTGCTTCAAATGCTTTATAATCATAAATAGCAAGATTTGATAATGACTTTCTGTTAAGCATTATATTAGCTCTTTTAAGTCCATTTATAAACCTACTATATGATATACCTAAAGGCCTACATCCTGCATTGATACGAATAGACCATAAACGCCTCATCATACGTTTCTTCTGACGCCTATCCCTATAAGCGTAGTTTAGCGCACGTGTAACGGCTTCTTTGGCTTGCTTCATTTGCTTACTATGTGAACCATAATAGCCTTTAGCCATGCCTAATATTTTTTTTACTCTTCGTTTTCTAACGATACCACTTACTGCTCTCATTATTTATCTCCTTAAGGTCTGCCGTAGGGAAGCATTCTAATCATTTCTACTACATTTGTAGAATCAGCGATACAGCCCTTACGATATTTACGTTTTCTGTTTTTTGATTTCTGTAGGAAGTTATGGCTTCCAAATGCATGTGCGTACTTTACTTTACCATTTTTTGATATTCTAAAACGTTTTTTAGCAGCACTTTTCGTTTTCATCTTTTGTTTCATAATTCTATTCCTTTATACACAATATATATCGACATAATCTACTTACTGATAAGAGTAAATAGTGTGTGTGGCTCTAAATATTCTTTTTTATAGGATTCAAAACTGTAGTGAGGTTTCTCCCTTCAAGTTTAGGGTGCTTCTCCACTGTTGCTTCTTCTCCTAAGTCAGCTATAATCTTTCTTGCAAGCTCATATCCAAACTCTGTATGCGTCATTTCACGACCTCTAAACATGATTGTAACTTTTACTTTATCGCCTTCAATTAAAAAATCTCGAACATGCTTTAACTTAAAATTGTAATCATGCACACTAATTTGAGGACGCATTTTAATCTCTTTTAGATGTACAGTTTTTTGTTTCTTTTTGGCTTCTTTATTTTTCTTCTGAAGCTCAAACCTATACTTGCCAAAGTCTATTATCTTACATACAGGAGGATCCGCATTGTGAGCTATCTCGACTAAGTCTAGATTCTCTTCTCTTGCGAGTGCTAAAGCATCCTCTTTGGTCATTACACCTAAAGGACCTTTCTCTTCATGAACAACTCTAACTGTGCTAGCTGTAATATACTGATTAATTCTCTCAGTATTTCTTCTGTTATTATTTGAGCTTGCCATACTAACACTTCACTCTATGCAGAAAAAATTGACTCATTCATTCTCCTTTTAGACTCAACTAAGAGTTTTTCGATTAACTCGTCTATACTTAATTCTTTCATTTCTTCACCTGAACGGAGTCTCAAAGATAGAGTTTTATTCTCACATTCATTAGCTCCTATTATAACTGTGTATGGAATTCTTTGCAAGCGAAATTTGCGAATTTTTGTTCCTAAATTCTCATTACTACAGTCAGTATCGACACGGAATCCAAGCTCTTTGAACTTAGCAGCAACCTCTTTTACTCGCTCAATTTGCACAGCCTCATCTAAAACATTTATAATTCCAATTTGAACAGGGGACAACCATAAAGGAAATTTACCATTATAATGCTCAACAAGAATTCCAATGAAACGCTCGAATGAACCTAGTATGGTGCGGTGAAGCATTATAGGTGCATGTTTTTTTCCATCGCTTCCTTCATAACTAATATCAAAACGCATAGGCATTGAAAAATCTACTTGCAAAGTTGCACACTGCCAGTAGCGGTTTAAAACGTCTTTTATCTTAAAGTCTATTTTTGGCCCATAAAAAGCACCGTCTCCTTCTTCAATAGTAAAATCTAGCTTTGAATTTTTTAACGCATTTATTAATGACTCTGTAGCCAACTGCCAATTTTCATCTGTTCCTATTGATTTTTCTGGACGAGTAGCAACTGATACGCTAATGTCTTCAAACCCAAATGTTTTATAAACATGAAATACATATTCAATTATGTTTACTATCTCATCACCAAGTTGCTCTTCTGTACAAAACACATGAGCATCGTCTTGTGTAAAAGAACGCACACGGAAAAGTCCATGTAAAGCACCTGAAAGCTCATGCCTGTGTACAAAGCCAAGTTCTGCCACACGCATAGGAAGCTCTTTGTATGAGTGAATATTAGAATTAAAAACTAGGAGTCCACCAGGGCAGTTCATAGGTTTTACTGCGTACTTATTTTCGTCTATTTCAGTAAAGTACATATTGTCAGCATAATTAACCCAATGCCCACTTTGATGCCAAAGTTTCTCATTAAGTATTACAGGAGTTTTTATTTCAGAGTATCCTCTTTTTTCGTTTTCCTCTCTTGCATAAGCCTCTATTTGTTTATAGAGTATAGTTCCGTTCGGATGCCAAAATGGAAACCCGGGCCCTTCCTCATGGAAACTAAATAAATTAAGTTCACGTCCAAGCTTTCTGTGATCACGCTCTTTAGCTTCTTTTAAATATTTAATATGTGCGTCTAATTCCTCTCTTGTAGGAAATGCTGTTCCATATATACGTGAAAGCATTTTGTTGTTTGAATTTCCACGCCAGTAACTTCCAGCAACTGACATAAGTTTATATACTTTTAAGTAACCTGTATTTGGTACATGAGGCCCACGACATAAATCTATGAAGTCGCCTTGCTCATAAAATGAAAAAACAGTTTCTTCTAAGTCTGATATAATTTCTACTTTATAATTTTCATTTAACTTTGAAAAATATTCTATAGCTTCATCTTTTTTCATAGTACGCATTTTAATAGGTACATTTTCTTTAACTATTTTCTTCATTTCAGCTTCTATTTTAGGTAAGTCCTCTTCTGTAAAAGGATTTTCAATATCGAAGTCATAATAAAATCCGTCTTTAATTGAAGGGCCAATTGTAGGTTTAGCATCAGGGAAAAGTCTTTTTATAGCATGAGCCATAAGGTGACTTGTAGAGTGCCTTAAAATGTCGAGCCCCTCTTCACTTGAGTTTGACACTGTTTCAATATCTCCGTCTTCATTAGGGGTGTAGCTGAAGTCAACCAATTTATTATTGAACTTAAAAGCTATTATAGTATTGTCTATTTTAGTGATATTTTTCACTATTTCTATAATACTTTTACCTTGTTCTAGTTCATGCATTTTTCCATCAAAGTTTAGCTTAATCATTTTACACCTCTTAAACATAACAAAAATTCAATTAATATTTTATCATAGGTGTTTTCTTAAGTCAATTTTTTTATTATTATTATGTGGCTTTCTTTAATAGTATATAGCAGAAATACAAAGTATCATTATTTAGCATCTTTATCACTTTAATAATTATAAAAACAATTATTAATTATTATGCTTGCAATTAAACTAGTATCATATTAAAATTCATACTACAAGACGAATATATAAGGATTTAATTTTGGTTAAACTAGTTGTAAGTGACTTAGATGGTACTTTACTTAATAAAGATGGAAAAGTTGAAAAAGATATTTTAAATATAATTAAACGACTTAATGATAATGGAATACTATTTACTATAGCCACAGGCAGATCTATAAGTATGGCAAAAAAAATATTAGAACTTCTCAATATAGAAATCCCTTATATTTTATGTAATGGAGCTGTTGTTGCACATCAAAAAAAAGTTGTAATTAAAAAAACTATGCCATTAAAATTATTTAGAGAAGTTTTAGAGAAAGCTGTGAAACTTGATATGACGGTTATTTACTCTGTTGATGGAATTGACTACTTGCTTGAAGAGACATATTGGAGTTTACACAGAAAAGAAGATTATCTTGAAAATATTGAACTACATAGACTAGAAGATGATGAGTGGGATAGTATGGAAATTGATAAAGTATTTATATTGAATGATAAAGATAATGAAGAAATTAATTTTATTAGAGAAGATGAATCTATTATAGAGAATTGTTCTCTTACACAATATGGAAATCAGTCTTTAGAAATAGTAAAAAAAGGCGTAAGTAAATCATCTGGTATTGAGTATTTAGCATCCAGTTTAAATATTGACTTTAGTAATGTTCTTGCTATTGGAGATCAATTTAATGATGTTGAAATGATTAAAGATGTCGGTTATGGAATTGCTGTAGGTAATGCGAATGAGGACATTAAAAAGTATGCCAATTATGTAACACAAGATGAGTATTACTTAGGTGTTATTGAGGCTATAAATAAATTTTGTTTCTAATAATAATTTAATCTAGACGATTTACTCAGTATCATCATTATAATCACCAAATGAATCTATTATATTTTCTAATTCGTCTAAATCTCTTAAATCACTTTCACATATTTCGCATGTATCCATAGGAACAGTCCCCGGTAGGAACATTTCTGTAGTTGTGCTAATACAACTAGGGCTTAATTTTTGCCCACTGATTTGACATACATTAGAATAAATTATATTGCCAGGATTCTTAAACCATACTCTTTCTTCATCTTCTAAAGCTATTTTCATATATCTACCCCATATAGGAGCAGATGTTACAGCAGAGGCTCTGTTTCTTCCAAGAGAGTAGTCGAATGAGTCAAACCCTAACCAAACTGTGGTTACAAGCTGTGGAGTATATCCTACAAACCACGAGTCTTTCCAATCACTAGTTGTACCTGTTTTACCTGCAGCTTTTCTGTCGAATTTAGCATTATACATAGCAGTAGTGGCAGTTCCGCCTCTTAAAACGGATGTAAGCATGTCTGACACCATATATGCCACTTCTGGACTAACTACCTGTTTTGCCCCACCTTTTAATGCTATTTTCTTGTTTTGCTCAAGCTCAAAATTATCTACTACAACGCCATATCTATCTGTAACATAACGTATAAGTATAGGTTCAACTTGTTTTCCACTGTTAGCAAGTACAGCATATCCTTGCGTAATTTCTAATGGAGTAAAAAGTCCTGTACCTAAGGCTAAAGTAAGGTCTTTATTAAACATTCTGTTTATTGTGGTTTCATCTGCCACATTAAATATAGGTGCTATATAGTTTATGGCTTCATCTATTCCAAGTACATCAAGCACACTTACTGTAACAAGATTAATTGATGAGGACAAAGCACGTCTATATGTAACTCTACCTTGATATTTTCCACTATAATTTTTAGGAACCCAATATTTGTTTCCGTCTATAGGATAACCTATTGGAGCATCATCTATAACAGTGCTTAAAGTAAACTTTTTGCTTTCAAGCCCGTACGCATATACAAATGGTTTGAACGCACTTCCTGATTGACGTCTTGCTTGCACAACTCTGTTTAATTGATTTCTTGGTGTAAAGCCTGAACCTCCAACCATAGCTACTATGTAACCATTTTTAGGATTCATTGATACTAAAGCACCTTCAACTTGTTTTGACAGTTCTGTTTCTTGCATTCTCATAGCAGTAGCTACAACATCGTTTACAGCTCTAAATCCATATATATCAGAAAGTAAAGCTAGAGGTAGAGATACTGTTTTATTAAGCTCACTTATTACTATAGTGTTTAATTTATTTTCTCCTATCTCATAAGGAATATTAAACATTGTAGAAATTAAATCAATTCTATCTATTATTTTTCTACTGTGAATCTCATCAATATTTTGTGAATTATTATTATAGTATTCATTTTGTTCAACAAGAGATTCTTGTAAAATTCTTTGTGCTTCTCTTTGTTTGCTTAAGTCTATAGTTGTATGAATTTGTAATCCACCTTCTTTTAAGGTTTTTTCTCCATACATTTCTGACAAAATACGTCTTACATGCTCAGTAACATAAGGTGCTTGATCTCTTGAGCTTGTGTAGGCTGTAGAGCCTTTACGTCCTATTTGTCCTGTAAAACTTGCCCAAAACTCTGTGTACCCGAGTTCAGCCTCTTCTTTTGTTATATACTTTCTTTCTATCATTCTTTTTAATACAACCTTATGTCTTACCATAGAATTGTTTGGGTTATTTATAGGGGAGTATTTATTTGGTGATGGTGGTAATGTTGCGAGCATTGCACATTCTGCTAGGTTTAAATCTTGTACGTCTTTATTAAAATAAAACCTACTTGCAGTTTGAACACCATAAACTGAATGCCCAAAAAATATTTGATTAAAATAAAATGTTACTATTTCTTCTTTTGTGTATCTTCTCTCTATTTGAAAAGAAAGCCATATTTCTTTAAACTTTCTTACAATTGTTCTCTCATTCGATTTTAATACAATGCCTCTTGCCACCTGCTGTGTTAAAGTAGATGCCCCACGCATTTTTTTTCCAAGCACTAAATTTCCTAAAGTTGCACGAAGAATACCACTAACGTCTATTCCAGAATGAGTAAAAAAGTTTTGGTCTTCCATAGCAACAATAGCATGGATTAAGTCTTCTGGAATATCTTTATAATCAACAAGTTCTCTTTTTTCATTAAAAAACTCTGATATAGTTTCTCCATTTATGTCGAATATTTTTGTAGGAATTGTAGGAGAATATACATCAAGGGCATCAACATCAGGCTGTATTATAATATCACTTATAATCATTATGCTAATTATAAGTGAAACACATACAGAAAAGCTTAAAAATATAATTATGGCTTTTTCTACAGTTGAACCTTTTATAGTATGATATTTATTATATAATAATTTTAATTTTTCTTTTATTTTCTCTTTCATTTTATCTCTCTTTATAATTACTCTACATTGTAATCTTTAAGTCTCTTTTTGTAAATAGCTATAAAAAATATAGCAGCCATTATAGTTATAAACCAGCATATCACTGTACTGTAAAAATAGATCATTTTTGGAGTAAACTTAAATATTACTTCATGATTACCTGCCTCTAAATATACTCCTCTAAAAAGTACATTTGCTTTAAGCATTTCTTTTTTCTCGCCGTCCACAAAAACAGACCACTCATCAGTGTATAATTCTTTATATACTAATACTCCACTGATATTCGCATTCACATTCAGAACTACTTCGTTTTTATTTTTACTTATTATGTCTATTATGGAGTTTTTGTCATCATTATCTACATTATTTGTAATATTAACGTCATTATAAACAACAATATCGTTAATTAGGTTAAAGTTAGTACTTTTCATAATGGCTAAGGCTTCATCATTATTGTTTGCTTTATAAATATT
>CAMRCO010000107.1 GCA_947040945.1 uncultured Spirochaetia bacterium
TATAAATTTCATTTAAAAATGCATGTCGGTAGCCCGTCTGTTCCTACAATAAAGCCTAAACAAGAGGTTTTGCGTGGTCAGTGTATTGCTGAACCTGAAACAGGGAAGTTGGGAGCAAGAATTCATAGTAGTGTTTCTGGAGTTGTAGATTCAGTTACTAATGAGTTTATAGTTATTTCTGAGAACGGAAATCAAAGTACAGATTTTGAGAAAATTAAAAAATGTAAGTCTGTGAAAGAATCTGTTTATGAAGCTGGTGTAGTTGGAGCTGGTGGAGCTGGTTTTCCAACACATGTAAAACTTGGTGCAGTTCTTAAAGAAGGTTATTTAATAGCTAATGGTGTAGAATGTGAGCCCGGGTTAGAGCATAACATTGAACGCTTAGAGCAAGACCCTACAGATATATTAAAGGGTATTAAGTACGCAATGGATGCTGTTGGTGCAACAAAGGGTATAATAGGAATAAAAGAGAAGCATGGAAAAGCCGTTGATATCGTTAACCAATATATTTCAAAATTGAATTTTTCGGAAATTATGAAAGTTCATACAGTAAAAGATATTTATCCCATGGGGGAAGAAAGAGCTTTAATTCATTCTATTTTTGGTAAATGGATTGACCCCACTAATCTCCCGAGTAGCTTAAATTGTTTAGTACTCAATGTGGAGACTTTAGTTAATATAACAAAGGCTGTAGAAATTGGCAAGCCCGTTATAGACAAAGACTTTACAATTGTAGGGGATTTTTTAGACAAAAATTATAGCACTGTTTTATTAGACGTTCCGATTGGATCATCTATTAAAACGGTGCTTACTGGTTTTAAACCAGTATATGAAATAGGTGAGTATATTGTAGGTGGACCTCATACAGGTGTATCTTCTAATATTGAAGATGCCTACATTACAAAAATGTCTGGTGGTGTAATAGTAACTATTCCTTTACCAGAATATAAAGGCCCTGTTGGATTATTAGTTTGTGCTTGTGGAGCTAATGAAGAACGTTTAAGAGATATTGCTTCAAAAATGCATGCTGAAGTTAAAGGCGTCGCATTTTGTAAAAATATTGCTGAAAATGGAAAATGTCAAACTCCGGGCACTTGCCCTGGTCAGGCTCAAGTTATTATGAAACTTAAGTCAGAGGGAGCTAAGAGAGTTATAATCGCAAATTGTCATGATTGTTCTAACACAGTTATGTGTTCTGCTCCAAAGCTAGGTATTGGAGTTTATCATTCGACTGATCATGTTATGAGAACAATTGATCAGACTCTTATAAGACGTATGCCTATAGATTGATTGTATATTTATAAATTTTAATTCTTAAAAAGGAGATGCTTATGTCGATGTCAGAGGATAGTTTAAAGGAAGTGGCGGATAAGCCAGCAGTTACATGTTGTCGAACCGAGGCTGGGGTTGTACTTAGCCTTGCAAGCTTAGAAGACCCTGCTATATTTCCTGACTTGGTAGATTCTGGTTTGTTAAACATTCCTAGTGATGTTCTTACAGTTGCAGATGTGCTTGGTAAGAAGCTTAATAAAACAATAGACTCACTTAATGCTATTACTGCAGATATGATTGAGGGTGGTTTTGTTGCTTCAGCTCCAGCAGCGACTGCTGTTCCGAAGGTTAGCATGGAAAATGCAGATTATGCTGTTCTTAAAATTAACAAAAAAGCTGGTGAGACTATTTCAGCAATGGACCTAGAATCAGCTAAAAATTTTGAGAAACTAGAAGATGCTGCATTAATTGATTTTTCAAATGTTCTTAGTGTTGGAGATGCCATTAATAAAACATTAGTTATGGATGTTCCTGCATTAGTTGGTCTAACACCTGAGCATTTTGGTGAGGAAACTAAAAATATGGGAGGATCTGCTACTATGGCTCAGTCAAATGGTATACTAAAAATTAAGATTGGTGAAGGTAAAGATATTGATATTCAAATTCCTTTATTTACATCAGTTCAAGACTCTAATTCGCCTAAAGTTTCAGCAGCGAGTTCTTCTGGTGTTAGCGTAGGAGTAATGAATGATTCTGCTCCGTGTTGCTGTGGAGAACGTAAAGAGATGCGTTCATTAGTAAGAAAGCATTTTTCTATATCTAAAGTAGAGTTTGGTCCTACAACAAAAATTGATGGTTCAACTTTATACATTAGAAAAGATATTGAAAAAGAAGCTATGCTTAAAAATGCACTTGTAGTTGGTATGGCTATAGAGATTATTACTCCTGACAAATATTCTACTTATAGTGAAACTATTATGGACGTTCAGCCAATAGCTGCTAAAGAAGAGGGTTCTGTTCTAGGTGAAGGAACTACAAGAATTTTAGACGGCGTTGTTATGGTTGTTACAGGTACTGATGAGAACAAAGTTCAAATTGGTGAGTTTGGTTCTTCTGAAGGAAAATTACAAGATAATATTATGTGGGGTAGACCGGGTGCGCCTGACCATGGGGACATTCTGATTAAAACACAAATTACAATTAAAGCTGGAACAAACATGGAGCGTCCAGGTCCTTTAGCAGCTCACATTGTATCAGATTTTGTGACTCAAGAGATAAGACTTGCTATGAAAGAAATGTCAGATGCTGGTGCTACTAAAACAGAAGAACTTAAACAGTTCAGAAATTATGGTAAAAAGAAGATTGTAATTGTTAAAGAGATTATGGGTCAAGGTGCTATGCATGACAACTTAATTCTACCTGTTGAGCCTGTTGGTGTACTTGGTGGAAAACCAAATGTTGACTTAGGTAACTTACCAATTATGTTATCTCCTTTAGAGGTACTTGATGGTGGAATACACGCTCTAACATGTATCGGGCCCGCAAGTAAAGAATGTTCAAGACACTATTTCAGAGAGCCTTTAGTGCTTGATGCTATGAATGATGAAGAAGTTGATTTATGTGGTGTTATATTTATTGGTAGCCCTCAAATTAATAGTGAAAAATTCTATGTTTCAAACCGTCTTGGTATGACTATAGAAGCACTTGATGCTGATGGTGCTATTATTACTACAGAAGGATTTGGTAATAACCACATCGACTTCGCAAGCCATGTAGAGCAAGTTGGAAAAAGAGGCATTAGCGTTGTTGCTATGTCATATTGTGGAGTACAAGGTGCTCTTGTTGTTGGTAACAAGTATATGAAAAACTTAGTTGATAATAACAAATCTAAAGAAGGTATCGAGAACGAAATTCTTGCATGTAATACACTATGTAAAGAAGACGCGGTAAGAGCTTTAGAAATGCTTAAATCAGTTATGGGTGGCGACGGTGTTGCTGAGGCTGAAAGACAATGGAATCCAAATGTTAAAGAAAAGAACATTGAAGCTATTGATAAGAAATTAGGCAAAAGCATTGATAGATCAGAAACTAAATAAGGTTTTATAGAATATGAAATATGATGAACATTTGATAGTTATGGAAGGCGTTATTGTAGAAGTGCAAGATGGTGCTGTTGCGATGGATTTTAAGGGAAGACTTGGATACTTAAAAGTGCCTCTTAGAATGATTATAACAGATTACCCCCTAGAAATTGGGCAAATTGTTTCTTTTAAAATGAGCTTTCCTGAAGTAATATCAGATGGTCAAGTTATTGAGAAATACGTAAAAAATAATAATAAATAATTAGAAAGGAGATTCAAATTATGCAAGGTTTACAATCTGAAATATTTGTACCTATTACTCCCCCATCTGTTTTCACTCCTGTAACAAAAGCGCTTAAAGATATGACAATCGCTCTTGTTACAGCAGCTGGAGTTCATTTGAAGACAGATGACAGGTTCAATTTATCGGGAGATTTTGGTTTTAGAAAGATACCAAAAAGTGCTAAAGAAGAAGAGTTAATGGTATCTCATGGTGGATACGACAATGGTGACGTTAACAAAGACGTTAATTGTATGTTCCCAATTAGTCGCTTAAAAGAACTTGAAAAGACAAAACTTTTTAAGGCAGCTTCAGAACTACACATAGGCTTTATGGGTGGTGGTGGAAATCAGGACAAATTTAAGAACGAAACAGGACCTGCTATTGCTAAGCTTTTACATGAAGCTGGTGTAGACGGTGTCGTTCTTACAGCTGGCTGAGGCACTTGTCATCGCTCTGCTGTACTAGTACAGAGAGCTATAGAGGAATCGGGTATTCCTACTATCGTTATTGCTGCTTTGCCTCCTGTTGTTCGCCAAACTGGAACACCTCGTGCTGTTGCTCCGTTAGTACCAATGGGTGCTAATGCTGGTGCTCCACATGATAAAGAAATGCAGACTGCTATTTTGAAAGAGTCTCTTGAATATTTAATTTCTATTGAGACACCTGGAAAAATAGTTCCTTTACCTTATGAGTATGTAGCTAAGGTTTAGTTTTATTAATTGTGAATATTGAGAAAAAAGTATTTTTATAATTTATTTTGGAGATAACATATGTTAAGTATCAAAGTTTTTTATATTGATGATATAAAGTTTTCTGATAAGGTATCTATTGAAAACAAAGCGTTAACAGTAAAGCCTTTAAGTGACTATATAACATTAATAAGTAAAGATGCAAGATTCTCTAAGTTCATAAAAAATGTTAATATTAGTATTATTAATCCCGCTGAAAAAAATATTTCCATTAATTCGATAATGGATTTTATACCAATATCTACTAAAGTTTTAGGCAATATTGGCAGTGGGATTACTCATACTCTCACAGGTGTTGTTTGTATGCTTACAGGTTGTGATGAGGCTAAAACGCAGATTTGCGAATTTGGTTCTTCTGACGGTATTCTAGAAGAGCAAGTTAAGTTTTCTAGAGCAGGTACACCTAAAGATACAGACTATATTATTCATATTGATTTTGAGGTATATGAAAAAGCTCATTTTCAAAGAGAATGTATAAATGCTTGCCATGAGTTTTCTGATATTTTTTTACAAGATATTAGAAATGTACTAAAAAAGAAAGAAGGGAAAACAGCCAATGAGAGACATGATTATGAAGATTATGTTCCATCAAAAGATAAAAAAAGAGTTGTCATACTTAAACAGGTAGCAGGTCAAGGGGCTATGTATGATACAAGAGTTTTTGCTTCAGAGCCTTCGGGCTTTACTGGAGGATACTCTATAATTGATTTTATGAATATGCCAATAATGCTAACTCCAAATGAATATAGAGATGGTGCTGTTCGAGCCATGCATTAAATATTTCTATATGGGAGTTGGTCCATCTATTAAAGAAACGACGCTACATCATTTTCATGATCCTTTGTTTGATGTAGTAGTAAATGATTCTGATGTTGATTTGCTTGGTGTTATGCTTGTTGGAACACCACAGTCAAATAAAGAAAAAAACTTTGTAGGTAAAACGGCGGCAGTTTGGCTTAAGCAAATGAGAGTTGATGGGGTTTTTATATCGGTTGATGGTTGCGGTAATAATCATGTTGATTTTGAAAACACAACTAGAGAAATAGGTGATAGAAAAATACCTCTGGTTGGTTTAACCTTTATAGGTTCTGTTGGGTTTGTTGTTACCAATAAGTATATGGATACTATTGTTGACTTTAATAAAAGTTTTGAAGGAATTGAAACAGAGGTAGTTGGTGAAAATACAATATCTAATATAGATGGTCGAAAAGCACTAGCCTACTTAAAGTTAAAAATGAAAGTTTGTCTCTTATAAAATATTAGGAGTGTACACATGGGAGTTGGACCATCTACTAAAGAAACGACATTACATCATTTTCATGACCCTATATTAGATGTAGTTTCAAACGATTCTGATGTTGATTTGCTTGGTGTTATGCTTGTTGGTACTCCACAGTCGAATCAAGAAAAAAACTTTGTAGGTAAATCATCTGCTGTTTGGCTTAAACAAATGGGAGCTGATGGAGTTATTTTTTCATTAGACGGATGGGGTAATAGCCATGTTGATTTTGAAAACACGACTAGAGAAATAGGTGAGAGAAAAATTCCTTTGGTGGGTATGAGTTTTGTAGGAGTACAGGCTGCGTTTGTTGTTACAAATCACTATATGGATACTATAGTTGATTTTAATAAAAGTTCAGAAGGAATAGAAACAGAGGTGGTTGGTGAAAATACAATATCTAATATAGATGCGCGAAAAGCACTAGCCTATCTAAAGTTAAAAATGAGAGGAGTTAATTAATGAATATTTCTAAACAACTGATTGCCGTAGATTCTCACACTATGGGAGAGCCTACAAGAATTATCGTTAGTGGATTACCCAATATTTTGGGTGATAGTATGCCAGAAAAGAAAGCATACCTAGAATCAAAATTGGATTATGTTAGAACAGTTGCTATGCATGAGCCTAGAGGACATAATGACATGTTTGGTTCTATCATCACAGCTCCAACAAAAAAAGAAGCAGATTTAGGTATTATTTTCATGGACGGTGGTGGATACCTTGACATGTGTGGACATGGAACTATTGGTGCTATGACTGCAGCAGTTGAACTTGGTATGGTAGAAGTAAAAGAGCCTATAACAACTATTACTCTAGACACTCCATCAGGACTTGTTAAAGGTGATGTTGAAGTTGTTAATGGTAAAGCAAAAAGCGTTACTTTTGATAATGTACCTTCATTTTTGTATAAAGAAAATGTAGAAGTTAATATCCCAGAATTAGGTAAAAAAATTACAGTTGATATTTCTTTTGCTGGAAGTTTTTTTGCTATATTAAATATTGAACAATTAGATGGTTTAGAAATTCTTCCATCTAACACAAACAAGTTAGCTGAAATTGGTGTTGCTATACTTAAAGCTGTTAATAAAGACATTAAAGTAGAGCATCCTGAATTAAAGCATATTAACACAATAGACCTTGTTGAGATATTTGGGCCTGCTAGAAAATCGGATTCAAATTATCAAAATGTTGTTATTTTTGGTCAAGGACAAGTTGACAGATCCCCTTGTGGAACAGGAACTTCAGCAAAAATGGCTGCTTTATTTGCAAAAGGTAAACTTAAGCAAGGTGAGAAATTTGTATACGAAAGTATTTTAGGTACACAGTTTATAGGATGTATTAAAGAAACTTATGAAAAAGATGGTTATAAATACATTATTCCTCAAGTAACTGGTAGTGCCTTTATCACTGGAATGAACCATTTATTAATCGATCCTGCTGATCCTCTTAAGCATGGATTTGTTCTTAAATACTTAAATTAATGCCTGTTGGTTTAACTGGTATAAAATTAGTTATTGGTGTTGTTGGAAATTTTGTATT
>CAMRCO010000108.1 GCA_947040945.1 uncultured Spirochaetia bacterium
TTTTGCTTTGCGGGAGCTTGCGACTGCGGGAAAATAAAACTCACACAGATTTCTTACTATTAACTTTCATTGTTGTTAACTTTATTTTAAGTAACAATATCCTACTTATTAGCATTATTTGTAATGCGGTGTCCAAAACCTCTATATTCAGAGCATAAATCACTTTTTTATATTATATTAAACCACTTTCTGTAAATATCTTCACATAGGTCTGAATTGTAAAAAGTTAACTATTTTATATACTGACACTAAACAAAGTTAACTAGTTAACTACTTAACTTTTATTATAAGGAAAAGTATGGAAGAAGAATATATTAGCCCTGCCGAGTTTTCAAAACTTGTTGGTGTTTCAAAAGCAGCCATTTCTCAGTATATTAAAAAAGGCAATAAAGAGGGTAGGCTTACTCTTAAAGAAATTAATGGCAAAATAAAAATAGAAAAACTTACATCATTAAAATCTTGGAGTACGTATAAATCATTTGTTATGGGGAGTGCTACTAAAAAAGAGAAACAGATTAAAACTCCAAAAATAGATTATAAAAAACAGATAGATGATGATAATGAGCCTAGTAATAGAGAACCTAATAATAACAAGGGCATTTATTCTGACGCTTCTATAAATGATTATTTAGATGAAAGCCTTAGCCCATCTGAAATAAACATGGCGAAAGCAAGAATTGACGCTACTAGAAAAGCACTTGAAATTGAGGAGATTAAAGGGCGTTTAGTGTCTCGTGAACTTGTAGAGCGTATTTTACCAAATATACTAGTGAGCTTTAAACAGCAAGTTGTTTTAATTCCTGAACGTTGTGCCGACAGTATTGCTCAAAAACTTAAAGATGAACATGATGTTACAATCGACAGGTTTATTCTTTTAGCTTTAGTTAAAGACTCGATAGCTGATGACTTAACAAGAACTGTGAATTTCTTAAAAAAAGGAGTCAAAATATAATGTCGTTTCAAGTAATACCTAAACACAAAATTGATGAATGGTATGAAAGTGATATTGCCTACTTAAATAATATTACAGATACATTTTTATCAACAAAAGAAAAAATACCAATTATTGAGTTTGTAGAAAACAATAGATTTTTGCCTGCAGGTTTAAGCCCACAGCCAGGGTTTTATCAATTTTCTAAAACTCCATACTTAAAAGAAATAATTGAATGCCTCGACTACAAAAGTCCTATTCAGCAAATTGACGTAAAAAAAGGTGCTCAGCTTGGATTCACTGTTGGGCTTAGTGAAAATTGGATGCTCTATATAATTTCACAAAATCCTACTGCTGTTATGTTTGTTGCCCAAACTCAAACCGTGGCTGAAGATATTTTTCAAAAACGTATTGAACCTGCTATTGATCATGCTGGTGTTAGGCATTTAATTAAGTCACAAAAACAGCAAAAAAATAATCGTAGAACTGGTGACACGTCAAGCTCAAAAGAGTTTGTCGGCGGATACATAAATATTGTAGGGCTTAGGTCTGTGTCAAGGCTTAAGTCATTTTCAATTCAGTATATTGCGATTACGGAAGCGGACGAAGCACCTGCCAGTATTGGTGGGCAAGGTGACCCAATATCAATACTTGAACGCAGGCAAGACTCTTTTTCTGCTACCAAAAAAATACTTTGTGAAAGCACTCCAGCACTTGAAAAAAACTCAAATATTGAACCACGTTTTAAGGGAGGTGACCAACGTTATTATAATGTGCCTTGTAAACATTGTGGGGAGCTTCAAGTTTTGGATTTTGCTAATATGTTATGGGAGCTTGACGAAAGTGGGATACTTATTGAGGACAGTGTTTATTATGAATGTAAGTTTTGTAAAGGGCATTTAAAAAACTCTGATAAAGATTATTTTTTACTTGACCACACAAGTGGTGGTAAAGCTCGGTGGATTCCTACTTCCAAAGCTCATAATCCTCGAAGGCGAAGTTATCAAATGTCAAGTTTGTACTCACCTGTTGGGTTACGTGGATGGGATGAAATTGTGCGTCAATTTTTAATTGCACGTGAAAATGAAAGTTATGGTGACAACAGGGACATGATACTTTTTACAAATCAAGTACTTGGAGATATTTATAAAGAGAAAGATGAGTCGCCACCTTATGATATTATTAAAGCAAATAACACAGCTCCTTTCTTAAAAGAGTATCTTAATTATGGCGATGAGCTTGTTCCGTGTAACATGATTGTTAGTGACATTATTTATAAACCGATGTTTTGTACAATCGCCGTTGACATTCAAAAAAACTATATTGAAGCAGGCGTTATGCTTTGGGCTCAAGGTATGAGGAGTTACACCATTGGCTATCACAGGCTTGCTGGAAACACTTCTGACATTAATGACAAGTCATGGCAATTGCTTGAGAAAATTATAAAAAGCAAACATGTCAATATGTATGCTTCTGTTGTGTTCATTGACTATGGTTATAATGCTGGAATAGTTTCTACTTTCTGTGAAAAGCTAAGCACACAAACTGAGAGCGGTGCTATAGTTTTTCCTGTTAAAGGTATGGCGAGTGGCAAGCTTTACAATGTGTCACAGGAGACTCAAAAAAATCCACCTTTAATTAACATAAACGTTAATCATTCAAAAAGCTATGTTTACACAAGGCTTTCTACTCAAAAAATAAACGATGCCTCACCTAACGAATATTGTTTTTTTGCCACTGACCTCGATATTGATTTCTTCAAAATGCTTACCTCAGAAGAGCGTCGCAGAAAAACTTTAAGTACTGGTCGTGAGGTTTATGAATGGGTTTTGAAGCGTGGTCAAAAACGCAATGAAGCTCTCGACATTACAGGTTACAATATTGTTGCTGCCTTTTATTTTTGCGACAGCATGAACTTTAGGCATGAGGATGGCACTCCAAACTGGAAAGGGCTTTGGGAAGTGTTTGAGAGTTCTGAATGGCAAGAGCTTCGTGAGACTTATCCTTATAAAACGAAGTGTACTCGTTGTAATGGTACGCTTAATTATTACAATGAGTATAATAATTTGGAGGTTTGTGATATGTGCGAGGATGGGTATATTTATTATTGATTAATGTGTAGCAACTTTTATATTTTTTTCATATTCTCTTTGACAGTAGTCAAATATAATATCTATATTATTAATCATTTCTGTGTAAAAAAGTTTTTCCCATTCATAATTAACTGGTTCATTCATTGTTCTTAAATTATCTATACTAGCCTCTTTAGATATACCAATTAAGGTTCTAGTTATATTAATAAACTTATTTCTAACTTTATCTTCATATCTACTACATAAATCTAGTCTTACCAAAAAATCTTTAAGGCTTTTATCTAGACTAATATTTAATTCATATTTAAAAGTAATAGAATCAAACTTATCTTTTTCAATTTTCAATGTTAAGTATTCAGGAAAAAGTTTATTATAAAATGGGTGATAATTATATTTTACTAAATAAGAAGACTTGTGTCCATTACATACAGAGCAAACAGGTACTAGATTATAACAAACTACAGTTAATTCAGGATATTCCTGTTTTGGCAAGAAATGATCTATTTGCTGACTTGAA
Source organism: uncultured Spirochaetia bacterium (assembly GCA_947040945.1). GTDB lineage: Bacteria > Spirochaetota > Brachyspiria > Brachyspirales > Brachyspiraceae > CAMQVF01. The sequence continues at coordinate 3,542 of CAMRCO010000108.1, forward strand.
TCTAAGGAACAATATGCACAGTGGTAGCCATCATTATTTTGCTTATACTTTTTTATTAACTCATGTCGTAATCTATTATAGGCATTCTCAAGACTCTGTTTATGTTCTTTATCTATATTTATTTTGCTGTAGGTTGGTATATTTAATTTTTCTTTGTCCAATAGGTCTTTATATTGTATTTTTGATTTATCAATAATTTTTTGAATTTCTTCGGGTAACTTATTAATATATTTTTTATGACAATGTTCAATATGTTTTATATGTCTCATATATTATCACTTATTTATTTGACTTTTCTTATTGATGAGGTGAGCGATAATACTTAAGCCTTCACTACCTAATTTGTCACCAAATTTTTCCATTATTTTTTCATATGATTTATCTGATTCTACTTCATCATTTAATAGTTTGTAAAATCCACTATTTTTTAATTCATAACCAAAAACATCAGAAGTTAGTGTACCTATATTTTCAGCAAATGTTTCACGCTCTGGTCTCCTTAAAAATAAACCAGACTCATCTCTCTCTAAAATAGATACGCAAGACTTAGGAACTTCTTGTAATACAATGGGTGAATGAGTAGCAATAAAAGCAATCGCATTCCGTTCTTTTAGTAACTTAGACAATGTTCTAATAAATGATGAAAGTAATGGAGGGTGTAAATGTGTTTCAGGTTCATCTATTAATACTAAAGTTCTTTCAGAAACAAGCGGTATAATATAAGTTAGGATTAATAAAATATGTTTATGCCCAGAACTAGCTATGTTATAATTATTTATTATATAATTCATATCCTCCATATGATTTATATAATCAAACGTTTTAAAAATAGGATCTGTATATAATTTTTTGACAATTTCAAACCATCTATCTTTCCAATCTACTCTGGAAAAACATTTATCCAAACCAGTCTTGAAATATATTTTACTGGTATCAGTGATTTCAATTTTATTAGGTTCTTTGTTTTTATTACACAATAAGTCTTCAAATAATTTATAACATTTATATTCGTTAGTATCCTCGATAGGTGGCATCTCAAACGGATCGTCTGGATCTGGTATACCAAGCAATTTGTTTAATTGTTCAATTTTATCTCTGAGTTCTTCAGTAAGTCCAGTTGTTCTGAGATCAATATATATAATTTTTTTAATCTCCTTGGCATCCATATTTACTTTGCTATAAAAATTTTTGCATTTTGGATTGTATATTTTATCAAGTAGTTGAGTTTTACCAACAGCGTTTCTACCTATCAAAACATGTATATTAGTAGGTAAGGCACTATCAGGATTAGATTGTAATTTTATAGTTATAGGCTCACTATCATCTTCTTTAAATGCCTCAATTTTTATATCATAAGGAGTCAAAATAGCATTTCCATTCAATATACTATTACATAATTGTTTATGGTACTTCCAATCAATATTTCTTAACAAAGATGCTCTAAAAGCTTTTTCAGATTTAAATTCATCATAAATTTCACTATTATAAACACAATCTCTTAAACATACTAATATTTCATTTTTAATACTTGTTTCTAACTGCATTAAGCCTTCGTAGAACATCTGCATACCTAATGAGCAATATTTACCATTTAATGGAAATGTTTCTTTTTTTATGTGGAAAGAAGTAAGTGAATTTTCATTTTGTCCTTTGTATGTAATCTTTATTTCACCCAAGGACGTTTTTCCCCAATAAGCATGAAATGTTGTTTTAAAAAGGTAGTCATCCCACTTATCTATTTCTAAATATAATATATTATCCAAAAAGTACGCAGAATGATGATAACTCCATTTTACAACTTTTACTTCAATTTTCATTTTTTATAACCTCTACATTGATATTTTTAAAGTATAAAGCATTTATTCTAAGAAAGATATACTATTTACTATTTAATTTTCTAAAAGCTTGAACTATTTCGACTATGCCGTAGCCTATAGCAATTTTTCCCATAAAATAAGTAGCGTATGAAATTAATCTCTCATTGTTAGTTGTTATATTAAATGAAGATATAGGATTAAAAATAGTTGGCATTAAATATGGAAAAAAATTATCGATGTATAATAATTGATTACTACAAACAATTTCATATAAAAAAGGAGTAAACCAAAATAAAATTATATATATTAAAACTGTGTTTAAAAGATATTTATAAATGTCCTTACATAGAAAAGCTATTACAGATATTGGGAGTAGAATATATAAAGACTGAATAAAAAATAAAGGTTTGATTGAAAATGTAAGAAATATGAATCCACTAACGAAAGTAAAAAGAACAGCCTTAAGCCAATTTTGACCATGATTGTTTGAAAGTTTGCTAAGTTTAATTGATAATATTTCACCCCATACTTGCATGCTTTTATCTTTATCCATTAATTCTTTTTCATATAAATCTTTTTCTATCGCCTTATACTTAAGACCTTCTATGGTATTAGACATTTTATAAGCTTCATGTTTAATAAGTCTTGCCGTTTCCCAGTTAGCACATTCTGCTTTAAGATTTATTCTGTGTATAATTCCATTACCAATTACCTCTGATTTTTCGAAATTAATTTTTTCAAGTTCGACATGATTAAAATCAATACGCCCATTTATTACAGTATTTTTAATTTCTATTCTTGATTTTTCATTGGATATTGCTCCAAAATATATATTAGACTTATCAGTAAGTTTAATATATTCAAATGTTAATGTCCCATCTATAGATATTTCCCCAAAAGCACTTCTATCATATAGACAAGTGTTATTAAAAGTACAAGAGTCGTCACCATAGTCAGTTTTTTAAAATTCAGCCCACTTAAAGTCAGCTTCTCCTTCAAAAATAGAGTAAGTAAAATATACTTTTTCTTCAAAAACAATACGCTTAAAATCTGCACCATTCTTAGAGTCCTTGCCACTCTTAAAAGTAACATTACAACAATTCAGATAATAAGGACAAATATATTTTTTATCTTTATTCTTTAACTTTGGTAACTTTGAAATAATGTTCCCAAAGTTAAAGTCAAAGTTTATTTCTACTTTTGTTTTACCTTCGGTAGTGTCTTCTTTATTACTAACTAAGAGTCCATTCTCAATTTTATATTCAGCATAACCTATATTAAGTATTAACTCTTCATCTTTTACTTCATTTTTCTTTATTCCTTTTTCTGTTGAAATTATTTTTCTTTGTTCTTTTAAATTCTGCTTAAGGTATTTTATTAATTGTTTATCATTTTTATAAACTGTTGGTTTATTTTTTGACTTGCATATAAATTTACACATAAAAACACTCCTTTACTTTGTGTGCCTTATGTTTCTCACTGGAAATGGTAGTATCAAAACATAAACTTCAATGTGATTATAAACAATTATTACTAAAATTGAAAACAGAAAAACAATATTTACCGCATATTTTTATAAAATAATAGATTTACTTTTTCCCCTTATTGGTTATACTTAAAACTAGTAGAGTACTTAAATAAGGAGTTGCTATGCTTTGCCCTAACTGCACGAAAAACTTAGAAGTAATGAGAAGTTTTGCCATAATTGTGGCGAAAAAATAGCCAATAATCAAGAGAAAACTAATCACTTAAGTCTATCTTTTTGGTCATATTTAATGAAATTTCAATGTGAATATTGCCGTTCAA
>CAMRCO010000109.1 GCA_947040945.1 uncultured Spirochaetia bacterium
ATCTATGACTTCATGAACAAGCGGTACAAACAAAAAATATATACTATTAATGAAATCTATAAGGAATTATTATTTTTACTTTTATAACTAGGTAGTAACTATTATTTATTATATTTTAGATAGCTAATATATAGATTAAAAAATATTGATTAAATTTTATTTGTTTGTTATACTTTATTTGTGAAAACTTTAAGGCTTTAGAATGCTAATTATATCAGATTTATCTCTCAAGATATTAAAGAAAAATCAAATACCAAAAGATATATTTGATAATATTTATACAGCTTTAAGCGAAGTTGATAAAACAAAAAAATTAAGCTTATTCGATATAACTGAAATAATAGAAAATAGTAGCATAACTTATTATAGAATAAGAAAGGGAAAATATAGAGCAATATTTTATATTAGTAATGATGACATTATAATAGACTTAATATGTAAGAGGGAGGATATTTACAAATTATGGAAACCTTAAAAGTAACAGAAAACCAAAAAAAAATATTGGAAGATATAAGTCGCATTTATGAATGCTCTTTAGAGGAAGCTTTAGATAAAGTGCTTAACAATTTAGATGAGGACTTGTCCGATAGAAAACTTGTAAACGAAATAATTGAGTATAAAAAAGAAAACCCTGAGATGAAACACTATACTTATGACGAAGTTATAAAAAATGTTTATGACGAAAAATAAATTTATTTTTTATGTGGTAATAGTCTTCTACGGTTTGTTATAATAGAAGAAACTTAAATTAAGAAATATCCACCACAATACTCATGCAAACATTATTATAGCACTACTACTGTACCACTTTCCCTACACGTATGTGTGCAGGAAGCACGGGACACTGGAAGTGCAGTGTTCCTTACAGGACACAGAGTAACAGACGTGAATAACACTGTATGTAAAATAAGGAACGAAAAACTAATCACAAATACCTACAACAATATCTATGACTTCATGAACAAGCGGTACAAACAAAAAATATATACTATTAATGAAAGCTATAAGGAATTATTAATTTTTACTGTAAGTAGTAAGGACTTTGAGACTAGTAAATACTATATATAATAACTACACACTAGGATATAGCGTTGAAAGTGTTGGATTTGTTGGATTTTACATATACACTCGTTGGATTTTGAGAATGAATGAACTTAGGCATCTAGCAAAATATGTCTATTCATGTTATTATTTAGACTATGATTAATATAGCAATTTTAGGTAGACCAAATGTAGGAAAGTCGACTCTCTTCAATAGACTTTGTGGAAAAAGGAAGTCGATTGTAGAATCAACTCCGGGAGTTACACGTGATGTTAATAGAGAGACTATTTATATTGACGACACCGAAATAACAATTCTAGATACGGGTGGACTTTTAGACGTTAGTGATGATACGCTAAACTTTAAGGTTAAAGAAAAAGCCCTAAAAGCCGCTTCAAGTGATGCAAGTGCCATCTTGTTTGTTGTTGATGGAAAAGAGGCGCATCCTGATGATAAGTACTTCATTAATATAGTTAGGAAGTTTGACAAGCCGATTATACTTGTGGTTAATAAAATGGACACAGAAAGACATGAAAACTATATTCATGAGTTTCGTTCATTTGGTATAGAAGATATAGTTCTAACAAGTGCAGAACATGCTCGTGGAATGACTAACTTAATAGAGACAATTAAGAGAATAGCAGTTGATGAGAAAGACGAGTTTATAGAAGACAAAATTGACGAAACTGAAATTAATATAGCTATAGTGGGAAAACCTAATGCGGGAAAGTCGACACTACTTAATACTTTAGTTGGTGGAGATTTTAGCATAGTGTCTGACATTGCAGGAACAACACGTGATCCAATTGACGTGCGTATGAATTTTAATAATGACGTTATAAGACTTGTTGATACTGCTGGAATTAGAAGAAAGAAGAATGTTAGCACAAATATTGAATATTATAGTGTGAATAGGGCAGTTAAGGCAATTGATTCATGTGATGTTGCAATACTACTTCTTGATGTTGAAGAAGGATTAACTGATCAAGATAAAACAATAGCTAGCCTTATAGTTGAAAGAAGAAAGGGTATTCTAATAGCGGCTAATAAATGGGATTTAAGAGAAGAAGGTACAACTTGGGATTATTATGAAAGTTATATGAAGCATAAATTTCCTGTTTTGGGATATGCTTTACATGCTAAGCTTTGTGCAAAAAGAGAGGTTGAGGCAAAAAAGCTTCTTGCTTTGGCTGTTAGAATTGCAAAAACAAGACATCAAAAATATGAAACGCATGCTTTAACTGATGCTATGGTTAGAGCAACACGTGAGTACACAATAACAGCTGGCAAAACTCCTTTCAAAATTTTCTATGTTACTCAAATACATGCTAATCCTCCAATTTTTGCGATTTTTTGTAATCATCCTGATAAATTAACATCTCACTATAAAAGATATTTAGAGAACAAGTTTAGAGAGATATTTGATTTTAGAGGAACACCGATAGTTTTGCAGTTTAGAAAGAGGAGTAATAAGGGTGGCAAGTAATATATTAATAAAAAGTGTGGCGGTTATAGTTCTCGCTTATTTAGTAGGAGCTATACCATTTTCATATATTATAGGGAAGTGTTCAGGAGTAGATATTAGGCTTCATGGTAGTAAAAACCCGGGTGCTAGTAATGTTTTAAGATGTTGCGGTAGGCGTTCAGGAATACTTGCATACATTACAGATATTGGTAAGGGAATGGTTGCCATTGTTATAGCTCATAGTGTTGTTGGAAATAATAGTTTAGTACTTGTTGTGTCAGCATTCGCAGCTATTTTAGGTCATGTATTTCCTGTGTTTTTAGGTTTTAAAGGTGGTAAAGGGGTTGCTACAAGTGCAGGTGTTATGATCGTTCTTGCTCCTGTTGCTTCTTTAATTTGTATTGTATTTTTCTTTCTAGGATTATTCTTATCTAAAAAAGTGGTTGCTATTGGCAGTACATTAGCGGCTCTCGCTTTTCCAATAACTCTTTCTTTGCTTTATAAGTTTTCTCCAAGTTTAGCTGGGCTATTTTTTGGAATAGAATATATATATATGCTTGCTATATCTTTACTCATAGCGACTTTTATAGTGGTTAAGCATATACCAAATTATAAAAGGCTTCTTAAAGGTGAAGAGAACGCATTCTCTAAAAAATAAAATTAGGTCTAATTTACTATCCTATATATAGTGAATTAAACTAGACATAAAAAAATTTGACAATTAGTTTTAATTGTTATAATCTAACTCTTAATATTTTAATTTATACATGTGGGTAAATAATAATGCTTCATTTTATAACAGGTCCTATGTTTGCTGGAAAATCTAAGTATCTTATAAAAACAATAAATTGCTATATGCATGAAGATAATTCTCTTAAGGTTCTTTTTATTTATCCTGAAAAAACATATAGAGGGTATTTTTGTCGTGATAAAGATACAATTTTTGACAGTAGAGTAGATATTATGACAGAGGGAGAGTTCCGAGATGAAAATAATAAAAACTCTTCTTTTATAGAAAATATCATACTAAATTATGACATAATAACAATTGATGAATTCTGCTTTTTAGAAGATTCTGGTTTCTTTTTGGACTTATTAAATAAATATAGTAAAGAAAATGATTTTATTGTAGCTACTTTAGACAGAGATTTTAAGAGAGTAGTTTGGGATAGTGTAGCGTATATATTAGATTCTGAGTTAATGGATGCTCATACAGAGCTTTCAGGCAGATGTGAGTGTGGAAAGCGTGGGCTTTACTCAAAGAGAACAGTTTATAATACTAGTCAAGTGGTTATCGGCGATAGTATTTATAAGTGTGAATGTAAAGACTGCTATGAAAATGATAATACCTACACAGTATAAAATGCGAACTATTTTTATTTGTTATATTTTTCATCAAATTTATCACAACTCATAAAAAAGAATATTATCCATTCAATTAAGGCTATCAGTATTGGGAGAGATGCTAGTAAAAGTATAATAAACAAGAGAGCTGTTTCTGGAACATGTGGTAAAAATATTGCAAGTAGTCCTGCTATAAATTTATTTTTTAGTACTCTTAATATTTTTGCATCGAAAGTGATAACAAACTAGTATTTTTTCTATAATTTTACCACATAACTACTTTTTAAAATTCTATATCTTTTTCCATGCTTTCTAAAGCGATATGTTAGTTGTTGTATTTATCGTTAAATTTATTGTCGCTCATACAAAGAAGTATTATTCCTTCTATGAATGCGATTAGACTTGGAATGAATGTCCAACAAAATAATATATATATAACACCTGTTCCAATACGTTTTAAGTAAAATTTATGTACCCCAAATCCACCTAAAAATAATGCGAGTAATGCTGCAACTATTTTACTTTTTTCATCTCCTTGATTATTCTTAGTGTTTTTGACTCCACAATAAGGGCAAACGAATGCTTCTTTTTTTATAACTTTACCACATGACTGGCAATAAGCTTCATCATAATTTTTTGTTTGAGTAGCAGTTTCTACTACTTCTTTAACTTCTTTTATCTCACTAATTTCTTTTTCTTCCATTTATTTTCTCCTAAAAAACAGTATCTAATATGCATTTTATTATACATACCTATTTAAATAATTTCAAATTTTTATTAGTTCTAACAAGTAGTAAATTACTATAATAGTTTAGAACTAAACTTTATTGTTAAAAAATGATGCTCATATTGTAAAAGTTTTAATATTACAATATAGGCATTATTCAATAACTAATTTATTTTAGTTGTTGAATTTTTGATCAAATGCATTATCACTCATTATAATCATCATGATTCCCTGTACAAAACCAACTATTCCAGGAATACCTGTCCAGCAAAGTAGTAAGAATATAATACCCATTTTTTTATTATTTAAATAAAAATTATGTATACCAAGTGAACCTAAAAATATTGCAAGTAATGCTGCGACCATTTTTACTTTTTTTTCTCCTTGTACGTTAGTACTTGGGTTGTTATTTGTTTCTTTTGATTGTTCGTCCATGATTTCTCCTATTACATTAAAGTGTATAGTATTTAATTTAAACTATACACTTTAATTATACAATGATTAATAAAAAAGAGCAAATCTTACTGTTTTCATAATATTCGTTTTTGAATTCTATAGTTTTATATAAAAAAAAATTTGACAAAAAATAATATTATGATAGTATGTAGAAATATCAATGGAGAGGTGCCCGAGAGGCCGAAGGGACCAGTTTGCTAAACTGTCGTAGGTGTCAAACTTACCGAGGGTTCGACTCCCTCCCTCTCCGAATAAGTTATTAATTAATGTATAAAAAAGACTTTTTAATTTTCATATTGCTAATCATGCCGAGTTTTAGTGCTTACTCACAGAATACTAACATAACAGACAATATTTCTATTGAAACTAATATAACTCAAGATGAACCTCAGATACTTAGAGATATTAGAGAAATGCAAGTCGATACTGCGAAAACTAATAGCTCAATGTTTATTAGGGCTGTTTTTGGTTTTTTAGTCACACTTTTAGGTATTTATTTTATATTTATCTATTTTAGAAAGCGATCTAAGAAAGTTTTGGGTTCAGATAGTATTATATCAGTTTTAGCAACAACACCTGTGGCTCCAAATAGGTATATATCTATAGTTGAGATAGTAGGGGAGATGTACTTAATAGCTGTCGCTGACCACAGTATTACACTTCTTTCAAAAATAGAGGATAAAGATACAAAAGATCAAATTAGAATGTCTTTTGATTTGTCTAAAAGCAATGTTGTAGAAGATAGTTTTAAGACAATATTCAATAATACACTTCTTAAGTTTAGAGAGCCTAAAGTGGAGGATAAGAATCCGCTGGAATCATCTACTGAACTTAAAGAACGACTTAAGGATATTGGTAGAAAAAAATAATTATGCATAAGTGTAGTTTATATAACTTGAAATAATGTTTGATATAGTTTATATTGATTTCCGTAGGTTGTTTTGAAGTAGTTTTAATTTTAAGGGGTAATAATTATGGTTTTAGAGCTTAAAAACGAAGAAGATTTTGCTGTCTATTTGGCTAAAAATAGCAAGTGCGTTATAAAATTTTGGGCGCCTAGATGTGTGCCTTGCAAATCACTGACTCCTGTTATAGAGAATCTTTCTGTAACCTATTCCGATACTGCATTTATAAGTGTAAACGTTGAAACTTTCCCTAATTTGTCACGTAAGTATCATATATATAGCTTGCCAACAATATTATTTATTAAAGATGGAAATGTAGCAAAACAAATCATAGGTAATGTTGATAGTAGTAAAATTAGCGGGGTATTGCAAGATTTAGCTTAATTTAGTTAACTTTTTTTGATATGAATTGTTATACTTAAATATATAGTGTATATAAATTAAAATGTAGGTGTTTTATGAAGAAGATTTTATTTTTACTTTTGCCTTTTATTTGGCAGTGTAATTTAGACAGTATGTTTGAACCTGCGGATTTAGGAAGTTTAGGAAATTCTGTGATTTCCTCTGAGGTTACAACAAAACCATATTCTATACACTCAGTGTTTAATCCTGGTGATTTACCTACAGCTAATGTTGTTGATGGAGCGTATAGTTCACCATCAATGACTTATTTAACAGATGAGAATTATGTGTTCTATGGTAAAGTTTATAATAACAGAGATGCAGCAGCGACTTCGTCACATAATGTCTATATGTTACTTGAAATAAGAAATGTAGGTGGTAAGATAAAAGTAAATTCAGCTTATACTACTAGGCTAAGTCGTAGTAAGCCTTTAGACCTTTATAATGCAAGGACAGAATTACCTACTGT
>CAMRCO010000110.1 GCA_947040945.1 uncultured Spirochaetia bacterium
CTGCCATAATTTACTCCAACATAAAATTAATCAATTAAAAAACATAATATATTAAAGAATAAAACTTTCAAGAGAAAATATTTGATTACTAAAATCGTTTAGAAAAAATACCTTTTAGAAAAAATATACCGTATGTAATGTGAGAGAAAAAAATACAAAAAGCTTTCATTATTCCTTTTAAAGGTGAGAGTGGGGTTAGGCTTGAAAGGATTAAAGAAAATGCGTAAAAGCATAAAGGAGTTAAATAGGTATACTTAATTTCAATTAACAAATTAAAAGTAAAAATTGGAATAACAGAAATTAAATATATAATAAGTAATGATGGCATTATGTCAAAAAAATTGTGTCGCTTAAGTCGCCCTCTATCAATGGCATACTTTTTTATTTCTTTGAAATGGTCAAAAAATAAACTAGGGCTATGCCTATGAACTAAAACCTCAGGGCTATAAAGTATTTTCTCGCCATTTTTAATTATATTATAAGACAGAGAATTGTAATTTAATTTGCTTGTTTCACTCGCCTTAAAATAAAGCTCTCTTGTCATAAATAAATTAAAATCAGAAAAGTCAGAAACATACTGAACTTTATATGGGGTATACATTAAAGCCATTTTTCCAAACATAAGCTTACTTGAATATATAAGTCCACTAATCGACTTTAAGAAATTATCATCAACTGAAGGGATAGACGTCCCACCTAAAGCGTTCACATTAGAAGACGCCATAGCCCTTAATGCATTCTCAAGCCAGTTTACTTCGGGGTAGGTGGCATTTTCTAAAAAAGCAATTATGTCGCCATTTGAAGCTTCTGCTCCAATACGCATTTTTAATGTATGAGGAATAGTATCCACTTTTTTAAGTATAACTTTTTTATTATTAAATATATTATTTGTAGTGTCAGTATAATTATCAATGAGTAGTATAATTTCAAAGTTTTGATATGACTGATTTAATATATAATTAATAGATTCAATTGTGTAATTATTTATTTTTTCTTGAATCATAATAATGCTAACAAGAGTATTGTTTTTAAGTAAATATTTTTTATCACCAAAAAGATTTTTATAAAAAGACAAAAAATGAAGCCTATAAAAAACAGCCACCGTATCCACAAATGTATTCCACAAAACTTTAATTGGTATGAGTCCAAAATTTCTGCTAGGATTTAGTATAATAGGAGCTGACACTATTTTTTTATTGTCTAAATTACAAGCTGCCAAAACCTCAAGGTCATAAGCAAATCGCCTCACAAGCACACGAGGAAAAATACCAACAATAGCACTACGTTTAAAAAGTTTAAGACCTGTTTGTGTGTCCTCAATTGGAAGTGAGAAAAATATTTTAACAAATAAAAAATATATAAAAGATATTACTTTTCGTATTTTAGAATAATTTACAACAGAATCTTTATGGCGTTTTGAACCTATAACAATGTCAGCATTTTCTTGTCTCATTATTTCAAAAAAATTTTTAAGCAAAAGTGGGTTAAGCTCCATGTCAGAATCGCAAAACACTATGTACTTAGATGATGCAAGCTCTAATGCACGTTTTAAAGCATGACCTTTACCATAATTTTTTATAGCATTAAAAACTTTTATATTGGAATATTTATTTTTAAGTTTTTCTAATTCTAAATATGTGTTATCACTTGATCCATCATTAGAAAGTATTATTTCATAATCAGATAAAAAAGTAGAAACTGTACTAATTAAAAACTCTATATTATTACATATATTATTTTCTGCATTATACACAGGAAGTAGTATGGAGACACTTTCTTTAATCATAAAAAAATAGCCCCTGCTAATCTAATTTGTTTTCTAAATTAACATATATGATAGCCTCTACATGAGTAGAGTTTGTGCCAATAGTAGATGCCACTATAATTTCTTCAGGATAAGTCCAGCTTTTAAATGGCAAATTGAGAGACTTAATAATATTCTCTGACATAACAAAATCAACATTAAATATGTAATCGGTATTTTTTATATTTTTAGCTTCTTTACTTAAGTACTTAGAAAGAGATTCTTTTTCATAAAAACCATCTATTAGAATATCTATTGCCTTTTCATATTCTGAAACAAACATTACATCGTCTTTATATGTATAATATATATTTTTGTTTTCTCCCAAATAGTATATATAAACAAAATGATCTCTATATGATTTTTCTGATTTTTTTATTTCTCCATATTTATTAATAAGTATTTCTTCAAATAAAGGAACTATATAGGCATCATTTTCAACTTCAAAAGCTAGAGCAGGATATTCTAAATTATCATTGGTTTCTTTTAGGTAAACAAAACCAGCCTCGCCCTTAAGCTCTTTTACTATACGGTTCAATGAATAAGACTCATTAAACAAGCTCAATTCAGTATAGAGTTTATTATAAACTGAATTGCTTACACTCATAGTTTTAATGTCATTAAATAAAAGAGGGTATAAACCTGCTATCTCTGAATTAAATCCAAAATAAATTGCAGTATTAGTGTCTGATAAATACCTTTGTATATTTTTTACTTCAGTATTAGAGTAAAGAATTGATCTATCACTACCACCATACTCATAGTCAATATGTAAATCAATTAAAGCTTTATTTTTATATATTTTAGTATAAGCGTATATGCTTGATGCTGTGTCAAAATACTTAAGAATATCAAAGAAAGGATTATTTTTATCTTGAAGGGTATTATACATTTTTTTATTTATATAAAAAGACATATCAGGCGTATAATTTTCATTTAATGAATTAAGTATTGGAATTTCACTTAGGTTTGAAGATTTTGAGTTTATGAAGTCAATTATTTTTTTTATATGGTCATAGTCTTTACTAAAAATCAAAAGACCATTAAAAGATGTGAAAACAGCAAATCTTTCCCCATTTTTATTTAGATAATTTATTTTGGCATTTCTATAATTTGATTTCCCTATATGGTAAGTGTCATCATTTAAATCGAAATCACCATCTTTTAAGAAAACATTAAGTAATATTGAATGTAGCCTACCTAAATCAGAAATAAAATATATCTCTGAATTGTTTATATTATTTTTATCTAATTCCCAAAGTAATATACTAGCATTCCTGCTAGATATATATTTAGTAAAATATTTCAAGTAAATATTTTCACTATTAGACATATTATTTAAGAATGTGTCAATAGACTTAAGCTTTAATGAATAGTTAATTGTTGCCTCATCATGAGACATTCTATAGGTATACATAGAGTCAGTTATTTTAGAAATACTACTATTAATACTTTTCACACTAATATATAGTATGGAATCTTTAGGTAAAGGAACATTTCCCATACTCTTTTTATGTAGTCCAAAAGGATAAAGTCCAAAAACTAGAGTCAGAATTAATAGCACTGAAAATACTGATGAAAGCATTACAATTAATTTTACTTGTCTTTGTTTACGTATACTAATCATAAAAATTATTCCCTATAAAATTTTATATCCCACACCTATGTTCTTTTGTAAAAAAACAACAATCTTACCTAACAACAATATTAACTAACTTGTTTGTTACATAAACAACCTTTACAATTTCTTTATTATCAGTAAATAGTTTAACCTTAGCACTCTCTAAAGCCAAAGACTTAGCCAAGTCCTCTGCTATACCAATTTCAGCGTCTATTCGGTCACGAAGCTTACCATTAACTTGAAATACTAATTCAAATGTGTCTTCTTGACATAAACTCTCGTCATAAGTAACCCAAGTGTTTTCTAAAATCGTTTTCTCAAATGATAATAAACTCCAAATCTCTTCTGTTATATGAGGAGCTATTGGGTTTAGTAAAATCAAATACCCTTTAATAACCGACTTAAGCATAGCAAAGTCTTCATCATTCTCGGGCTTAAATGGAGTTATGCTGTTTAATAATTCCATAAGTGAGGCTATTGCTGTGTTAAAATGAAAACGATCCTTTATGTCAATTGTAACTTTTTTTATTGTTCTGTTATATTTTCGACATAGTGTCTTAGCATCTTTAGATAAGTTTGCATATTTAAATTCTTGAAGCTTAGGAAAAGTTTTGTCATTCTGATACTTCAAAAAAGCATTCCAAACCCTAGCTAAAAACCTTGAAGCTCCTTTAAGCCCGTCATCACTCCATTCCATATCACGTTCAGGAGGAGATGAAAACATAACAAAAACTCGTAAAGTATCTGCCCCAAAAAACTCGACAATCTCTGTCGGGTCAACTCCATTAGCCTTAGACTTAGACATTTTTTCTATCTTTACTATTATATCACTTTCTGTAACGCCGTCTTTTTCATAATCTTTATTTTGAAACTCAATTTCTGTATAATACTTTTTAAGAGTTTTCGACTGATAAGAATTAGATACAACCATACCTTGAGTAAGTAGCTTCATAAAAGGCTCATCATTTTGAACAAGCCCTATGTCACGCATAAACTTATTCCAAAATCTTGCATAAAGTAAATGCATACAAGCATGTTCTACTCCGCCAATATACTGATCAACAGGAAGCCATTTGTCTGCATTTTCTTTTTCAAATGGTATGCTATCATTTAATGAATCAGTATACCTTGCGAAATACCAAGAGCTACATGTGAATGTGTCCATAGTGTCAGTTTCACGTCTCGCTTGTCCTCCACACTTAGGGCATTTTGTGTTTATAAACTCACTTGATTTATTAAGCGGATTCTCACCAATAATAAACTCTATATCCATAGGAAGAGTAACAGGTAAATCTTTTTCAGGCACAGGCACAGTCCCGCATTTTTCACAATAGATAAACGGAATAGGGTTCCCCCAATAACGCTGTCTTGAAACAAGCCAATCACGTAATCGGTACTGAATTTCTTTTTTACCAAAAGCATTTGTCTCAGCATAATCTATTGCTTTATTTATGGCAGACTCTGAATTAAGCCCATTTAATATACTTGAGTTTACGACAATGCCGTCTTCAGTATATGCTTCCGTCATAGTGTTTTCGTCTAGAGAATTATCACGATTTTGTATAACAACTTTAATTGGAATATTATATTTTTTAGCAAACTCAAAATCTCTCTCGTCATGGGCAGGAACAGCCATTACAGCTCCGCTTCCATATTCAGCCAAAACAAAATTTGCAGCATATAATGGAATACTTTCATTATTAAAAGGATTCACAACATAACGCCCTGTGAATACTCCCTCTTTTTCATAATCTGATTTTTGGTCAACTTTAGCTGAACGCTTTATAAACTCAAGCACATTGTCTTTATTTTCACCTGTTGCCATGTCAAGTAATGATTTATGATTCCAAGCTATAGCCATATATGTAACGCCATAAATAGTGTCGACTCTTGTTGTAAAAATTGGGAAGTCGGTATTGTCATCAAGCTTGAAAGTTATGTTCGCACCAATCGATTTTCCTATCCAATTTTTTTGCATAGAAATAACATTTGGAGGCCAAAGACCTTCAAGTTTATCTAAGTCATCTAAAAGCTCATCAGTGTAGTCGGTTATTTTAATGAACCATTGTTCTAATTCTTTTTTACCAACTTCTCTGTCGCAACGCCAGCAAGTTCCATCTTTGGTTACCTGCTCATTAGCAAGAACTGTGTTGCAAGATTCACACCAATTAACCTCGCCAAGCTTTTTGTATAAAAGACCTCGCTCATACATTTTAAGTATAAACCATTGTCCCCATTTATAATAATCAGGCAAACAAGTTGTAACCTCTCTGTCCCAGTCATAAGAATACCCTATTAAGTTTAGCTGATCCTTCATTTTTGCTATATTTTGTAGAGTCCATGTTGCGGGGTGAATGCCATGTTCAATTGCTGCATTTTCAGCAGGCATACCAAAAGAATCCCAGCCCATAGGGTGGAGGACGTCATAACCTGAAAGCATATAGTATCTTGCGATTGAGTCGGCTATTGTGTAGTTTGAAGCATGCCCAACATGCATTTTTCCAGACGGATATGGAAACATTTCGAGGACATAATATTTTTCTTTTTTACTATTTTCAGCTACCTTAAAAGATTTATTATCTTTCCAGTATTTTTGCCATTTTTTTTCAATTTCTGTAAAGTTGTATTCCATAATCTTAAACTCCATTCTATAATACTAACTATTAATGATATAGTAAAAAAAGTATTTTTACAATACGTAGCCTGTTTTAGATTTTTTTTTGAGCTAAACTTTACAATTTTTTTGTTTAATATATTATGTAAATTAGTTAGTATAAGGAAATAATTATGCCTAAAGAAATTAAAGATATGCCTAGAGAAATTAAAATTTTACTGCCGACAACAAAAATAAAAGAGTCAGTTAAATGTGAAAATACGAAGCAAGCTTACAAAATATTTAGAGAGATTCTGAACTTCGAGGCGATTGAGCTTAGAGACACAGAACATTTTTGGATTATGGGAGTAGATAATTCAGGTTATGTTACTTGCATTTATATCGCCGCCATTGGTACTAAAAACTGGGAACGCCTTGACCCAACTGATATTTTCGGCACGGCAATTTATTATAAATCGAAAATAATTTACATGGCTCATAATTGCAATGGGCGTTTTGAAAATATAAATTTATGTATCAAAGATTTTAATTTGATGAATCAGCTTTATCATGCCTGCCTACCTTTTTTAATTACGATAGTCGACCACATAATTTTGACTGACGACACATATTCGAGTTTTATTGAAAACGGATATATGGAACTTATTTTTTTAAG
>CAMRCO010000111.1 GCA_947040945.1 uncultured Spirochaetia bacterium
AAAACCTACATAATAGTATTTGACAAAACAGAATATATATTTTATTATTGACTCTCTATGGATAAATTTAAGTTAGTTTCAGATTTTAGCCCATCAGGAGACCAAGGACCCGCAATAGATTCTTTGGTGAATGGACTTAAAAATAATCAACAATATCAAACACTTCTCGGAGTTACAGCAAGTGGAAAAACATTTACTATTGCCAATGTAATAGAGCGTGTAAACAGACCAACACTTGTAATGTCTCATAACAAAACATTAGCAGCACAACTTTATAGAGAGCTTAAAGATTTTTTCCCAAATAATGCTGTTGAGTATTTTGTTTCATATTATGACTACTATCAGCCTGAAGCTTATGTTCCTTCTAAAGATTTATATATTGATAAAGACGCATCTATTAATGATGAAATAGACAGGCTTAGACTTAAAGCAACCACATCATTACTTGAACGCCGTGATGTTATTGTCGTCGCTAGTGTCTCTTGTATATATGGACTAGGTTCACCTACAGACTATAAAGAGCTTTACTTATATATTGAAGTTGGACAAAAATATGAAAGAGAAACTGTTATTGAAAAACTTGTTATTATGCAATATGAGAGAACAAAAGATATTATGGAACGCTCTAAGTTTAGAGTTTTAGGCGACACTATTGAGGTTATGACTGCATACTCAAATGAAATTATACGCTTTGAATTTTTTGGTGATGAATGTGAAAAGATAACTAAAATGCATCCTGTAACACGTGAAAAAATTATGACTACAGAAAAGTCAATTATATATCCTGCGAGACACTTTGTTACAAGAGATGATAAACTTATAAATGGAATTAAGTCAATTGAAGACGAATTAGAAAGTCAGCATAATATGTTTAAGAACGAAGGAAAATTGGTTGAGGCTGAGCGTATATATGGGAGAACAAGATATGACCTTGAAATGCTTAAAGAAGTTGGATACTGTTCAGGAATCGAAAATTATTCTCGCCCACTTTCAGGACGACATGAAGGCGAGCGTCCTTCTTGTTTAATAGACTATTTTCCTCATGACTTCATAACTGTAATTGATGAGTCGCATGTAAGCCTACCACAAATAAGAGGAATGTATAAAGGGGATAGAAGTCGTAAAGAGACACTTATTAAATTTGGATTTAGACTCCCATCAGCACTCGACAACAGACCGCTTGTTTTTGATGAATTTGAAGACATGACAAAAGACACTATTTATGTTAGTGCTACCCCATCCGAATATGAAATACAAAAAAGTAATAATGTAGTTGAGCAAATAATACGCCCAACAGGTTTAGTTGACCCTATCATAACAACACAACCTATTACAGGGCAAATTGATATAATATTACAAGAAATAAAAAATGCTGTCAAACAAAATGAAAGAGTATTTATTACCACTCTTACAAAAAAAATGGCAGAAGAGCTTACAATATATTTAAATCAAAATAATGTTAGAACAAGATATTTGCATTCTGAAATTCTTACAGTAGAACGTGTCGAGATTATACGTGATTTAAGGCTTGGACTTTTTGATGTTCTCGTTGGTATAAATCTTTTAAGGGAAGGACTTGATGTTCCTGAAGTTGCTTTAATTTTAATTCTTGATGCTGACAAATCAGGTTTTTTAAGAAACACAACAAGCCTTATACAAACTGTGGGGCGTGCTGCAAGAAACGCTAATGGACGCATTATAATGTTTGCTGACAAAATAACTGATGCCATGAAAATGTGTATTGATGAGACTAGTAGGCGACGTGAAAAACAAACTATTTATAATGAAGAGCATAATATAACTCCAAAAACTATTATCAAAAAAGTTCAAGACATTATAGAAAGAGACAATCAAGTTGAAGCAAAATATGAGCTTCATTTCGATTTTAGACACTTCAATGAAAAAATAAAAATTGATCCTAAAAAAGATAAAACCTCATACATTAAAGAACTTGAAAAAGAGATGAATAAAGCATCAGAAAACCTTGAGTTTGAAAAGGCTATAGAAATAAGAGAAAAAATATCAGAAGTAAAAAGTAAATCAAAAAAAACTCGTAATTAAACTAGTTTACATTTATAGTTTCAAATGGTGTTTCATCAAAAAATATAGTTATGACTCCTGTACCTTTAAGGCTATAATTTGATCTAATATTATAAGTTGCACTAACAGTCCCACTAAATAAAGTAGTTCTACCATTACCGTCATCAAGTGTTACTTCCATTAAACTATCTCCAACTCTATCATTAGCAACACTATATTTAAATGTTCTTATTTTAGTATCATTATATAAATCATTAGCAACTGTTAGAGTTATTCCATTAAGTTCTTTTATTGAATATTGTCCTTCATTTATTGACTGCTCTAAAACCTTACCATACATATTAGTATCTGAAACATCCATACTTTTGATATTAACTAAAACATGCATTTTCTCAAGATATTTTATAGAAGTTAAAGCATCTTCACCTACTAAGTTTTTAAGCTCTACAGTATCCGCCGTTTTCACTTCATTTACAGTAAAAAGTATTTCAGAGTTTAATGTAACAGGTTCACCCACCAAAGGCATCTGCGACATGACTATATTATCATCTACACCTTTTTTATATGTTGATACATGATCTAATATCTTTAAATTTGGAATAACAGAAATTATATCATTAGTAATTATTTCCATAACCTCATTATAATCTTTACCTGTAAAGTCGGGCATAAACACTGTGGATGACGGGCTCATGTTAACAACAAGTGATACAGAACGCCCTCTTTTTACTTTAGTTCCAGCTTTAGGCTCCTGAACTACAACAGTACCAAGCTCACTATTAGGAAAAATATGTGACTGAACTTGAAGAGTCATTCCTTCTTTTTGTAAAATATTGAAAGCCGTAAACATCTCAACCCCTTCTACATTAGGCAGAGTGAAAGATTTACCACCACTTTTTACTACAATAAAGATAGCCCCATAAACTAATAAAAATTGAACTACAAGAAAATATACACTAAATAGTAGCAACATCATTATTTTTGATTTAGATGTGTTGTCTTCTCTTATACTTTTAGGTATTAAAACAATATAAAGTTTATGTAAAATAGGTTTGCTCTTTACAATAATTTTACCCACAATAATACTTGCTTTCTTAAAAGCAGAAGATGCTTTTATTTTCTGAATTAATGCTTTTGTTTTATTAATTATAATTTTAAAAAAAATAACTAATTTAGACTTCACTTTATTTATAAAATTCACTCAATGAACTCCTTGAATTATACTCTATACTAGTAGAGATACTCCCCTTTTTTTACTTTATAACCATTCAAAAAATCTCTAATATTTTGACGTTTTTTACTTTCTCTTTGAACTTCTTGTATAGAAAGAATTCCACTTCCTGTCTGAACAAGTATACCATCATTTGTTACATCAACTATAAGTCCATAATCTTTATTGGCAAGTCTATTCTCATCTAAATACTTAGTTTTATGTATTCTAAGAACAGTTTCATTATAATAACAATAAGCTATAGGCCAGTTACTAAACGCTCTTACTTTATTATGAATATTTTTAGCTTTTTTGGCAAAATCAATTCTACCCTCTTCTTTCTTTATTTTTTTACAATAGGTAGCTTTACGCTTGTCTTGAGCTCTCGCATCACTCAAATAATATTCAGTGTCTTCAAAAAACTCTTCAATTAACTCTACACCACTAAGCTTAATCTCATCATATGTTTCAGAAAATCCCCATGATGACTTTATTTTAATTTCTTTTTGCAAAACTACATCACCCTCATCAAGCTTATTACTCATTTTTTGTAATGTTGTTCCTGTGTTCATAAATCCATATAAAAGAGCATGCTCAACAGGACTTGCCCCTCTAAGTTCAGGTAAAAGAGAGCCATGTATATTAAGTGGAGCGATTTTCGGTATAGAAAGTGTTTTTGACGATAATATTTTTCCATAAGCAACAACTATTAAAAAATCAATGTTGAACTCAAACAATTTTTTATGGAATAGCTCATCATTTATATCTGTTGGTCTTAAAAGTGGAATATGCTTTTCTAAAGCTACTACACTTGGTGCGGATAAAATGATATTACCCTTTCTGTCTTTTTTAGTGTCCTCTGGAGCTATGACTGCTGCTACATTTACATTCTCACATAAAATTGACTTAAGAATACAATCAGCGGTAAAGTCAGTAGACCCTGCTAAAACTATATTATACATTATAAAGAAATATTATATAGTTTTATATTTAAAAGTCAAATTATAATTTATAAAGCAACACACTTAGTTTACGATAATATTAGTGAATAAGAAAGACAAAATGATTTTCTGGACAATTAATACAGATATGACATTTTATCACTACCATCGTCAAAAAAAGTACTTTTATTAATACACTTATCCCTTCAGTATTCTCACAGTTTTTATTTTTTCTCATAATCTATTTTTAGAGTTTTAACTTGTTTCTCTTTTTTAGCACCTCTATAAAAAGTGATTTATATATTTCAAATATTTTATGCTGAAGTTTAATTCTAACATAATTAGTTCCAAAAACTAGAAACTAAATTACCTATTATCAATACTTGTGAGATTTATAATAAAATTTATAATAATAGCCGAAAGTGACAATAAGGTTTAAAGTTATAATTACAGTATAAATTATTTCTAATGATATAAATTTTTTAAGTAAAAATAAAACTAGTAGTATAGGTGACCAGACAATAAAATTATAGTACAAAACAAATTTTTCAGAGTTTATTGCCTGTAATGTATATTTTAGGTTTTGCATAAGAGAATTAGAGATTAATACAAAGCATATATAATGGATATATTTACTGGCTTCACCAATAATAATGATTTGATTTGTGAAGACATGTAAAACAGGTTTTCTAAATATAAATAATAATATTGCAAATATACTCGTCACAACAAAAGAACATACTGTTACATTATAAAAGATACTTGTTATTTTTTTCTTGTCTGATATATTTCTTGCGATAAGGGTTTGTGCAACACTAGAATAGGCAAATATAGGTAACATAATACACTCTAGTACACTGCCTAGTAGATTATAAGTTGCTAAGGCTTCTGTAGAAATAGTGGTAATTAATGAGGTAAATGCTAAAGTGATAAAAGCTCCCTCTATAAAATCTTGCCCCATCAATGGAAAAAAGTAATTTAAGATATGATTTAAAACAGTTTTATCAAAGGAGAACCTATATTTTATTTGATTTATCGCAAAATAATTGTACAAATAGAAGATAACCCCAACAGTCAGTCCTATTACGCTACCGACACCTACACCTATATCAGGAATTTTAGGTAGTCCAAATTTACCAAATGTAAGAGAATAATCAAAAAAGATATTTACTAGTATAGATAATAGTGTCACATACATAGGTATTTTTGGATAACCCAAGTTTCTGAAATAGCTTCCGAAAACAAACAAAAACATATTTAACAAAAGTGTGGGCGAAGTTACTGTTAGAAATAAAACGGTTTGATGTCGTACACTCTCTTCTAAATAAAAAAATGAACTTACAAATCTACTTCCAAAAATAGAAACAACTACTATATAGCCAATTCCGATAAATAGAGTGAGATTTATGATAGTGCTAAATAATTTTTGACAATATTCTTTGTTTTTTTGAACATTTTGAGCCATTAAGATATGAAATGCTACTGATAATGTTCCCATAAACCCAGTAAGAACATAATGAATTTGATTTGCTAATCCAATTGAAGCTAAAGCATTTAGGGATATTCTGCCCACAATCATACTATCTAGTAATCCAAAAACAATCTGGCTAAACATCACGACGATAGACGGGAGAAGATACTCGTTTATTTCCTTAATAGTTGTTTTACTCAAGTTTAACATTCGATAATTTTAACTTTCTTAAAGTAACTTGTCAATAAGCTATACACGCCCATTTTCAAAATAACCATTTTTGGGATAAAACTTATCAGTAATATAATCTACATAAGGAAAACTAAGTATGTAATTCAATAATCCGTATTAAAACCTTTCTTATGTATATTGTTTTTTAAGAGTTTATATATGAGCAGTGATAGAAATAATGAAACAATACTCATACCTGTGAGCATGGATAATGCCCGACCATTAAATCTGTTGTAATTCAAGAGTTCATTGCAAAATGTTACAGCCAGTGTAATCGGTGTATACTGTGAGATTTTGGAAACAAGTGTTGGTAACTCGCTTAGAGGAATGATAATTCCACTAAATAATAATATAAAATACGATATTAAAGATCCAAATGATGCAGTTTTTGTATACTTTATTGTCATACAACTAATTAAAATACCAACACTAATCAAAAAAATAAATACAAATAAAAAGCAAATTATTATAAGTGGATTAAACGCAATAGGTAAATCAAAAAACACTAGGGCAAACGATATCAAAATAGCAATTTTTATAAACGAAAATGTAGTATAGACAATGACTCTTACAAATATAATATTTAACAGAGATACAGGTTTTAGTAAAAGTTGTGTAAAAGTTCCCATTTGTTTTTCTGATGAAATGACAGCCGAACATTCCGAAATCACAATACTCGCAATATACCATAGCATGAAATTTATATAGTATGCCCTGTTATTATAATTAGCTCCATAAAAGAAACCAATAAAAAA
>CAMRCO010000112.1 GCA_947040945.1 uncultured Spirochaetia bacterium
ATTATATATACTGCTATCATCATAGATACTGCAAGCAATATTCCCGGTAAATAACCTGCTAAAAACATGTCCCCAACAGATACATTTGCAGTTGTTGAGTATATTACAATAATAACACTTGGTGGAATAATAATCCCAAGTGGTCCAGATACTGCCGTTATTGCACCTGCAAATTCTTTATCATATCCCCGTTTTTTCATCTCGGGAATTGTAATTGAACCAATAGCAGCACTAGCGGCAGAACCAGAACCAGAAATAGCACCAAATAAAATACAGCTTAAAATTGATACCATACCAAGCCCACCTTTTATATGACTCACCATACAGTTTGCAAGGGCAATTAATTTTTTTGAAATACCACCCCTATCCATAAGATTTCCAGCCAAAATAAAAAATGGTATTGCTAAAAGTGTGAATGAATCCAGCATTGTAAACATACGTTGTGGCACAACTGTAAGTGGTATATCTGCAACAGTAAATAGACCTATAGCTGCGAATATACCAATGGCATAAGCTATTGGGACACCAAGTAAAATTATTGCAAACATTAATATAAATACTATTATCATTGTGCTTTCCCTATTTTTATTGTTTTATAAACATCTTCAATCAGATGCAAAATAACCAAAATTCCACTTATTGGTATTATTGAATATATATACATTATTTTTATCCCTAAAGCAGGAGTAACCCTAATTGTATTAGCAAAAACCAATTGAAAACCATAGACAATCAAAATTAATGAAAACATAAAAATTATTGTATAAGACAGTAAATATTTAAATAAAAGTGATACTTTCTTAGGCATTAGCGATGTAAGCATATCAACACAAAAATGTCCATTATTAGCTGAAACTAACACTGCACCTAACATAGTTGACCATACAAACAAATATTTACAAGCTTCTTCCGACCAACCAATAGGGTTTTCTACTACTACTCTAAAAAAAACTTGCAAAAAACCAATAATAGTAAATGCTACCATAGCTAAAACAGTTAGCCATATTTCAATTTTATTCAATATCTTAAAAAAAACTTCCACTTAATTTATCCTTACTTTAAATGTATAAAATTTAATTGTTTGCTAATTTTTGTATAGCATCAATTTTATTTTTATCTACTACATCTTCATATTGTTCCCATACTTTTTTTGCTGCTTCTTTAAACTCACTCTTATCAACTTCTACAATCTCAACTCCAGATAGTTTTAAATCAACAATAGCTTTCTTCTCTTGTTCAAACCATAGTTCACGTTCATAAATTGACATCTCATGTGCTGCTTGCAAAATAGCATTCTGATATTCTTTAGGCATAGATTCTAAATAACTTTTACTCATAACTACAATATCTGGAGTAATAATATGTTCAGTCATAGCTAAGTAAGGAGCTGCCTCATTATGTTTTTGTTGATAATAAAATATAGGAGCATTTTCAGCACCATCTACAACACCAGTTTGTAACGCTGTATATATTTCACCAACAGGAACAGGAGTTCCACTAGCTCCAAATGAATCAGCTAAACTTTGGAAAATTTTACTTGGTGGAACACGTATTTTTTTACCTTCTAAATCAGCCAATTTAGTAACTTTTTCAGATGTATAGATGCTTCTAGCACCACCATAAAAATATGCTATACCAATCATGTCTTGTGATGCTAGAGCATCTGTCAAAAAATATTCTCCAATTTCTCCATCAATAACTTCTAAAAAATGCTCTGGGTCTGAAAACATATATGGTAGGTCAAATATTTGAATTTCTGGTACATAAACTGACAAACCAGTTGTCATACTTTTAGCAATTTCTACAGTGCCCAAACCTAACCCTTCTATTAAGTCCGCTTGATTTCCCAAAGCAGAATTAACAAACACATTTACTTTTACAGCACCATCTGTAAGTTCTGCAACTCTATCAGCAAACCAATAGTAAGCTTGACTATGTGGATGCATTTCTGATAGTACATCACCTAAATTAAGTTCATATTGAACTCCATTTTCAGAACTTTTTACTTCTTCTTTTCCTTCACACGAAACAAACAACATCATCATCGCAATAATAGATAAAGCTATCAGTACAATTTTTTTTAAATCCATGATTTTTCTCCTAATTTTTTTATTATTAAAGGCTTAAAGCTTTTAATTTTGCATTAAATCTTATAAAAATATATGACAACGATTGCATTTTTTACATTCGTCACTAAATAAAATATTTAATTCTATTTCATTTTCTAAAAACAACTAACTCTCATCCCTCAAATGACAACGATTGTATTTTTAAATATACATTACAAAGCCATATTAAGTCACACTACTCCTTTCAATAATTTTTACATCATATATTTTTTTTAAATTATTTATCTCCATTTTGTTCTCTATTATAGAAATAAGCATTTTTACAGCGTCAATTGCCATAAGATGAATAGGTTGTTCAACTGTTGTCAAATTAAAATTTGATGCATAACTTATATTATCAAAACCAATAACAGATACATCTTTTGGAACAGAAATACCTAGTCTTGATATTGCTATTAATACTTCAAAAGCTATAGGATCACTCTGTGCAAATATAGCATCTGGTATATTTCCACTTTTAAAATTTTTAAGCACTTTATTCTGTATACTTTTAAGGTCTTTATCTATTTCCTTCCACATCAAATTTTTATCAACTTCTATACCTTTCTCTTTTAAGGCTTTTAAATAACCCTTTGTTCTATCTCTATAAACAGATATATCAGTTTTTCCAATTACTGTTGCTATCTTTTTAAATCCTTTATCTATTAAATAATTAGTAGCTAAGTATCCTCCATATTCATTATCTGATACCAAAGTATTGCTTGTATTATTAGTTTCTCGTATTATACATACAACAGGATAATTTTCTTCTTTCAGTTTTAATATAGCATTACTTTTATCATCAACCAATGCTGTTGCAAATAGAAAACCATCAACTAGAGAGCCTTTTAATTTATCAATATACTCTTGTTCTCTTTCCTGATTTTCTTGTGTATCACAAAAAATAACAAAATATCCATGTTTTCTAGCTTCCTGTTCTACTTCCATAGCAAGTAATGGATATATCATATTTTGAATATTAGGTAAAACGAAAGCAATTGTTTTAGTTTTACACTCTTTTAATGCTTTTGCTATAGTATTTGGAGAGTAATTTAATTTTTTAACACTATCTAAAACTCTAAGCTTTGTCTTTTCATTTACAGGAATTTTACCACTAAGTGTTCTTGAAACTGTACTGGGAGATACAGATGCTAATTTTGCTACATCTTTAATAGTAGCCATAATAATAATACTTCTCATAATATGCAATCGTTATCATAAATATAGTATAATACATTAATATTTGTATTTACATGTATTTGTGCTATAATTATTACAAAAGGAACAAGCCACTATTAATATTGTTTTAAGGAGTATTTTATGAGTAATATTTTAGAAAAAGCAGTAGATGCAAAAGATTATATAATCGCTCTAAGACGCGAGTTCCATGAGTCACCAGAATTATCTTTAGAAGAAAAAGAAACATCTAATAAAATAAAAAGAGAATTAGATAAAATGGGTATCGAGTATGTTGTTGTTGGAGACTACGGAATAGTTGCGACAATAGAAGGAAAAAACAAAGACAAAATGATCGCATTAAGAGCCGACATAGATGCTCTACCTGTTCAAGAAGAATGTGATATTTCTTATAAATCAAAAAATAATGGAGTTATGCATGCATGCGGACATGATGCTCATCCTGCGATGCTTTTAGGTGCTTGTAAAATATTAAAAGAACTTAAAAATGAATTAAATGGAAGCATTAAGCTATGTTTTCAGCAAGCAGAAGAAATTGGAAAATGCCATGACGACATATTAAATGAACTTTCTAAATACCCCATAAAAAGCGTATTTGCGACACATGTTTGGTCAAGCACTGAAACTGGAAAAGTTATATTAAAAAAAGGTGCTATGATGGCAGCAAGTGAAGTTTTTAGAATTGACATACAAGGTAAAGGTGCACATGGAGCATCTCCTGAAAGTGGTATAAGTCCTATAATTGTAGCTTCATCTATAGCATTAAATATTAGCGTTGCACGGGCATACGAAATAGACCAATTAGATCCTGCTGTTATAACACTAGGTTGCATTAACTCAGGAGCAGCTCCTAATATTATACCAGACACTGCATTCATGCTTGGTACAATTAGAACATTCACAGAAAAAACAAGAAAGCAGATGATGTCGATGCTTGAAAGAATAGTAGAGTTTAATGCAGTATCGTTTAATGCTACTGCAAAAGTAACATATTTATCGCAAGTAGATGCTGTAATAAATGATGAGCAATGTACTGAAGTCGCAAGGGAGTCACTTAAAACTCTTTTGGGAGATAATAGTTTAGAAGAATCTAGGGAAGTACTAGGTTCAGAAAACTTTGGCTCATACCTTAAAGTATACCCTGGCACTATAGCGATGATAGGCTCAAAAAATAGTAGTACAGAATGTGACTATCCTCATCATCATCCTAAATTTAATATAGATGAGAACTCATTACCTATAGGAACTGCATTATACGCGCAATATGCAATTGACGCATTAAATAAGCTTTAATTTTATTATAGGAGTTAATTATTATGGATACATTAGAAAGAGGAAAAAAAACTCTATTATTAGAAAGTGAAAACTTAAAATATATCGCAAGTGTTTTGGATATAAATTTTGTAAATGCAGTTGAAAATATTTACAATACAAAGGGACGCATTATAACTACTGGCGTTGGAAAAAGTGGTCATATTGCAAGAAAAGCCGCTGCCACTTTTTCATCAACTGGGACTCCAAGTTTTTTTGTTGACCCCACTGATTGCCTACATGGTGATTTTGGAATGATTACTAAAGATGATTATGTTATACTATACTCGAAGGGTGGTGAGTCGAGAGAAATTATAGAAATTGTAAGCTGGCTTCTAAGACAAAATATACCATACATTGCTGTAACAAATGACAAAGCATCTACTCTTGCTGACAATGCACAAATAGTTTTATTACTGTATGTTATAGAAGAAGCTTGTCCACTAAAACTTGCCCCAACTGTAAGCAGTACTGCATCTCTTGCCATGTCTGATGCACTAGCAACAGCTTTAATGGATCGTCGTGGTTTTAAAGAAGAGGATTTTGCAGTATATCATCCTGCAGGAAGTCTTGGAAAACAGCTTTCAAATGTAGAAAGAATTATGCATAAAGATAACTTACCTATAATAGATTCTGATGCAACACTTCATGAAGCATTATTCTCAATTATAGAGCATAAGCTTGGAATGGTTATGGTGGTTCATAATAAAATACTTAAAGGTATTATTGTTGATGGAGACATAAAACGATTTTTAGTGAATAGCAATGAAACAAATGACGTACTGAAACTTAAAGTCTCTGACATTATGAATAAAAACCCTGCTACAATAACAAAAGATGTGCTTATAGGAGATGCTATCTCAATTATGGAAGGAAAAATAACTAGCCTAGTTGTCGTTGAGCATACACATAATGGAATAATCCCTGTTGGAGTACTACATATTCATGATATTTTAAGATTTAAAGCTTTATGATATTTTTATTTCAGTCCAACTTTTATTAGACTTTATAAATATTTTAGATTCTTGATCTTTAAATCCATTCTTAAAAAATATACCAACATGTTTTAATTGTTCCATCTTTTTTAAGACTAAAAGATTTTCAATGTCTATTTTTTCTATATTATATAGTAAAATACTTTCCAATTTATCTAACATAGAAAAAGTTGATATATCAAAAAGCTTAGACATATTATAAATCTCTAATTTTCTTAATGTTTTTATTTTTGATAAATCAGGAAAAGTTTCAAAATCATCTACATTCTTAATAACCATTTTTTTAAGTTTTGGCATATCTTTTAAATAAGCTAAGTTACCTAAACATCTACATTGGTCTAAATAAAGAGTTTCAAGCTCAGGTAAAGCACGTGGAAGCGAGTCTACACCAGTAAGGGTTTTATTCACTCTTAGTGCTTTAATATATTTATTTTTACTAAATGACAAAGCATTAAACTCACCAACATCTAAAAGTCTTAAGCTTGTTACTTCTTCTAAAAAAGTTTGCTGTCTTAATGTTAATCCATTTTCAATTTTAACTGATTCAAGATTATTAAATTTTTTAAGTGGATCTAATAAAATACCTTTAAGTATATTTCCATAAATATCAATTTCTATTAAGTCAATTATATTAGCAAACATATTTAAATCTTCTAAAGGAAACTTTAATGTAGCCTGAACTCTAATACGTCTAGCATTTGGTATTTGAGAAATTATATCAATACCTGAAATATAATCTGGGGAATCATTTTTTTCTGTAGATATATCAACTTTAAAGTCATTTCTTTCTGAAAGTAAATCTTCAAGAAAATAAATCCTATCTTTTTTTATACCATCAGATCCAATACTAATACAAAATGAATCTGTAGA
>CAMRCO010000113.1 GCA_947040945.1 uncultured Spirochaetia bacterium
AAAGTACAAACAAACCAATTTAACAAACCTATCATAGCCCATACAAACCATATATCATCTTTCCCGTAAACACAAAATTAAACTAAAAGATACACATAGTTGATACTAATACAAATATTATAAGTCTAGACCATGTATTTGAAAACAGTGTCAAACAACCTTTATATTCACTGTTCGTACTCCATTTTAGTGATTAAAGGCTTCTTAGGGTGTTTATAATTTTAGTTGTTTCATTATACTATAGAAATAATAATTTTGAAAATTTTATTATTATAGTGCGTTATTATATTTCAATTTATAAGGAATCTACATTATGAATAGTGTTCAAGAAAAATTTAAGAAAATAAAACGAAATCAAATTGTAGTAATTTTAGAAATTATTATTTTCGATATTATCATGCTTATCGCTATCTTTACAGAAGTATCAAGCCCTATCGAATCAATGTCTATAGCTACTATAATTATTGTCGCAATTATAGCATGTGTTGTAACAATAGGGGTTGTTATTTTTACTATTATAAATTGGAGATGCCCTAACTGTAATAAATATTTAGGTAGGTCGATTGCCTCTAAGTTTTGTAAAAACTGTGGGGCTAATCTAGTCTAATTCAGAACTCATATATACCATTTCTTTTTGAAAACCAAAACTTTCATAAAGTGCTATTGCTGAAGAATTTTGATGAGACACAGAAAGCTCCATTCTATAGTAGCCTTTTTCTTTTGCCCATTCTTTTAAGAGAGAAAAACATTTTTTCCCCATTCCTTGATTTCTATAATTAGAATCAATGATAAAACAAGTAACAAACAATAGCTTATGATCAACAAAAGCAAACTCATCTTTTCTAATTTTATCTTGAACTAAAGCACATCCTACCATCTTTTCATCTTGTTCAAAATATATAAAAGCATCTAAGCCTTGCTCTGACCTTAGCTTGTCTTTTTCTGTTTCAAATTTTTTTACTAAACTTTGAAAATAATCAAAGTCTCCAAAATCACGAAATAATTTTGGAAATAAATCGATATGTTGTTTTTGTAAATCTAAAATAAGAGATATTACTTTATAGTATTCTGACTCGGTTTCGACTGTTTTTATTATCATTTTTTTACTCTCTTGTACTCTCCGCTAAAATCACCAAACCGAGCTCCATGCATACCCCATGAGTTTAATTCCTCAATACCTATTGTATTATCATCGAGAACATAAACTGTAAGACTGTAATCATCAGGTGCATATTCATTATCACTGTTATGTTCTCTTGTATAAACAAGCTGTCCGTTAACATAATCAAGGGTAAAAGAAAATCCTCCAATATGTAAATTTCTGACACCGTCAGATTCAATATGCATTTTTGTAGGATTTATATATGTGAGGACTACCGAGATATAATTATCTTCATTTTCATATCCATAAGTTCCTGCCATTTTTTTCAAATAAGGCTCATCTTTAGGCTTGCTTGTTTTTGTAACTGTAGGCGTTTTTGTGGTTTCTTTTTTTTGTGCAAATGAAAATGCTATTAATTCTTCTGTTTTAGTATTTATCCAATCGCCTTTATACTCTTGACTGTCTTTATTAAAAGTTCCTACAAATTCTCCAGTAATCTTGCCATCAACTATTTCTTCTAAAATAAGTCCTTTTTTTATCAAGCTTCCAGTTAGCTTAATATCTGTTTTATATTTGTCATAATAATATGTTCCATTAGCATTGCCTTTACTGTCAATAGTTATAGATATTGTTGCGGGGCTTTTGCCTACTTTTCCTACAAGGTTATAAGTTTCTTCTTTATTATTTGAACAAGCAAATAAAGTAAACGAAAGTATCGCAATCGAAACAAAACTAAAAACATTTTTTTTCACAGTTAATTCCATAGTAAAATAAATTTGTAAAAGCAAGAAATTTTTTATATCTCATAATTAAAAATCATGCTTACATTAATTTTTGATTATATTTCATACAAATAATTTTACAAGTATTTTATTTGGTAAGTATAAAATAATAGAATAAAGCTTTCACTATGACTGTTTAGCCTTCAAGTGTTATGTCTATTATACCTTCATCTAAATTTCCATTTATGTATATTGTGTGGTCAGCTAAATAGACTTCACTATTAAAACTCGCATAAAACTCGCCTGATTTATGAACAAATATACTTTCAAGAATGAAGTATTCAGCAAACTCTTCTTTAGACGTATTTTTCTCATCTTCTTCAAAATACTCTTTTGCATCTTCAAAATATTCTTCTGCTAAAGCGTCCTTAAATTTTTTATCCCAGCTCTTACTACCTGCAGACATTTCTTTTGTTTTTTCAATTGACTCAATTTCTAAACCAATTTCCACATCGATATTATTCCATTTAATATTACCGCTTAAGCAAGCTTCAGAGTTTTCTGCTGTAAGAGTGCCTAGCACTGCATCTTCAATAATAGTAGGTGTTTTATATTCATCTAGAAAATCTTCTAGCAATTTATTTTTTACTTCTATTTCAGAATTGTCTACAATAAAACTTAGACTATATTTTCCATAAGGGCCTTCAAATATTTTTTCTTCAACAAGCACTTTATATATGCTGTGTTTCTTGAACCTGTTTAGTGATGCTTCTATATTTTTTTCATCACACACATACCAATATAAAGAAGTAAAGTCATGACTATTTTTAGAAGAAATATCAGGTTTTTTAATAATAGTAGGGTTTGCTAAATCTACATAACGAAGTGGATGTAATGCCGCTCTAAAGAACTCATCGCCACTGTCTTTATGGTGAGAGGAAAAATCTCCTAATATTATGTACTCTCTTTGTTCATTAGGCATTTTGCACTCCTACTACAATATATTTAACTATATAAAAATATCAATAAACTTTAATAATTACCAAGTTCGATCTTCGTAAATTTTATTCCAAGAATATATCATTTTCTTAAAACGTAATTGTATTTGGCAATCATAATGATATGGCTTATGCTTAAAATAAACCCAGCCATTAAAAAGAGCCCCATAATTTCCATCATAAAACTCATCAATAAACTCAAATTTCCACTTTCCACTATTAAGATTTTTAATAAATTTTTCAAATGAAATCTCTATTCTTCTTGTAAAAACAAATCTATGGAATAAGCAAAAATATTTAAATATATAAATATTATCTATATCAAAATCTACAAAACGTATTGTAGCCTTGTCTGTACGCAAAACCTTAGAGAAATTATTGTCTTTATGAGTTTCATTTATCCAAAAACCATACTCATCAAATTCAATAATTAAGTCATCGTCCTCCACTGTTGCTTTAACAATATAGCAATCATGTAAAAAAATGTTTGGGTAATCATTTTCAGATGTAAACTTCCACATATAAATATATTCCTTGAATACTAATAATTTTTGTTATCGCTCAGGCATTGCCCTGCTATGAATCCGCTTGCAAATGCAAACCATATATTGTATCCTCCGAGGTTGCCCGCTACATCTATGGCTTCACCTATAAAATATAGCCCTGATACTTTTTTTGCTTCAAAAGTTTTTGATGACAATTCTTTGGTGTCTATTCCGCCTTTGCTTATTTCGGCAAGACTATATCCCATATCTGCTACTGGTATAACTCTAAAAAAATGTATAAAGTTATAAAGTAAGTCAATTTGATGATTGGATAATTCTTGAATATTTTTATTATTTATATTTGTTTCATCTAAAATAAAGCTGGCAACTTTTATAGAAAAACAATTTTTCATAAAAGACTGTATTGTTTGCTTACTCTTTGAAGATTTTGCTTGATTTATAATTTGCTTTATATTTTGATTGGGTAGTAAATCTATGTCAACAGAAATCCCCTTGCTCCAATACGATGAAATTTTTAATATTGCAGGCCCGCTTAAGCCCTTATGAGTAAACAACATATCATCATAAAAAAACTTTTTGCCAATACTTGCTTTACAAAACAAAGATGTTCCCGCAAGTTCTTTATACGGTTTTTGGAGTTTGAGTGGTACAAGTGCAGGACTGAAATCTATGACATTTAACATAAAGTTTTTTCCTGTTTCTGCCGCAAAATTGCTGACCCCCAAGTTAGTGTAGGATATTCCTCCTGTTGCTATTATTACATATTTAGAATTAAAACATCCCTTGCTTGTGTCTATTTCAAATATATTATTATTTTTTTTCAAAGATGTTATATCTGTGTTAAATAAAAAATCTGCGTCCTTTGATTGATCAAGTAAATAATTGATAATATCGCTTGATTTATTTTTGCAAAATATTTGCCCCAATTTTTTTTCATAATAGGGGATCTTGTTTTTATCCATTTCAGAAAGAAAATCAGAAACGCTAAATTGTGTAAGAGCAGACTTAATGAAATGAGGATTTTCAGAAATATAATGATCGGACGACATATCAAGATTTGTAAAATTACATCTGCCACCGCCTGATATTCTCACCTTTCTAAGTGGAGCATTCTGATTATCAATTACAAGCACAGTTTTATTATCCTTCAAAGCAGATGCTGCCGCCATTATACCGCTTGCCCCCGCACCGATAATTATTAAGTCATATTTATTATCAATCATTGTTTTTATATTATTATCCACTTCGTTTTTTGTTTAAGACTCTTTAAATATTCGATGATTTTTGTATGTTTATTTGATTTCAGCAACTTGTTTCCATTTTATAAATCCGTAAATTGAATTAACAAGCATGCATGTCCATTGTAGAATCATAATAGGATTTGTTGTTATTCCCCAGAGTACAATTGTAAATACATTCACAGAAATCCACACAAGCCATTGTTCTCTATATTTTTTTAACATTAAAATTTGAGCTGTAATAGAGGCAACTGTTGTAAAGGAGTCAATATAATATTTATATATTGGGTGGTCAAACACTTTTCCATATAATAAAGTTTGAGTAAAGTCGAGGCTCATTAATGTGCCATATAAATATATTCCTCCAACTAAAGATATTATTGTTATGAGCCATTGTTTTTTATTTAGATATTTTGACTGTACTTCATCACTTAAACTAGCAAGGCTTTTACTCCATACAAACCAGCCAATAAATTGCATAGGCACATAAAAAATAAGATTCAGCATCCATTCACCAGTATTTCCAGATAAGTATGATAAAACGCCATAAGTTACTGTTCCAATTAACCCGGGCACATAATTCCAAATACTTCGTTTTGCAACTAAAATAACACAAGTGATATTCGAGATGCTTGATATTACAGACAATACTGCAATTGAAGACATGTCTTTCCCTAAAATAAATAATAGCACTGAAAGAAATATATTTGTAGATAGTAGTCCGATTTCAAATTTGTTAAACTTCATAAATTAGCTCCTCAATTTTTTTGTTTATTATAGAAAGTATATTCTTAAGTCTTTCTTCATAAGTGTTACCTTCTAATATTATTATTTTATCTTGTCCATAAAATTTATGATAGTCTATTAAATCGATCATAGCTCTCTCTCTTGTTACTTTATCGTGTCCACCAACTAGCTTATGTGAAAATTCTCTTTGAAAATCCATAACATGATCTATGGTTGGAGGTAATGCTATTATTAAATTATATACTAAATTACTATTTTTAATAATAGACTCAACAATTTTATTTTTATGCCCTGTATATAATTCACAGTAATATTGTGTAGTTATAATATCTGTGTCAAAAAATGTTATTCTGTTTGCGTTTTGAATAGCAAAATTATCACTTTGTATTTTTTCATAGGCTATGGTTTCAAAATCTTTATGAGTAAGAAGCTCATCTCTGCCACTAAATTTTTGACTAAAATATCTCCCCGTTTCTGTAGAAATTACAGTGTTATAATACTTTCCTAAAATATCAGTCATTGTTGTTTTTCCACAACTCTCACCACCGATAATTAATACTTTATAAGTAAAAAAATGACGAATAGATTTAGCTATATAATCCCAATATTTATAAGGATTCTTTCTAATTTTTGTAGCAGATATATTTATTTCAGTTCTTTCTTTGTTAATAGTTATATATTTAGAATTTGAAAAATATTTTTGAAGAATACTTTCATAAGATGGCTCCCCTCCAAAAAAATAATCTATATTAATACTCTTGAATGAATCATTAAAAAGTGTGAACCATTCCTCTAAGCCTTCTGGAAACTCTTTTATATTTTTTTCATCTAGCCCTATTATTTTAATATTAGGAACTCCCTTGAGTTCTTGCTCTAAGCATTGTAGTTTTTGTGTTAATGTTATTTGTTTGTAAAGGGTGTTTACACATAGTTTTTTTTCATACGCTTCATTATAGGAACAAACTACATAAAGCTCGTCCACCATAGAAGAGGCTTTAATAATAGATGTAATATGCCCTCGATGAATGGGGGAGAGTTTTCCTATAAATGCTCCTATTTTGTTTTTTTTCTTTATGGTTTGTTCTGTCATTAGCAATTCTCCCATGGTATTCTATTTATT
>CAMRCO010000114.1 GCA_947040945.1 uncultured Spirochaetia bacterium
AAAAAGTAACAATACTCTATTAAAATATTTTATATTTAATGATATAATCCATTCACAAAATATCTATTTATGTGAGTATTTAAACAATGAGTAACACTGCTGTTTTATCAGAAAAAGTTTTAAAAAAACGTGCCCTTTCCATTTGGAATTCTGAAATATTTTTATCAAATTATGCATTTCAACTTTCAGGAGTATTTGCAAACGGATTTGTAATGTCCGCATATTTAGTAGAAGTACTTAATGCGACGCCAGCATTTGTTGGAATAATGGCATCTTTTGTAATGTTGCCTCATACTGTTTTACCTATAACGTCTTTAATTATAAATAAGTTAAAGAGAAAGAAAAAAGTAACAGCAATATGTCTACTTGGTGGTCGACTGCTGTTTCTATTTTCTTTAGTTTATGGCTTTATAGCTAGTCGGAATGGAGCATCAACTGCCGCAACTCAAAGTATAATGGTTGTACTTTGTTTTATAGCATGTTCTATTTCGTCTTTCACACCTGCTGTAAACTCATGGCTTTCAGATATTCTTCCAGACAATCAGCGTTCACAAAAACTTGCTCTAAGAAATATTCTTATAAATATGGGGGCAGTTGGTGGAATATTAACTGCAAGTGTACTCTTAAAACAATTTGAAGTAGATGTTGCTTTTCCTATTATTTTTGTCGTAGGTTTTATATCATTTATAGCCTCTGCTATAATACTACTAAAAGTATATGAACCTGTAACTCAAGATGAAGTTAGCATAGATAGTAAGGCAATGATAAAAGAATCACTTGCTGATAAAAATTTTCTTGCTTTCCTTTTTGTTGTTACACTTTCTACTTTAGCTGTATTTATACTAACGCCTTTTTTTATTATATTTTATCTTGAATATTTTAATGCCCCGTATGACATAATAGGATATATGTCAGCGGGCACTATGCTCACACTTGTTTTAGGTGTATTCTTTTTTGGAAGATTCATGAGTGTTCTTGGTGCTAGGCTTGTTACAAAAATCACTATGGCATTTTTAGCAATACTCCCCTTAGCTTGGTTTTTTGTTCCAAAAGATAATTACATGGTGTTTATGATTTTACTAGCTCTTACCTATAGCTTTATACAAGGTGGTTGGACTATATCAATAACATCCAGTGGTTTTTCTATGACGGATAAAGATAAAAGCCTTATGTATATAAGTATTTATTCTGCAGTTTACGCTTTGTGCCAAGTAGTCGCCCCTATTATAGGTGGTATTGTGGCTGACATGTACTCATCATCAGACTATATAGAAAACTATCTACAACTTGGGCATCCTATAATGATATTATTTATTATATCATGTCTTTTGCACTTTACCTGTATAATGATATTTCCAGCATATAAAGTACAAAGAGAAACTAGTAATCTACGTTTAAGGCATCTTCTATTTAGAACAGATTTCGCACTAGTTTTTTCAAGACTTGGAAATGCTGCTTTCATGCCATATTATTTATCTAATAGAAAAAAATTAGCACAGAATATGGGGGGGATAAAAAATATAACCGCATTACAGCCACTAGTTACATTATTAAATGACTTAGATCAAGATGTAAGGCTTGAGGCAATAGAATCAATTGGAAATATACCTTCTGAGAAATCAACCGAAATATTACTTGAATTTTATAAAGAAGCAAACTTAATTGAGCAACATGGAATTATAAAAGCTTTTGGTAATTTTAATGATGTAGAAACTGAAGATATTTTACTCGATATGTATAAATCTGACTTTACCTATGCAAAAGCACAGGCAGCCTACTCACTTGCTAAAAGAAAAAGTGAAAGAGCGACAGAACTTGCTGCCGACTACATAGCCACAGCTAAAAATGATGAGTATCAATTTTTATGGCATTTTTCAATCTTAGCCACAAATAAAGCTGTTGAGATTTTGCCTATAATTATACCTCATTATAAAAAGATGGAAACTACTAAACATAAAGAATATACATTATATTATATTGCTGTTATTTTAGGAGCAAATAGAGAGTTCTATAAAGTTAGAAACTTAGAAGGCGAACATAATGTTCAAAAATATATTAAACGAATGATCGATGAGATTAAAGAATATAAAAAATATCAAGAAGACATAGAGTTTAGGAATGCAATTAAGGCTATGCAAAAAGAGCTTAACATAAAAGCTAGAAGAGAAGAGCCTATATCATTTGCTCCATATAAACATTTAATTGTAGTGATATTAGAGTCAAAAATTATAAAAGAAATATTTGAAATAATAACATATTTCTTAGACCAAGATGAGCTTACAATATCAGAAATTGAGTTTACAACACTTTCTATAAAAACACTTATAAAAACTAAAAGAGAAAATCTAATAAAGAGAATGTACTTTCTTAAAAAAATTGTACCTAAAAAACATGATAAAAAATAAAAAAACAAAAGCACTATTATTACTTTCTGGTGGACTTGATAGCATGCTTACAGCATATATATTAAAACGAGAAAATATAGATGTTGTCGCCATTCAGTTTAGAACAGGACTTGAATACGTTTCTATAAAGGCAGACTTACTTGAACAAACTGCCCCTAGTAGTTCATTAAAAATATCAAAAGACTTAGATATAGAACTAAGAATTGTTTCGCTTGAAAAAACATATTTAGACATGTTTCTAAATCCTAAATATGGTTATGGAAGTGCGGTGAACCCTTGTATTGATTGCCATATATTAATGCTTAAACATGCTAAAAAAATTATGGACGATGAAGGATTTGACTTTGTAGCAACAGGTGAAGTTAAAGGTCAAAGACCCATGAGCCAAAAAGCAAATGATTTAGTAAACGTAGAAAAAGAATCAGGGCTTACAGGATATTTATTACGTCCACTTTCAGCCAAAACTCTCGCTATTACAATTCCTGAAAAAGAAGGATTAATCAACAGAGATAATTTATATGACATAACTGGACGGGCAAGAAATATGCAAATGAGCTTAGCCAAAGAATTTGGAATTGAAGAATATGAAGCTCCTGCAGGTGCTGGATGCTCCATTGTTGATAAAGGATATGCAAGAAGGTATTATGACTTTATAGAGCATCAAGGAACTGATATTCTTAATATGAAATTAATGAAATATTTAGCAATAGGTAGACATATTAGGCTAGACAAAAATTATAAACTTCTAATTGGTCGAAATGAAGACGAGAATAATGCACTTGAAAAACGCAACTGTGCTAAAGGAATATTGCTCATACCAAATTATATAAAAGGGCCTGCTGGTTTTATTGAAATATATGAAGACAATATTTCAGACGACATAATAAAAAAAGCAGTAGGAATAATTGCTTATTACTCAAAAGAAGACTTAATCGAGTTTAGTGTAAAATCAACTGGCGTAAACATTGATTATAAAGAGAAAGACATTATTTCAGAAAAAAATGGCGATTTTCAATTAATTAATTAGTTTTATTACGCATGTGTGGAAATAAAATAGTATCTCTTATACTAGGAACATCTAAAAATAGCATAGCCATTCTGTCGATTCCTATTCCTACCCCACCAGTTGGCGGAAGCCCATACTCTAAAGCATTAAGAAAGTCATAATCCATTTCCATTGCCTCGTCATCACCTTTTTCTTTAGCCTTAACTTGAACTTCAAAACGCTCTCTTTGGTCGATAGGATCATTTAATTCAGTGAAGCCATTACTAAGCTCCATACCCGCAACAAAAAACTCGTAGCGTTCTGTTATGTCAGCATTATCTTCTTTTGACTTTGAAAGAGGCGACACTGCCTTAGGATAATCAGTTACAAAAGTTGGCTGAATAAGTTTTTCCTCAATTTTATCTTCAAAAATTAGCACCATAGTCTCCCACTTAGAAGGTACTCCCTTGCTAATATCAACATGAACACCAATATTTTTAGCCATAACAACTGCCTCGTCATCAGTGATATTTTTATTAAAGTCTATGTCAGTATGCTCTTTAACTAAATCTATCATAGATATACGCTTAAAAGGAGGCTCAAAATTAATTTCATATTCTTTATATTTATTTATATAACTACCATTAAGAGCAAGTGAGGTTCCTGAAAATATATCCTCAACCACCTTAATAACCCCATAAACACCTGAATAAGCAATATACGCCTCAAGCATAGTGAACTCAGGGTTATGCCTAGTAGAAACGCCTTCATTTCTAAAATTTCTATTTATTTCAAAAACCTTATCAAAACCGCCAACAATGAGACGTTTTAGGTAAAGTTCGGGGGCAATTCGTAAATATAAGTCCATATCAAGCACATTATGATGAGTTACAAAAGGTCTTGCCTTAGCACCACCCAAAACAGGATGCATCATAGGAGTCTCAACTTCAAGAAAACCATCTTTAATCATAATACTTCTCACAGCACTAATCATTTGTGAACGTTTAATAAATAAAGCTTTCACGTCATCATTCATTATTAAGTCAACATAACGCTGTCTATATCTAAGTTCTGTGTCTGTAAGTCCATGAAACTTTTCAGGCAAAGGATTTAATGTTTTTGTAAGAAGCTTTAAAGCATCAACATGAATAGAAACTTCACCTGTTTGCGTTTTAAATAAAACTCCACTAGCCTCTACAATGTCGCCAACATCAATTAATTTCTTGAATACAGTATTATAAAACTCCTCTCCAACTTTATCCTTTTGAACATAAATTTGAATAGAACCCATACTGTCTTTTATTGTAATAAAGCTAGACTTTCCCATAACTCTAAAAAGCATAACACGTCCAGCAATAGTAACTATAGTTTTATCCTCTTCAAGTTTATCAAAATTATTTAATATCTCAACAGAGCTATGAGTTAGATTACATTGATTAGGATAAGGATTTATGCCTAACTCTTTTAAGGCACTTACTTTTTCAATTCTTCCCTGTTTTTCTATTCCAGTATTTTGTTCTTTCGACATTTATATTCCTTAAAAATGAAATTATATATTTATAGTTAATTGTATTACATACAGATTAATTTTGCAAATAAAAATCCCCCAGAGCAAAGTTTATTTGCTTTAGGGGACTTTACTAATGGTTTTTCAACTAATTATTGTAGAAGAGTTAATGCACCCTGTGTTAGCTGATTTGCTTGAGCAAGCATCGCAATGTTAGCTTGGTTAAGAATCTGATCCTTAGCAAGTTTAACTGATGCTGCAGCCATATCAGTATCACGTATTCTACTTTCAGCAGCTTGTAAGTTCTCAGCTCCAATCATTAAACCCTGAGAAGTAAGCTCTAGTCTGTTCTGATAAGCACCTAAATCAGAACGTTGTTTAAGAACTTTAAGAAGCGCTTCATCAACCATACCTATTACAGCATTTGATTTACCTGCAGTAGATACACTGATAAATGTAGCAGTTTCTGAAGTTCCTACAGCATTCTTAAGACCTAAACCTTGTGTATTCATAGTTCCTACATATACACGTTTTCTCTCATCCATATTAGCACCAATATGAAACCACATAGAAGCTGTAGGTGTGTTACCACCAGTTGCCTGAGCAAATCTTCCTGTTAACATATTAAGCTTGTTGAATTGAGCCTGTGAAGCTACTCTATCAATTTCGTCAATTAATTGAGATACTTCAACTTGCATATACAGACGATCTTCATCTGTATAAATACCGTTAGAAGCCTGAACTGAAATCTCTCTAATACGTTGTAGTATTGAAGTAGTTTCTTCAAGATAGCCTTCTGTTGTTTGGATGAATGAAATACCATCCTGTGTGTTTCTGTCAGCTTGGTGCAAGCCACGAACTTGAGAACGCATCTTTTCAGATACTGCAAGTCCAGAAGCGTCGTCTCCCGCTTTGTTGATTCTTAGACCGCTAGCAATTTTAGATACATCATTCTGTAAATCAGTCTGACGTAAATTGAGAGTACGCTGTGCATTTATTGCACTGATGTTAGTGTTGACAACCATATTGGTTCCTCCATGAATTGTAATTAGTGTTCATCCGTGAACACAATAAAATTATCGGTAGCTTATATTTTCACTTAACAACTTTTTTTATTAAAATATAACTTTTCTAAAATAAAGTCCACGAGCAGGGGCTGTAACAAATGCTTTTTTTCTATCTTTAAGTAAAAGAATATCTTTTATGCCACCTACTGGTAAGTTTATTTTTTGTGCATGAATCAAAGTCCCAACAATTATACGAACCATATTATGTAAAAATGCATTGCCTCTAATTATAAAATAAATATTATCTTTTTTACGTACAGCATAAGCTCTATCAATAAATCTATTTTTTGAATCATT
>CAMRCO010000115.1 GCA_947040945.1 uncultured Spirochaetia bacterium
ATGCTAGAATATAGTAGTGAGCAAGATATTTATTTTTTATATAATTATAAAGGAGAAATAAATATACCCACTATAATAGAATTTTAGCGGGGATATTTGTTTTTATAAGAGATAGTTTTTATTCTTCTATTTTAAGCCAGCCTTTAGCATACATAATTCTTGCTATTACTAATGTTCCAAATATGGGCAAGAATATGGTTGGTATAAAAGGGTCGATAGGAAACCAATTAAAGAGTCCATTATTATATGCTACAAGTGAGCCAACACCTATAGTGATACCAACAAGAGCATTTTTAGGGTCATCAATAGCAAATTGTGCGAAAACTGCTCCAAAAAGAGATGGAAGTAAAAAATTTAGCACATTAGTTACTTCTTTTGGCAAATTAGAAAGTAAAGATGAACCTACTGAAACTCCTATGCTTAATAGTATTATATTAACAAATACAGAAGCACAAATACCTATAGTTGATATTATAGAACCTTCCTGAGTACCAACTTTAATATCAGTTGCTTTTAATGCAGCTGCTGCACATGGTATTCTTAAATTAGATGTGTTTCCTGAAAGGCATGATATATATGTGCCAGGAATACCAAGTATTGGGAAAAAAGATATAGGCTCTACTACCCACCAAATAGCATTAATTGAAAGTTGTGCCACTATAGCTATCATAAGAGGTTCTTTATCTGGTATAACTCCATAAAAAAAAGTAACTACCAAAACTGGGGCAAATATTAGTATCATACCAACCCAGCCTGTAAATTTTCCTGCCTTAACTATTTCTGGTATATATACATTGTCATAATAATTTTTGTTCATTTTGTTATCCTAATTAAACTATACTAAAGATGCGATGATCATTCCTATAAACATAGCAATAGAAAGACCCCATTCATTAAGCCATTTTTTATTAGTTTTTCTGTATATTTTAATTATTATAAACATACTAATAAAACCTGAAAAAATAGCCACTGTATTGTGATTTAAGCTTGACACATAACCTGCATTAAAGTATCCGTACGCTCCAAGCATAGCAGCACTAGAAATAACAGGTATGAGGGCTTTTTTACCACCTGCCATTTTAGTTCTTAAAATTTCAAGCTTATGCGTAAATAGTGTACTAAATAAAACCCATCCAAAAGAACCTAAAGCCATACACCATAAAGCAGTTGCAAATATTTTTGGTGTTATCTCGCTTTTTATAGATTCTACTCCATGTGCTTCAGTCGCAAAACCAACAGATAATAGCTCATAAATGATGTTTCCAATATAAGCAAGACGCATTAAAGCAGTAGGGCCCCCAACTGTAATAAGAAGTGAAATCATACCTGTAACTATTACAATACTAGGTCCAATAGCTGATAAAGTACCTGTCTTAAAAGCTATTCTTAATTTTTCCTCTGGAATACCCATTTCTCGTCCAGCTTTAAAACTCTTTATTAAAAAAACTATAGACTGAAGCATTACCCAAGCAACAGCAATAAACGTTATAGCCCAAAGTATTGGACTTTCTGATATTTGTTCTGTAGTTAGATTCTCCATAAATATTAATTCCTATTTAAATAATTTTCGGTGCTAGCTACAAATACACTCATGGCTATAAGAAGTGAAGATTCATCGACATCAAATTTTGGATGATGAGCATAATAAAGAC
This sequence comes from uncultured Spirochaetia bacterium, assembly GCA_947040945.1. GTDB lineage: Bacteria > Spirochaetota > Brachyspiria > Brachyspirales > Brachyspiraceae > CAMQVF01. The sequence goes on from CAMRCO010000115.1 coordinate 1,653, forward strand.
AATTAGTGTCATTACCAATTCCCCAAAGGAAGAATGATGATTTAATTTTTTCTGAGTAATAAGAAAAATCTTCAGAACCCATTTCAGGCATTTTGTGTTCTTTTACACTATCTTTGCCTAAAGTTTCTATAGCAGCCTCACGAACCATATCTGTAATTTCTTTATTATTAATTAGAGGAGGAAATGTGTCATTCATTATAAACTCAGCTGTACATCCATTCATTGCTGATATACTTTCTGTGATTAATTTCATTCTCTCATTGATGTAGTCACTAACTTTGATGCTAAATGTTCTGATAGTTCCACCAAATGTAATGCTTTCAGGTATAACATTCAAAGCATCTCCTGCATGAATATTACAAACTGATATAACAGTATTTTCTAGAGGATCAATTTCACGAGTAACTATTCCTTGAAAGGCATTTATAATTTGAACTGCTGTAAGTATAGGGTCTTTACCCATGTGAGGATATGCACCATGAGCACCAACGCCTGATACTTTTACCTCAAAAAAACCACCACTAGCATATAAAGCACCTTCCTTAACAGCCACAACACCTGCTTTATATGATTGGTCAACATGTGAACCTATCATAATATCAACATCATCAAGTTGCCCACTATCCATTATTAGTTTAGCTCCACCCGGATCAGGGCCTTCCTCTGCTGATTGAAACACAAATTTAATAGTTCCATTAACTTTCTCTTTGTTTTCTGAAAAATATTTAGCCACTCCTAGTAAAACAGCTGTATGAGCATCATGCCCACAAGAGTGGCACTTTCCTTCATATGTTGATTTATATTCTACATCTTTTAAGTCATCCATTCCCAAAGCATCAATATCTGCTCTTAATGCTATAACTTTTTTTGAGTCTCCGTTTTTAAGTATTCCTATAACTGAAGTTTTTGAAAAGTTTTCTATTACTTCAAAACCGAATTCTTTTAGAAGTTTAGATATAATTGCTGATGTTCTAATCTCTTCAAATCCTATTTCAGGATGCATATGAAAATCACGTCTCCATTTACTCATGTCACTTTCATATTTTTTAAGTTCTGATAAATTAGCCATAGTTACCCTCTTTGAGTTATTATTTTAATACTATATATATTGCATTACTATATATAATACTACTCTATACTAATTTTATATAAATGTAAATGTAAATGTTTAATGTACTACTAACAAGGTTTTTGGATACATTTAGGTAATATTATTTATGTTTATTCAATATCTTCTAGTTTTAATGGAGTGCCAAAGTCTAAATTTTTATTTGATTTTTTATTAAGAACTTCTTTATAATATTTTGTGTGTAGTCCATTAGCTGGTCGTATAGAGCGTATATTATCTTCTGTTAATAATTCGCCTTTTTTAATATCCTTCACAACAAAAAGAGAGCGAGCGAATTTTCTATTATTTTCATTTATGCTATAGTCTACTTTTCCAAGTATACGTTCAGTATTTCTAACTGCTAAAACCATTTGACTGAACTCTTCTGTGTTTAGTGAAAAACCAGCGTCAGGCCCACCTAAGTCTCTGTCAAGTGTAAAATGTTTTTCAATTACAGTTGCCCCTAAAGATACGGCTGCCACCACAGTTTCAATATTCATACTATGGTCAGAGAGTCCAATGTTCACACCCTTTTTAGAGAATTTGTCTATCATATCTTTTATTGTAAGTAGATTCATATTTTCAAGTTTAGCAGGATAAGCTGAAGTGCATTTTAATAGTGTTATATCATTGTTGCCAACACTATGACAAATATCAACTATATCATTTATTTCTTCTAGGCTAGATATTCCAACAGATATAAGCATAGGCTTTTTTTTACTTGCTGTATATTCAATAAGAGGGTAGTCGACTGCTTCAAAGCTTGCTATTTTATATTTACTAACATTTATGCTTTCTAAAAAATCTACAGATGTTTTATCAAATGGAGTAGAAAAAAAGTCTATACCAATACTGTCAGCATATTTTTTAAGCTCTCCTTGCCATTCCCATGGTGTATATGCTTCTTTATATAAGTCATATAAATATTTGTCGTCCCAAAGAGTGCCACCTTTAATCTTAAAGTATTCTTCTTTATGGTCTATGGTGAGAGTATCTGCTGTGTAGGTTTGAATCTTTACAGCATCAGCACCTATGTTTTTTGCTTCTTCAATTATTTTTTTGGCAAGCTTTATGTCTCCACAGTGATTCGCAGACATTTCAGCTATGATATAAGTATTATTAAGTTCCATGCTTTCAATTATATACAGAGGCAAGTAAAATATCAAGATTTTCTATTTGTCGATTTTGTATATTTTGATAATATATTTAGTTTTGTTTATTTTAAAGAAAGCAGGATATTCTTCATTATCAACAATTCTAAGTAAATTAAATTGTTCTTTTATAGTTTGATTAATATCAATTTCACTATCATTTGGATTTCTTCTTCTATAGAAAACATCATCTTTTATATTAGTTTGTTTAATGTGATTTTCTAAACAAATGGGATAGTTTTTTATAAATTTAATACATATATCTACAGTTTTATTCCCTAATATATTTCTCCAATCATAAACTAATTCATTCCCTTTAAGGTTTATTTTAAGTTTAAGATAAATATTGCCAGCATCAAGTTTTTCTAAAGCTTCAAATAATGAAAGAGTTATTTCGTTTTTACCTTCAAGTATTTGCCAACTCATAGGAGACATACCTTTTCCATGTGGCAAATCGCTTGCATGCACAACTATATTATTTTTATTTAAACTCAATTCTTTTTTGCTTAATATTTCAGAAAAGCTAAGTAAAAATAAAATGTCTCCTTTTACTATGTAGTTAAAAGAGTGGATAAGACTTACACTATGATTTAGTTTTTCTAATTTTTCTTTTAATTTAATATTATATGTATTTATCCAACTATTTTTATCTGAAAGTATTGTTATTTTAAGAGATGTTTTCATTAGAATACCTCCTGTTTTTAATTAAGTATTGTAAAATATAAATACATTGATATAACTTTATTATTTTATCATATTGTTTATACGCTATTTCTCGGGGGGGTAAGTACTCTCTTAGCAATTTCTTCAAATTTTTTGCTATTAATCTCCCAGTCAGTTTTTAGCATGCTTTGATGGTATATATCTATTTTTTCATTATTTCTCTTTAGTCCATTTATCTCTATTTTAATTTCTTTAAAACCAAATTTACAATGCATTTTTATAACTTTTGGATTAGTTGCTAATACTTCAGTATTAAGTTTTTCAAATTCAAAATTATCAAAAATATAGTTTATAAAATAGTATTCTATAAAAAAACCTAATCCCAAAAAACTTAAACCTTTTTCATTTAAATAAAATGCCCAAGAAGTGGATTTGTTTATGTAATCAATATTTATTATACCAGTAACTCCTACAGCAATGTCATCTTTATAAACTATAAAAAAAAGAGACTTATTATTATCATCTAAAGATTTCAGCCAATTTTTATGTTCTTCTTCTGTTATAATATGATCATTAAACATATATTTACGGATTCTTTCATCATTTCTCCAATTGCGTACTTCCATTTGTGTTTCTATATCCACATCCAAAATATTTACAAAATTAATCGACATTTAGTGTTATCCTATTTTAATAAAAATTGTACATCAGAAACAAAACCATCTAAATTTTCTTTATTGTTTTTATTAGTCTCTACTGTAATCATAGCATCATTAGAAATTTTTGACAATACTTTTTTTATATCAAGCAGACCATTTCCTAAATTAGGATGAGAATCAATTTCTGAGCTTAAATCTTTTATATCTGATAGATGAAACATATTAGGTTTTAATTCTAAAAAATTATCAATATAATTCCAATAATCTATACCTAGTGAATTGGCAGCACAAATGGCGTGTCCAAAGTCAAGGCAAAATCCACAACCTGAAATGCTCATAACTTGTTCTATTTCTTTTTTATTGTAACCTCGACATTTTGTATACCCCCATTTATTAGGAAGTGGTTTGAAAGGTTTGTTTTCTATAATAGCTCTTCCCTCATTTAGGTTTTTAAGTTGTTTTGCTGTTTCTTCAATGTTTCCATCACATCCACCATGGAATATTATATATTTTGCTTTAAGAGTATCAGCGAATTCTTTTACTTCTTTATAAATATTTTTGTTACTTTCTTTTAAATTTGTATCAGCCAAGTTAAAATTATGAGCTGAGTGTGGGGCATGAATGATAAAAGGAATATCAAGAGTAGCCCATTTATTAAGTGTATCGATTTTATTTGGAATAATATAAAGTTCTATATAATCAAAATGCTTTTCTTTATAGAGCATTTTTGCTTCTTCAAGGTAGAAGTCAGTGTTTATATTCCAAAGTTTAAGTCCTATTTTCATTATATTTAAACAATTTTTGCAATTGACTTTCTATGAATGAAGCAAGTTTTTCATTGTTTTCAGTTTCATTAAAATTTAAAATAAAGTCTTTACATGAGTAATCCAGTACTACATCAATAGTTTTCTTTATAATTTTATTATAAGATGCTTCTAGTTCAGAATGGTCAACTTTATAATTTAGAAGATCATCTAAATTAAAATTTTTATTATACTTAAATACTCC
>CAMRCO010000116.1 GCA_947040945.1 uncultured Spirochaetia bacterium
TATATCACAATAGATGAAATCAGTTCATTAATCGACAGAAATAAAAATTATATTTATAGAGTTATTAGGCAAACTAATATTATTCAAGAAAGATTTAATAAAAAAATATATATACATAAAAAAGATTTAGATAAAATTAAAAATTACAAAAACAAAAGTAAATCTAAAATACTTGAAAGTTTATTAACTGTAGAAAATAAATTGAAACTGAATCCTAAAAAAGAAATTAAAATAGATGTGTTAGTTAAAGAACTTAAAACAACAAAAAAACAATTTAATAATTTTAGAAGTTACTACTCACCAAAAGAAAGCATCACTAATGAAGAGTTATTAAACTTAATTTGTAAAGGTAAAAAAAATATAGACGCCAAAAATAAAAAAACACGTATAGAAGGATGTAGTAAAAATAGATTTACATGTAGTCATTACTTAGCGGATGAATGCTTAAATATATGTTTTCAAGATGATGAAGACAATATTATAGAATGTAAATATTAAGGCAGTGTTGTGTTCATAGACTTCTCATAGCTTTTATAAGCATCATGTTTATTAAGTATTTTATCACTAGCCTTGTCAAAAAAAGCACGCCTTTTAATTGGCTTATCCTCTTCAAGTATTCTCACAGTTTTTATTTTTTTACCTACCCTTTCATATATTGCCCTTTTACCATCTCTTTTTCTTTTAATCTCAAAAAATCCATGCGTACTTGTTTTGTCATCACTTGTTCCAATTTTCCCCATTTGATTAAAGCGATACTTATTTTTTAACACGCCTTTATAATTTCCACCACGAGAATGACTTGTCGAAATAGGATTATACTCTTCACTAGTGCCCCATAAGTTTTTACCCAAAGATTCCCCAACTTCGTGATATCCCATATATTCAGCGGTCGTGAAAGCCACAGAGCACAATTTATTTTTAGTAGCTTTATCAAAACGAATTGACCCTACAGTATAATCGTTTCTTAAAGTAAAACTTTTAGCGACTTCTTTACGCACTTCTTTAGCCGTGCCTCCAGCCAAAGCATTAAGAGTGTTAATTTCTGCCGTTTCATGTGCGGAAGGCACTTTGTTTTTTAGAATATTATATAATTCTTTTAAGCTTATAATTTTTGCCATAAATAAAACCTACTTTTCAAACTTTGATTGAACCGCTTTCGCACCACTTAAACCAAGTAAAGCCCAAGTAAAATAAGGTAAGGTTTCATTGAGGCGAGAATCATTGCTGAACACCATAAATAAAATTGACACAATCATCGCAAAGCTACCAGTTAAAGTTATTAAACGCATACTTGAAAGACTGTTTGTTTTACTTGATGTTATTATTTCACGAAAAATTTTTGTTATCATAATTCATGCCTCTTAGGATTTTCTTGTTTTATTTCAGCTTTTCTTGTGGCAATACTATTTTCAAGTTCAGTTTTCTCGTCATCACTTAAACCTTTGTCATTAATTAAGCGGTTATTCATAATGTCAGTTTCAGCATAAGCATTTTGTCTTAATGCGTCCATGCGTGAATTATATTCCACTTCACTAATAAGATTGTCATCAAGCAATTCTTTATCTGTTTTGAAATCCAAGTATTCATTTTCGTTTTTGTCTGTCATTATTTTTCTTAGAGGATACTCACTAGGATTTTTCTTAAAAAGTTCAAGCTCACTCATGTCGACAATATTATCATTGTCATCAATTTTCTGCCCTGCTTCTATTTCGATAAGCCCTTTCTCTAACAAAATTTTATTACTATACTTTATGCCGTCTTCATTGTAACATTCTCTTTTAGCACCCTTTACAAATTGCGAGCCTATTTTAGTTGTCTCAATATAATTATCTTTCATAAGACTTTCTAAAAGTCTATTCATTTTCTCACTTGAATATTTATAAGTGTCTCCAATGATGTTAGTAATTTTATCTATAACAATAAAACTCTCACCAATTTTAATATCTTTTATGTTTTTTATATTATCGCTCTGCGTACCTACGGTAATTTTCATTTTGTTATACTCCTATTTATTCTTGAATTAGTTAATTTACACTGTTACGTATATAATCCAATTGACCGCTATAGAGTTATCTCTGTTTGTGTCTGCTTTAGGAACTACAAGAGAAGTATCAAAAGAGAAAACCTTCCTATAAAAACCAGTACCGCTCCCTAACCCCGACCCATTACCATAAAGTTTAAACGCTCCTGCTCTTGTGTTACTGTACCCACCTTCCAATCTCCCTGTTATATTTATTATTCCTGTCTGCTCTCTTGTTCCGCATATCGGTCTAGTTGAATTAATATTAAAGCCTACACTTGTGCCTGCTCCTATTAGTCCAACACCTCTACCATCAGGTAAATAAAAATAACCGCTAGGTGCTGTTTTTTCGTTACTCCATGAATGCCCTATTCTCTTAAAGCAAAGTTGATGATCCTCTATTAAAGCTAAAGCACCGTCACACAAATAAGCGTTTTCAGGTATAGTGTCGATAGTGCCTGCCCACGGAGCAATTTCACCAATACGGAGAGCTCTTGTGGCTAGTATTTCCTCTTGAAGACTTGCTATTTCACTACTAAGACTAGCGACAGCAGGCTCGAGTGATTGATTAATAAAATATTGTGTCGCTTTATATAATTGCCCTAAGTCATCACTTAAAGGAATAATCCCTGCCTTAAGAATATAATTATCTTGAAACTCACGAATAATTTGATTAAACGTGTTAGCCATTATTCCAGTGCCTGCTCTTTCTTGCCCTTGAACGTCAACTCTGTCTTGATAACTACCGTCTGGCATAAGTCCATCAACTATTTTATTATCATTTATTTTCATAAAAGCACCTCTTCTAATTTATTTCTTTGTGAACTTTGAATATATCCGCATTCAGCGACACCACATTGAGCCACACCACATTCACCATACTGCCCAAAGTTTTCTTTAACTGAAACATTAAACTCAAGCAAAGTGTAGGCAGGGAACAGTTTTTCACAAAAATCTTGAAACATTAAACTTTCAACTCTCGTGTAAATTGCACCCACAATGCTAATAGTTGTTTTGTCACTCAAAAGTTTTATTTTAATATCAGGATATTCTACCTCAATTATTCTTTCAAAATACGCCATCGACTGACCACCAAAACTAGACGCATAAAGTTTAATCATTTTAGAATCTATTAAAGGGTCATTACTAGAAATTATGCTATACGTTTTCATCCAATCAGTAATCGTGAAAACTGCTGTAAATGGGGAGCTTTCTTTTACAATTTCATCTTGATAATTTCTTACTTCAGTAATTCTATTAACTAGAGCCTCAAAAAACGCATTGACCGAATCCCCAAATCGCCAAAGTATGCCCTTAGGTAAAAGCATCTTAAATATTTTAATATCTAATTTATTATTCATACATATTAACCCTCCATAATATTTAAGCCCAAGTTACTTTGCCAATATCTAAAATCTCCCCAAGTTTAAGCGTGTAAGGAATAGCACCTTCATTGTCAAGGCTAATATCTAATTCAATTGCCTTCGCATTAGAAAGTAAAGCCGCCGACTGTAAGTTCGCTGTGCTTATGGTGTCATTACCAATTTCATAAGGATACTGAACAGGGTAAATGCTTCTCACTAAATCCTTGAAACTATTTTCTATTAAAACCTTAATGCTTTCATTGTTTGGCATAACAGCATAAACATTAATATTTACTTTTAATACTTTTACTTTTTCTACAACAACATCACAAGGTGGCAACCATGAAGGATTTTCTAAATGAGTTTTTACCTCCTCTATTTTCTCATCACTTGGTATTCTCTCGACCCCACTAACTAAAGGATAAACAGTAACAATTCTATTATTAATACTTGGACGCAACACAAACGCTTTCGTTATGCTAGCGACCTCTAATGCTCTGTTAATAAAATCAGGTATCGCTCCACCTTGAGGCTTTGCTCTTTCAAATGTAGATATTCTAGAACGCAAGTCTTCTATGTTTTCTGTGTTCTCACCTTTCAGAATTATGTTTGTAACAGTAACGAAAGTGTCAACACTTGCGATAGGAGATATTAAACTAAGCTCTATCCCAACCGATAAAGCTGTGTTCTCGCCATGTATAGTGGATTCTATATTCACGCTTGCATCCCCATCTTCATTTATAATAATGTTTTTATTCGTAATATAAATAAAGTCCCCATAAATTAAAGACGTGTTTTGAGGCACAGAAGTCATAGCAGAGCCTGTGAACTTTACTTCTAAAATTGTAGACTTCCCTTGTTTTTGATAAATGCCATATTGCTCGCCTTTAAGTTTTAAGCTATTTATGTCGGCAGTAGACGTGAATATTTGATTGTACTGATACCTTCCATATTCAAAACCAACACGCAGAGCTCCAGCAAAAGCAGTCGCCACAATTACCCAAACGCTTCTTTCAAGCATTGAGATACTGCCTTCTTTATTATAAAGTTTGTTTTTAATATCAACTAAAATGTTATTTCTTATTTCTATTATCGAAGGTATTTTTATCATTGTCTATACTCCCAGTATTTCGATGCTATAATTTGATTTTGTTTTGTTACTTCAATCGAAATAGAATATGTTTGATTTTCTGTCATCTTCACAAAAACACGCACCTCATCAGCATAATTTTCTGAAATAAGCCAGTTCAAAGCCTCCTCTATAGTTTTTTCAACGTGTTTTCTTCCATCATTAGAAAATGCCTGAACCAAAGATAAGTCAGAACCTATAGGCTCATCCCCATTATGAAAAGCATTACCAAACCAACCTTTATCAGTGAGAATAGAAAGCAGTATCGCATTATCTAAACTAGGGTCACACTCAGGGGATACTTCCAATGTTTGAATATCAAATAATTCATTTTCAAAAAATATTTTTAGGTCACCAAAAGAATATTTACTCATGCTCACCCTCCAGTAAAAATTGTTTTAGTTTTAGCACTTGAAATATCAATACTCATAGTAGGTGTCGGTGGAGTTGTTGGGCTACCGAATGAGCTTGCTGTATGAGTGTGAACATTAAGAATCTGTGTAAACTTTTTTAATGCTGTGTCAAGTTCTGTAAATGTTACAAAAGTTTTTGACTTTCCATTAAGCTCTATGTTTGAACTTCCCTCTATTAAAATGTCGCCATTTTGTTTAAGTATTATTTTTGATTTAATATCTCCATTGTTTGTTGTTGAATATAAAGCGATTTCTCCTTCCTTAATTCCTAAGATACTACTATTACTATCTCTAAAACCAATTGCTACATATTTATTTTTTGACAGATTTAATACAATACCCTCTTTGTCTTTATGAGGTTTTGAAATTAGCCCGCTAGGATAAAGTAATTCCACATAACGAGTAATGCTCGCCACACTTTTAATTTGTAAGAAAATTAATTTTTTCTTTTCTATTATTTGCTTTACTTTAGCAAAAACAATTTTAATCATAACTTGTATGTGTCCTTAGGGGTTAGCTTCATTTTTGTAGTGTAGCCATCATTGTCAAAAATAAAGTCTATTGCCTCAATCATAAAAGTGGATTCAGTAAAAATAAAACAGTTTTCACTTTTTACTGTTACATTTTTACCAAGCTCTAAAATATTATTATTTTTATCTAGCCAATTTTTAGTTGCTATATTTATGCTGTACGACAAAGAAATATCTGTCGCCTTATTTGCCAAAGCTATATTAGTGCATTCTTTGACACTTGACCCATTACCTAAAATTACAAACTTATTATTTATAAGTATTTCTTTGTCATTAAGTGAACCCTCAATATTTTCACTCTCCACACTTTGCCCATACACATAATAATCACTATGCCTTAATGTTCCGTCAAAGCAAACTTTCATGTCAATAAAAGTAGAATCAAAATTGCTATAATTCATTACAACTTCATTATTATTCACGTTTCCACCAATCACCAACTTGCCCTCAAAGTCAGTATGAATTAGTGGATGATACCCTTTAATCTCGCTTAAGTTAGCCAATTCTTTAAGGTTAGTGAAAATATCTTTTTCAATTGAAAACTCTAAACTTTCAAACTTATTTGTGTC
>CAMRCO010000117.1 GCA_947040945.1 uncultured Spirochaetia bacterium
TTCATAAATATCTACTCCTTTTTCTATAAGTAGTTTGACAATTTCTAAATTAGAGGCTTTTATCGCCACACTTAAAGCTGTTGTATTGTTAAAATTAACTCCTGTATTTATATACTTTAAGTCAGATATTTCTATTATTTTTTTTGTTATTTCATTAAAATCTTTTTTATCTGATGTAATCATTAAAAGTCTAGGATTAAAATCACTTTTTATTATCAAATTAGCATTATTTTTTACAAGTAGTTCTGCAATTTCTAACTGTTTATACTCTGAAGCATACATTAAAGCTGTATTTTTATAGTTATTAACACTATTTATATCTGCTCTTTTTTCTATAAGCAGTTTTGCAATTTCTAAATGTCCATTCATTGAAGCATACATTAAGGCTGTTATTCCATTATTATTTTTGGCATTTATATCAGCACCTTTTTCTATAAGTAAGTTTACTATATGTAATCCAATATCGTTAGAATTAGACACTAAATTTTCACCTAACTTATAATCTATATTTATTCCTTTCTTTACAAGCGGATTTATAATATACAACCCACCATATCTTAACGCTGATATTAAAGCAGTTTTCACATTCGTAGCTTTTAAAGATATATTCCCACTTTTTCTATAAGTGATTGTATAGTTTCTAAAGACCCATTTTCTAATAACGATATTAAAGTATTTTTCAAATCGTAATCTTTTTGATTATCATTTTTTTCTATAAATAATTGTATACCTGTTGATAATTTATTCTCTGAGGCATACATTAAAGCGGTTTTATTATGACTATCTATTATATTTACATCAGCGCCTTTTTCTAATAGAAGTTTTACAGTTCCAATATGTCCATTTTCTGAGGCATACATTAATGCAGTTTTTTGGTTTGTTCTTTTTTGATTTATTATAACTTGTTTTTTTATAAGCAGTTCTACAGTATTTAAACATCCATTTTTTGAGGCATACATTAATGCAGTTTTTTCATTAAAATAATCCGCATTTATATCCACCCCCTTATTTATAAGCAGTTCTAAAGCATTGAAATTGTCATATTTTGCTAAATAAATTAAAGAAACTATTTTGGCATCTATTAATCTTTTTTCTTCTATAGGTTTTCCGTCTTCTATAGATATTTTTTCCTCTAGAGTTTTTTTTAGTGGCAATTTATAATTTAGAAAACCACTGTTTAGGATATATTCTAATATTTCACCATTTCTGTGATAGTCATAACTCATATCCATAAAAGCTATTAAGTAAAAATTGTTATTAAGTCTTCTACTCGTTTTTCTTAATACTGTATCATAACAACTCAATAATTGGTCTGAAATACTTTCTATTCTATTTTTGTCAACACCCATGTTTTTTAATAATGTTTTTATAACATCTCTCTCTAGATTTTTTATAGAGTATTCTTTTTCAAATATTTTTTTCATGAAAAGTTTAGCATCATCTAAAGACTTTTCATTACCTTTATCTGTTATTTTCTGCTGGGTCATTTTATTTTACTCTCAAACTGTATTCTAAAACTTCAACTACTTTTTTTTTATATATAGGAATGCATACAAATACTCTATTAGTAGATTCGCCTTGATTATATTTTTCTATCATACTTTTCACATTATCTAAAAAAGCAAGAGTATCTTGAATATCATTTTTAGATACTCTGTCTAGGTTATCGATAATTATAAATATATTTTTACCTTTTATAATTTCATTAAAAATATCATAAAAGTTATGTGTACTTATAGAACCACTGGTCTCCCCAAAACCAAAACCTAGAATTGATGTTATTCCATATAAACTCCCTCCTGTTCTTATATAAATAAAGTGAGTTATAAGAACTGAACTAGTAATTGATAATAGAGCCGACATAATTGTAAAAATAAAATTATAATTTAAGTTAATTAGTACACATTCAAAGATATGATAAATAGGATAATATGATATACATAACTGAATTGGTAATTTCATTATGCATATAAATAAATCGCACACATAAAGAAACATGGGTTTAATAAAAGAAGATGATTGTGAAATTAGGTTGAAAATTGTAAATGTTAGTATCAATCCTATAACAAAAAATATACAAGAAGATGCTTTATCCAAAAGTTTAGAATTAGTTATAGATAATTCAATTTTCCTTTCTTTTTTTTTACCAACTACATAAGCAAGTTCTGTTAGAAAATGTTTATGCATTAGCTCCAAATCTGTTTGCCAGAGCCCATAATGAAACGTTATGTATTTATTTTTTTCAATTTCTTTACCTATATGTTTTGCTATAAATGTTTTTCCACTTCCATACACACCGCATATAGAAAAAAAATTAAATATTCCTTTTTCGATATTTTTTATACAGTCATTTTTTATTTTTTCTTGACTTGGAAAAAGTTTAAAACTTTCTTTTATAAGTTCAGGGTTTTCTGGAAGTTTTTTATACCTACTGTTTATTTCTTTTATAAGTTGTTCTTCATTCATATTTATAAAAACCTAAATCTATACTACTTATTAAACACTTGATTATGACTACCTATCCTTAATAAGTCTATAATTTTATTATCTTGATCATAGCTATAAATTAAAACGATATCACCTGCTATGTGTAAATCAAAACAATCTTTGTATTTGCCCATTAGTTTATGTTCTCTATATGGCATTTTACCAAGAGTAACTTTATCACCTTTCATCATTAAAGAAAATATTTCCTTTAACTTTTCATCATCAAAACCTTGCTGTACAATTTTATTTAAATCTTTGATGAAAGACTTTTTAGGGACTATGCGATACATTATAATAATGCCTAAACTTTTTCTTTTGTATTTCGTAAGGAATGCATCAAGTCATCAACATTATCAAAGCCATCTTGAGATTTCCTATTTTTTATATCTTTACGAGCCTCTTTTATAGCAGCAATAGTTTCCTCATTTGGAATATGAGAACACTCATCATGTCTAACATCAAAAGGAATACCTCCAACTTCAATAGCTTTTTTAAGAAATATATTTATAGCTGTTGTAGTATTTAATCCTAAACTATCAAATAATTTTTTTGATTGCTTTTTTACTTTATCGCTAACACGTACATTTATTACGGCGTCATTTTTTGTATTAGTTAATGTTTTCATAAGATGTTACCTCAATATAGTTGTGTGCTTTTATACATACACTGTGTATATTTTATTATATGAGTAATAAAATGTCAATAATTGTATTACTTATATAATAGTATATCAAATATAAAAGTTTAATTTATTCTATTACGATAACAACTATTATCGTAATAGAATAAAATGCAGTTTTATGTAGTACGCCTATTTTATTTATGTTTATTTAACAACTCTAAACTAAGCTCATTTATGTTGCAAGCAATACTGTCTTCATAAACAGTATCAGGGCAAATATCTATACAATAACTTGGGTCACGAACCTCTGAAATATCAAAAGCAAGAGTATGATTCATTATAGTACAAAGACGCTTGAAGTCATTTATATTTTTTATAGATTCAAAAATACCTTTCTCTTCTAAAATAAAAGAGCAGTCATAAAGTTTTATCTCTCCATTGTCATAATATAAATATACTTTGTAATCATCAGTTGGTATAACTAAATATAAAGTTGGTCTGTTCATAAAATGTTCCTTTGCTATGTCACCGCTATGCGTTACGATAAGGGCTCTATTTTCTTAAACTCTTTTGTATCCCACATAGCAAGTAATTCATCTTTATGTATTTCATACCATGCTAAAACAAGCCTTGATTCTCTTGGTGGTAGTATTCCTTTTATAAATACTCCCTGTATTAAATCAAACTGTGCTTGCATGCCGTTGTACTCTACATGAAAGTGTGGAGGATTATGTTCATTAAAATACATAGTTATTATTATTCCAAAGAATCTAGATAATTCAGGCATCTGATTATTCCCTCTCTAGAAATTATTATAGTATAAGTTTCTAATATTACAATAACTATTTTTACAAGTTTATTATAATAAAAACTAAATCAATAATACAGTCATCATTTTACACTCTATTAATGCTAGGGGGTATATCAAATCTCTAGGGGTATTACCGTAGACAACGAATGGTTAGTCACACTTTTATGGTTATAAAAAATCATTAAGGGGGTACTTGATAAAAATACATATTGTGGACTTGACTTAATCACCACTCCAAGCTAATTGTGTGTCATCATAATTAAGAAGGGGTTAGAAAAATGAAAGCATTAACAAAAAAAGAAATGAAAAGACAAATGGAAGCTTTAGAAGTTTTATCACTTGAAGCAAAAAAAGAAATAGTAAATTTTCTAAAAATAGAAAGTAACATACTAAATGATGTAAACATCAGAGTCTCTAATTATAGAGTAGACATCAATGTATGTAATTACGATGTCTTTATACTTTCTAAATGTTGGGGTGATGATATAAAATATTCAACTTCAATATATTCAACAACTGTTGATGAAGGTGGAGATGAAGAGAAAAAAGAAAAGTATAGAAAAGTTATAAGTATATTTTCAAAAATACTTGAGACTGGAGTTTGTGAACAACTAAAAATAATTCTAGAAAAATATAGACAACTTGCGATAGAGATAGAAAATATTAATAATTAAATGAAGAGGCTTTAATTATTAATATTTTTAGTTGAGGTGGTATCCGATAAAAAAGTCGACAAAATGTATATTGTGGACTTGACTTAATCACCACTCCAAGCTAATTGTGTGTCATAAACAAATAACGGAGGTATGAAAATGACAAAAGAATTAATAAAACAAGCTAAAGATGAAATAGTAAATATACTAGAGCTAGATAACATCAAAATAAATATTGACAAGTACAGAGCTGATATAGAAATGTATGGAGAGTATATATTTATAGTGAGTGACCGTTCTGATGAAGTAAAATATTCAACTTCAATATATTCAACCAGGATAACAAAAGAAACTGACGAAAAAGATAGAAACGAATATAAAGAAATATTGACAGTATTTATAAAATTATTAGATGCTGAAGTAAGTGATAAAATAAAAAGCATACTTGAAAAATACATGAAACTTGTGGCATAGCTAAAGTACAAGTACGCCTTCATTATCATAAACACTGCCACTGTCACTAGAGTTTCTTATACAAGAATGTAGTGCCATGATGCTAGAAACGACACCGTCAATACGCTTTGAGTTTTTGCGTCTGTCGGGCTTCATGGGTAAATAATTATCACGCCCATCAGTTCTAACTTCTGTGCAACTAAGCATCCAGTTAAGCACCGGGTTATCGCCATGAATAATTTTGTTTTCATAAATAGCTTTTTCAAAAAGTCCAGTACCCTCTGATAGTCCACCCACAGAAAAACTTTGACGTATGCCTGTCATTTGAAATCCCTCATCTGTTAAATGTGTAACTATCTCAATGGCTTTCCAAGGGTCATAAGAAATATCAACCACTTCATAAAGTTTAGAATCATCAAGTATTGAGTTCTCAATCATATCAAAATTAATAGTATCACCCGGGCAAAGTGTGATGTACCCTTGCTCTGCCCAAAGTTCATAAGGCACTTTCTCTTCACGACTGCGTTCACGTATATTTTCAGCAGGCATAAAGAAACGTTGTTGTAAGATGAAGTTATTATTATCATCAATATCATAGGTAAAACATAATGAGTATGCTGCGATATCACGAGTGGTTGCGAGGTCGAGTCCTATATAACATTTTTGTCCTGCTAAACTAGGCACATCAATTTTGTTGTTGCCACTATCCCACACTTCTTTAGAAATCCAAACACTTGAACTTTGAGTCCATACATTTAAGTTTTTAGTTTTTACATCAGTTTGTAAATGAGGCT
>CAMRCO010000118.1 GCA_947040945.1 uncultured Spirochaetia bacterium
GTATAACCGTCGCTTTTTTGTATATTAAGGTCAGCACCCGCACTTACAAGAATTTCAGCAATTTCATTATGTTCATACCATAAAGCGAGCATTAATGCCGTATAACCGTCGCTTTTTTGTATATTAAGGTCAGCACCCGCACTTACAAGAATTTTCACGACTTCAATATCTCCTTTTTCTGAAGCATGCATTAAAGCTGTAAAACCATTATTTTTTTGTATATTAAGATCAGCTCCAGCACTTACAAGAATTTTCACGACTTCAGTATGCTCATACCATAAAGCAAGCATTAACGCTGTCCAACCTTCATTATTTTCAATATTAAGGTCAGCTCCATTATTGATGAGATATTTTAATGTATTTATATATTTATTACTTGAAACATACATTAAAGCTGTAAAACCTTTCTTACTTTGAGCATTAATGTCGCCACCATTTTCTATACTTTTTTGTATTTTTGCAAGGTAGTTATCATCCATATTATTAGCAATATTTTCCCCATATATATCACTACTAATTAATAATATAATTATTAACATTAAATATTTTATGTTTATCACTGTTTTTCCTTATGCTTTTAATACTCTTAATATAAATTTGTCTATCATATTATATTTTGTATTTAGATTCTTCTCAAGCATTTTATTTAAATATTAAAATAAATATCAATAAAAATCTATCTTGAAAATTTCATTAAATAAAGGTATACTGCTAATTATGAAAATACTTGTTATAAATGGGCCTAATATTAATATGCTTGGAGTAAGAGAGCCTAATACTTATGGAAACCTTACACTTGGCGAAATTGAACGTAAAATTAAAGATGCTGCTAGCACTGATGTTATAGTGTCTTTTTTTCAGTCGAATCATGAAGGTGCTTTAATTGATAAAATACATAGAGCGTATGATGAAAAAATAGATTATATTATTATAAACGCAGGAGCATATACTCACACATCAATTGCTATAAGAGATGCATTTCTTGCAACAAAAATACCTTTTATAGAGGTTCATTTAAGTAATGTGTTTGCTCGTGAACAATATAGAACAGAAAGCTATTTAGCCGACATTGCTTTAGGTGTAATATCTGGGTTTAGAGAAAATAGCTATATATTGGCATTAGCTCATATACTATCAATTAATGATAAATTAAAATAAAAACAAACTTATTTTAACTTGAATGAATGAGAGAGAGAGAGAGAGAGAGAGTATCTATGTCTGAATTAGAAATTAAAAATACAAAAGAAAATAAATCTTTTAATTATGATAATCGTTTTAATAATCTCTTAAAAATTTTAGGCAACACAGATACTTTGCTTATAACAAAAGTCGAAGATATATATTATCTTACAGGACTTAAGAGTAGTGTAGCTATGCTTCTTATACATGACTCTAAAAAATACTTAATGATAGATGGCAGATATTTTGACTTAGCACTCGACTCTGCACATAATGTAAATCTTCTATTAGTAAAAAACACATATAATGAAACACTTATTACACTACTTAAATACTTAGATATTCAAAGTATTAACATAGTTAAAGAAGGTATATTATTTTCAAGCCTTGAAAGTATAACAAATGCATTAATAGAATCTAGTATTCATATAGATTTAAGTGATATTAAAATAGCAGATTTAAGGGCTATAAAAGATAAAGAAGAGATTACTATAATTAAAGATAATTTGGCTAGTTCAGAAATAGCATTAATTAAAACATTAGCATATCTTAAAGAGGGTGTTACAGAAAAAGAAATAGCTTCAGAGCTTGAATATAAACTGCATTTAGAAGGTGGAGATAAAACTGCATTTAGCACTATTTTGCTTTTTGGTGAAAGGTCTGCTATGCCACATGGAATGCCATCTAACAATAAATTAAAGCATGGAGACATTATATTATTTGATTTTGGTATGAATAGAAATGGATATAATAGTGATATTACTAGAGTATTTTTCTTTGGAAAAAATGAGCATTTTGAAGAGATGTCTAAGGTTTATAATATAGTCAGAAATGCTAAAGATGAAGCGATTGAAAAAATATCCGTTGGAATGACTAGCTTTGAAGCCGATAAAGTTGCAAGAGACGTTATAGAAAAAGCAGGGTATGGAGAATATTTCATACATGGACTTGGGCATGGCGTTGGGCTTGAAATACATGAAACTCCTTGTCTTTCTCCTATTCTTAATCATAGACTAGAACGTTCTAATGTTATAACAATAGAGCCCGGCATTTATATAAATGATAAGGGCGGTATTCGTTTAGAGGATATGGTTATTGTTACAAAAAATGGATTGGTAAGGCTAAACACTACACCAACAGATTTAATAGTACTTTAATAGTGCTTATAGATATAGAATAAAAACAGGAGTATTAAAATTATGAAAGAAGAGATACTGAAAAATGTACAACTACTGAAAAGTGATATGATTAATTCGATAGTAGAGAGCGTGAAAATTCCTAGTTTAGTAGGAGAGGCTAAAGGTAATTGTCCTTTTGGAGAAGAAATTGACAAAGCATTAGACCATGCGCTTGAATTATGTAAAAAAATGGGACTTAAAACATACAAAGATAAAGAAGGGTATTATGGTTATGCTGAAATTGGAGAGGGTGATGAGCTTGTGGGTGTTCTTGGGCATTTAGATATTGTTCCTGCAGGTGACAGAACTTCTTGGAATACTGAGCCATTTGGTGCAGAGATTAAAGACGGTAACATTTATGGACGTGGTGTTTGTGATGACAAAGGGCCTACAATAGCTGCTATTTATGCCCTAAAAGCTGTTTTAGACACAGGTGCTAAACTTAATAAAAGAGTAAGATTTATTTTTGGAACTGATGAAGAGACTTTATGGCGTGACATAGATAAGTATAATGAAAATAAAGAGGAGATGCCTAGTTTAGGTTTTACTCCCGACAGTTCATTTCCTTGTATTAATGCTGAAAAAGGACTTGTTCAAGGAATTATTACATCAACTAAACCTTCTGCTATTAAACTTAAGGCAGGAGATGCTTTTAATGCTGTGCCAAGTAGTGCTTTATATAATGATATAAAAATGGATGAAGTTAAAAAAGAGCTTTCTAAACTTGGTTTTGAGTTTACTGAAAATGAAAATGGAATTAATGTTATAGGTAAAAGTGTTCATTCAGCAAAGTGTTTTGCTGGTATTAACCCAATTGTACGCCTATGTACTGCCCTTAAAAACGTTGGTGTTGAGACTGGTGCTATCAATTTTATTGAAGACTTTGTGAAAGACGGTCATAAGGGTGAGAAATTAATGCCTAACTGTGAAGATGTTTCAGGTACATTAACACTTAATCTTGGAAAAGTTGATTTTAATGAAGAATATGAAAAAGTATATTTAGATATTAGAATACCTGTAACTGTAAAAAAAGAAGATGTAATTAACACACTTAAAGAAAAAGCTAAAAATTATGGCTTTACTTATGAAGAGTATAGTTGGGCAGCTCCTTTATATGTTCCTGCTGATCATGTTTTAATTAAAACTCTAACTAAAATATATAGCGAAGAGACTTCTCTTGATTCAACTCCATTATCGTCTGGTGGGGCAACTTATGCTCGTGCTATGGAAAATTGTGTTGCATTTGGACCTATATTTCCTTGGATGGAGAAAACAGAACACATGCCAAATGAGTATATTGGTATAGAGGATTTAGTTAAGGCTACAAATATTTATGCTTTGGCTTTATTTGAATTAACTAGATAATATTTTAGTATAAATAATAAAACCGCTTAAATATATTGAGTTAGATAACTTTATTCCGATTAGCTATATATAAGCTGTTTTTATTTAAATTAGCTATTTACAAGTCTTATTCAATGTATATACTATATTGAGTGTAGAAAAAAAATAAGGAGAATGAGATTATGACTAAATCGAAGGGTAATTTTTTGAGGAAATTTATGGGGTTTATAGAGTATGTTGGAAATAAACTTCCTCATCCTGTAACAATTTTTATAATACTTTCAGTAATTGTTATAATAGTTTCTGAGATAGCTTATAGACTGGGCGTATATGTTGAGTACTTAGGCTTTAAAGATGGTGTTCAAACAATGATAACAGCTCATGCTGTGTCTTTATTAAATGCTGAAGGTATAAGAGTTATGCTTGTTAAGTCTGTTACAAACTTTACAAGTTTTGCACCTCTAGGAACTGTTTTAGTTGGTATGCTCGGTATTGGAGTGGCTGATAATACAGGCTTTATAGGTACTGCATTAAAAGCATTAGTTCTTAGAACTCCAAGACGACTTGTAACAGCTGTTGTAGTTTTTGCAGGTATTATGTCTAATGTAGCATCAGATGCAGGTTATGTTATACTTATACCACTTGGTGCAATAGTATTTTTAAGTATGGGTCGCCATCCTTTAGCAGGACTAGCTGCCGCATTTGCGGGTGTTTCTGGAGGATTCAGTGCAAATTTACTTATAGGTACTTTAGATCCACTTCTTTCAGGTATATCTACAACAGCAGCTCAAATAATAGATCCTTCATATATTGTTGTGCCTACTAGTAACTATTACTTTCTTTTAGCTTCAGTTCCATTTCTAACTGTTATAGGTTCATTTATTACAGAGAAAATTGTTGAACCCCAGCTCGGTGAATATAAGGGTCCTCATGTTATTGAAACAATGGAAGTAACAGATTTAGAGAAAAAGGGTTTGAAATGGGCATTTATATCTGTACTAATTTTCTCAATTATTATGGCTATTATGGTTATACCTTCAAATGGCGTGCTTCGTGGACCTAATGGAGAGTTCCTAACTTCACCATTTATAACTTCTATAGTTACAATTATGATGATGTTTTTCTTAATCCCTGGTGTATTCTATGGTATAGCTACAGGATCTGTAAAGAATGATAAACATATTATAACATTTATGGCTAAATCAATGTCTTCAATGGGGCTATATTTGGTTTTAGCTTTCTTTGCTTCTCAGTTTATATTTTACTTCTCATACACAAAACTAGGTACTATTGTATCAGTTGGAGGAGCTAATTTCCTTAAGTCTACAGGTTTTACAGGAATAACACTTATTATAAGCTTTATTCTTGTTACAGCCTTTATAAATCTATTTATGGGTTCAGCGTCAGCCAAGTGGGCGATAATGGCACCTATATTTATTCCTATGCTTATGCAAGTAGGATACTCTCCTGAGTTTGTACAGCTTGCCTACAGAATAGGTGACTCAAGTACAAACATCATATCTCCTTTAATGTCTTATTTTGCTATGATTTTGGCATTTGCGAGTAAGTATGATGTTGAAGGTAAAGAGGCGTCGGGGCTTGGTACGATTATTTCGATGATGATACCATACTCTATTTGTTTCTTAGTATTCTGGAGTATACTTCTTGTAATATGGTTCACACTTGGACTTCCTATTGGAATCGGTGGAACAATATACTTATAAAATAGTATAAAAATTATAAAAAGCCCAAGTGTAAAAGCTTGGGTTTTTTTGTTTATATTTTCTTTTGCCATAAATAATAACTGTAATGTAAATAGAGTATTTGCTATGATAAGGAATATTATGATA
>CAMRCO010000119.1 GCA_947040945.1 uncultured Spirochaetia bacterium
AAAATTTTTTGTAAGGGTAATTAAGTCTATGAATCTAAGTGAAAATACTTATCAAGTTTTGGTTTTTAATATTAAAGATGAACTTTATGCTTTAGATATATTAAAGGTTCAGGAAATTGTAAGCTATATGAAGCCATATCCCATTCCAAATAGCCCAAAATATTTTCAAGGGGTTATCAACTTACGTAGTAGTATTATCCCTGTAATAGACTTAAGAGTTAGGCTTAAATTTCAAGATGCAAAAGACCCTGCAGAATGTGTTATTGTTGTGGTATCTATCGAAGACAACAAATATGGAGTTATAGTTGATTCTGTTTCTGATGTTATAACAGTAACAAAAGATTTAATACAAGACCAAATAGATACACATAGAGGGATTGAAGATAAATATATAGAAGGAATAGCTAGAAATAATAATGATATGATTATACTAGTTAATATAGATAAAGTGTTTGAAAAAGAAGAACTAGAAAGTATGAATAGTAAAATTGACACTTTGTAGTTTTATAAAGGATAAAAATTGGCAACACATAAGTTATTACGCATTAATGAGAACATAAAACAAAGTCTCTCCTTTATTCTGATGAAAGAAATAGAAGACCCTAGAATAAAAAATAATTTGGTAACCATAACAAAAGTCGACACAACAAAAGACTTAAAGCATGCTAAAATATATTTTACATGTTTGGATGAAACTAAAAAAGATGAAGTCCTAAAGGGTTTTATGAACTGTAAAGGGGTAATATTTTCAAGACTTAAAAAAACTCTTAAAATAAGATATGTTCCTGATATGTCATTTCTTTATGACAGCAAATTAATTGAAGCAGATAAAGTATTACAAATAATACATGATCTTGATATAAAAAAAGAAGATAATAATAGTGCAAACAAAACCGATTAAAAACGCCTCTAAAAAAAAGATACTTGATACACTACTTAAAGCAGAACATATAACACTTACAGGCCACACTCATCCTGATGCCGACTCTATAGGCTCATGTTTGGCTATACATTATTTGCTTAAAAATTATAAAAAAAAGTCTATCGTCATAAGTGCTAACAGTATGCCTAAAGACTTAAAATATATGCTTGGTATAGAAGATGTTCATTTTGATTTTAAGATAGCTGACATAACAAAAAAAGATGTTCTTGTTGTTCTTGACTCTGGAGACATGAATAGAATTGGAGAGATTTCTAAAATAGCAAATGAGTATAATCAAGTTTTATTTATTGATCATCATAAACCACATAACCTAGAAAATGTTACTATGCGATATGTTGACCAAACGGCTTCTGCCACAGCTGAAATAGTAGCCGATATTTTTTCAGCTGACTTAAAAAGCATAAATTCCAAAATAGCAACAATACTTTACACAGCCATTTCAAGTGATACTGGCGGATTTGCTTACCCGAACACAACTAGAAAAACATTAAATATTGCTTCTAAAATATTAGAAAGAAATGTAGACCTACTTGCTTTAGGACGTGTTGTAAAAAAACGCTATGATGAAGATAGCCTTAAAGTACTTGTTAATATTTATAAAAAAGTTGTAATTTGTGAAGACAAGCGAGTTGGCTATATTTGTGTTGGAGAAAAAATTCTTGGCATTCCTATTTCAGACTCAGGCATCAGCATATCAGAATGTGTTATGTGTATGGAAAGTGTTGTTATTGGTTTCATAATAAGAGAAAATGAAAAAACTTTCAGAGTTAGCCTACGAAGCAGATGTGAAAAAGATATAAGAGGTGTTGCCGAAAAATATAATGGCGGTGGGCATCCTAAAGCCGCTGGGTTTGAAGTTTCAAAAAAAGATTATACAAAAACTTCTATAATAAATAGCGTATATGAAAATATAATTAAACTTCTGCATGAATAAAAAAGAGACAATAATAATTTACACCGATGGTGGATGTCGTGGAAACCCGGGGCTTGGAGCTTGGGGTGCTATTCTTAAAACATCGAAGTATAGGCTTGAAATTGGGGAGAGTTCTGAATATACCACTAATAATAAAATGGAGCTTTCAGCCGCTTTGTTCGCTATAAAAAAAGTTAAGTACACTTCAAACATAGAACTTTACAGCGACAGCAGTTATCTTGTTCAAGGCATGAATAAATGGATAAATAACTGGGTTAAAAATGGCTGGATTAAAAGCGATAAAAAAGACGTAGAAAATAAAGATATTTGGCAAAACTTATATAAAGAGTCAAAAAAACATACTATAAAGTTTCAATGGGTTAAGGCTCATAATGGCAATAAAGAAAATGAAAAAGTTGATGAAATTGTCAACATATTAATGGATGAACATTCAAGCAAAGGTTCTGTTGCTTCACTTAACAATATGACAGTGTCATCCGCAAATTAATATACTTTAATTTACAACTTCACTTTCTTCAGTATCAACATTTACAACTTCACTTTCACTTTCATTAACATCGACAGGAACATCCACTAAAATATTTTGAACCATATCAACATGAACATTGTAATCTCTGCCCAAAAGCTCTATAATTAAAAAGCTCGCATTTTCCTTTGTCATAGACCCGCCAACACTGTCGTAAATCATAACACTTTTTGGCTCCCCTATTTTCTCTTCTACAATAATTTTAGCACCGTCATCTCTACCCGCTTCTGTGCGAGTTCCGTCTCCACTTGAGTCTATATCAATTGTGTTTCCATTAGCAAATTTTTTCTTTACAACAGTTCTACCGTCTTTATACTTTGTGGTAATACTGTGGCTACCTAAAGAGTCACTAATTTCATTTATCTCAACACCATCAATATCACGACTAAATGTTTCACTTCCACCATCAGCATATTTTGTAGAAAGCAAATAACTGCCATCAGAGTTTACATTCTCACGAATAACAGTTCCATCAGTTTTTTCAGTAATGCTCTCGGCTGAACCATCACTAGCAAGAGTTGATCTTTTTATGCTGGCATCATTCTCACGAGTTTCAGTTTCTATTCTGCCATCAGTAAATATTGTCTCAACCATTTTTGAGCCATCTTTACTTTGCTTATCTATTTTTATAGTGCCGTCATCTAAAACTGTTTTTATAATAATAGTGCCGTCGTTTAAAACTGTTTTATATGAAAACGACATGGCAACAAAGTCTTTCGACACACGAGTTTGCGTGCTACCATCAGGTAAATGTATTTGTGTGGTTGATACTCCATTTGTGTCAGTTTGAGTATTTGCTATTCGACCATCTTTATAGTTTACTAAAACAGTGGCGGAACCATCGCTCATGTTTTTTTGATTTATAACAGTTCCATCAGGCATGACACTTTCTTTAACAATGTCTCCATTAAAATATTCTATTCTATTAATATTTCCACCATCAACACTTCGGTTATAGTGCGATGTAAAATCTTTAGTTCTCGTATTTTTTATAATTGAGCCATCTGACTTTAAAACGGATATAGTTTCACTGTCAGCGGTTTTTATATTATTTCTTTTTACAAAAGAAGCGTCTTTCTCTTCTATATACTCATACACATCACCATTATACATTTTAATCCAAATAGACTTGCTACCGTCTTCATAAAAAGTATCTTTTTTAATATCTCCATTAAGATATACTACTTCTATAACTTTTTTTCCACTGGGGTGCAATGTGTTTTTTACAGTAATGCCATCAGTTGTTTTATATAAAAACTCATCAATTTCGTTTTCATTTTCTTTATAAGTTGTTTCCTCCCCTGTGGCAAGCACAACTTTTTTATTTATTTTTCCTTTTATGTCTACTATGTCGGTAGTAGTCATCATATCAATATTGGTAAACACTCTATAACCATTTGTGAAAGGAGAAAAATTTGTTGTCATTTTTCTATTTCTTATAGTATTTATTACTCTATCTAAAGAATCCTTTTGATAATATCCGTCCCCTACATTAGTTAAAAATATTTCATAACTTAAAGCAGCATTAGTATAATCTTTCATTTTAAGTAAAGTATGCCCCATGTGTAAATAGGCATTATAATATATAGCTTTTGTAGAATATTCATCAAATGTTATTATGTCATTTGTAACAATCACTGTTTCATTTTCTATTGTTTCATTTGTAACATTTACTAGTGTGAAAATATTATTTTCTGATGTGGTGTCCGTACTCGCTATTGTGTCATCAGGTATAACTACTGCAGAATCATTTGTTGAAACAGTATCAGTCGTTGTGCTGTCCGTTTCATCACTTGCATTATAAGGAATTAAAAATACATCATTATTTGTAACAAATGTTACTGTAGTGTTTGTGATTGTGGCAATATTAGTATAAGTATTTGTAACAATTATGTTGGTAAAAAACTCACCATAAAAAAATAATTTATCTATATTGTTGTTTATAGATAGAGGTATATTTTTATTTTCTAATGGGTCTACTTTTAATGGCGTTTCTTTAAACGTATTTTCTTGTATATTAGTGTTAATAATAGCTGTTGTATCTGTTGCGTTAGTAATATCTGACAGAGCATTTGTAGAGAGAATTTCATCTTCAGTCACATAAATTAAATATTCATCAGGTAAAAATTTATATAAATCATTAGTCCCAATATAGGTTATATTTGTTACTATATTCTGGTTTATAACTTCATACTCTTCTGTGTTCTTACTTATTACTGGCTTAAATGGAGAATATGTTCTGTCTATTGCCCTTCTATACCAAATTAGAGCTTCACTATAATTAGTAAGCTGATAATATGAGTTTGCTACGCTGTTGCCATAAATATAACTATCATTTAGGTCGAAAGCTATTTTATAATAATGAATAGCATTACTATATTGCTTATCCTGAAAATAAGTCGCCCCTATATAATAATATAGCATATCATTTGTTTGAAGTGGTCTTCTTTCAAGATAATATAAAAAAGACTCACGTGCAAAATTATACTTCCTTTGAAAAAATAATTTTTCTGCCTCATCAAACTCAGAATCAACAATAGGAGAGTTTCTAATTTGAGAATATAATGGGGATATTAATGTGCATAAAGCAAGAATTGTTATTATTAATTTTTTCATTTTACAGTAAAACAATTAATTTTTAATATAGTCAAAATAATGATTAAAAAGAGAATAGAGAATATATTCACTATACCCACGTATTTTCTTTTTTTGATCAAGTATATCAATTAAAAATGTAAAAGTTTCCTCATTTAGATTTTCAATATAATAAAGTTTTTCATTAGGGTTAGCATTAAGCAATTTCATAAGGTCTTTTTCTTTTAACTCATATTTTTTAGAGTCCTTACAAGAAGTATAAGAAAAAAGTCTTTTAACCATATTTTCAAAAACAACTTTATTATAAATAACCGCACGCCTCACATCAAAGTCAATACTACCATCAAATCTACTTAATTCAGAATCAAACATCGCAAGCGAGACAGCCGATTTAATATCTAAAAAAACTGCTTTCTCTTCATTATTCAAAGTTACTTTTTTGTTAGCCATAAGTTACCTATATTAGTTTATTTGTTTTATAAGTATCGGAAAATCTATTTTTTCTATTAGTCTATTTTATTCTATATAACTA
>CAMRCO010000120.1 GCA_947040945.1 uncultured Spirochaetia bacterium
ACTATCCCGGGCTTCCTAACCATGAAGGGCATGACATCGCTAAAAAACAAATGAAGGCATTTGGTGCAATAATAGCATTTGAGCTTAAAGGTGGTTATGATGCTGGTATTAAATTATTAAATAGCCTTAAACTATGTTCACTTGCTGTGAGTTTAGGAGATGCTGAAACTCTTATACAACATCCTGCTTCTATGACGCATTCTCCATATTCTAAAGAAGAGAGGCTTTTAGCTGGTATTACTGATGGACTTATTAGAATGTCAGTTGGCACAGAAAATATAGAGGACATTATAGAAGATTTAGATAAACTTTAAATAGTGGAACGAAAAGAAACAAAAAGTATTTAGGAGACGTTTAAATGGTGGAGTCTAGATGTGGAATATTATGTAGTAAATGCAAGATAAAAAAAAATGGAGACTGTAAAGGATGTTCTCGTATTTATAAACCTTTTTGGGGAGAATGTCCTATAAAAACTTGTTGTGAAAGTAAAGATTATCATCACTGCGGAGTATGTAAAGAATTTCCTTGCGGGTTACTTAGAAAATTTGCTCATGACAAAGATCAAGGAGATCATGGTAAACGAATTAGCCAATGCAAGGCTTGGGGCAAAAATAGATAATTTTTTTGAGTATAATTATAGAAAAATTAAATGATAGAGTCAAGATGTGGACTTTTATGCAGTGAATGTGCCTACAAAGATGAGATTAATTGTGAAGGGTGCTTGAATATAAGTAAGCCTTTTTGGGGAGAATGTTTCCGTATAAAGGTGCGAAAGAGTATTATATGCTTGATATTGGTGTGACCTATCTAAAGAAATTGTAGGAATATTAGAGCCTATTGTGGACTTGCCAAAACCTAGAAATAAAAAAATATAGTATATAATTATTTTTGTAAGTGTCACTACTAATTAAAATAGTAACACTTACAGAAATTTAAAATTATTTTTTGCCTGTTACTAAATTAGTTAGTAATCCATTTATCGCATTAATACTTTTATTTTGAGTTGGTGAAGATACATCCTTAGCAAGTTTTCTTGACTTAATCCAAACTTTGCCATCTTTGTCTTCATAAACTGATATTTTAAGTGGTAACTCATAACTCCAGTCCATATTGTCATTCATTAGCATTGTTCCAACTGAAGGATTACCAAAAATTATAACTGTTGCGGGCATCATTTCAAGTTTAACTTTTTTAGCTGCCATTTTGTGGTCTATTTTTGCGAACACAGTAAGCCCTTTGGTTTTAATCTCAGTTTCTAGTTTTGTTAAAGTTTTTTCAAATGACATAGAAGATTCTGCTTTAATAGCATCTTGTGCGAATACATTTAAACTAAACAAAAACAAAAACAGAAAAGTAATTTTTTTCATGGGGACTCCTTTTTTTTAATATTTATTTATCCCATATAACAGTTATATTGACATAATGTAAAATATTAGTGAATTTATTTGTGGTTGAAATAAATAAATTATTATTATGTTATATAATTTAAGGATAATTTATGTATAATTTTTTAATTGTGTTTTTAGGTGGAGGACTTGGAGCAACACTTCGTTATGCTTTCAATGTTTTATTTTTATCTAAGTTTAGTTATTGGACGACATTTAGTATAAATATTTTAGGGTGTCTCTTTATTGGTATTATAAGTGTGCTTGGATTTCATATCGCTTTATTTATGTCGCCTACAGCTAAGCTTTTAGTAGTAACAGGTTTTCTTGGTGGGTTCACAACGCTCAGCACATTTCAGCTTGAAATATTTTTTCTTGTAAAAGATGCTAGGTATATGGAAGCAGTTTGTTATGCATTCCTCACTCTTATAGTAAGTTTTATTTCGGTGTCTATAGGAGTTATTATAACAGAGTACTTCATTAAGTAAATAAGTCTGACTCTTCATTGTTGTCACTATAATTATTTTTTATTTCACTAAGCTCTTCTTTATCGTCACCTTGGCAAATATTAAAAAAATCACAATACTTACAGTGATTGCCTACATTTGTGTCAAAATATTTATCATATCGAATGTCGTTAATAATCTCTTCAAACCATATACCAATATGCTTGATGCTACCTTCTGTAAAATCAATAGTGTCGAAATAATCATCTTCCAAATGGTAAAATGATCCTTTACTAACTTGTCTTTTTGAACCACTTAAAATGAAAGCATAAAGTTTAAGCTGTATAGTTTTTCTTTTTCTTTCATTGTCCTCGTCATCATTAACAATATAGTATCTTGTTGTTTTGTAATCTATAATTTCAAGTGTGTCGTCTTTTAGTAAATTAGTTCTGTCTACTCGTCCAAATAAAACATAGTCTTTTATTTTATTTTCCATATATTGTTCTGTTTGATATGGCATAATGCTACCTAATTTATTAAAAAAATTTGTTAGCATAAGAAGACCTCTTTCCCCAAGTTGCCTTTCTTCACTTATGCTTCCAAAAAACTGTTTGATTCCTGTTTCCTTCCATTTTTTTCTAAATAGATTATGAAGATTTTCAAGTGTACGTTCTTCTGCTCTAAAAGAATAATAGTCTTTGCAAGTAAGGTGTACTGCATTTCCAAAAATAAAATTTACATGTATTTTTTTTTTGGATTTTTTTAGATTTTTTTCAATGTATGTATATCTATACTTCCTTGGACAGAGTAGGTAAGTTGACATACTGTATTCACTAAAACGTTGTAAAGATTTCATAAATAAAACTTAAATAACTTTTATAAAAATTAAATACTACTTTTAGTTTTTTTGCAACTTTATATTTAATGTTTATAATATTTTGGTTTTAGAAAATTTTGACAAAATACTATAACATGCTATAATTAATAGAGTTTAATTTCTCTAGGAGATTTAATATAAATGACAGAAAAATTACTTCAAGATTTAAATGATCAAAACTCTAAGGTAAGACTAGATGCTCTTAATGAGTTAGCTAAAAATGTAAATGTATTTGATAAGTCAACTGTTGTAAAGGCTTTGAAACCACTTATATTAGATTGGGATGAAGATGTTAGAGTTTGTGTTGCTAAAGTTTTAGACCTTTATATAGGTAGTTAGTATGGGGCGTATAATTTCTTTTTCCAGTGGCAAAGGTGGTTCTGGTAAAACTTTTTCTAGCGTGAACTTTTCAGCCGAGCTTGCGAGTAGAGGCAATAGAGTATTAATTTTTGATCTTGATATCAACTGTTCTAATGTTTTTATTCTTCTTCATGTAAAACCAGAAACTAAGCTTCAAGATTATTTTGAAGGCAATATTCCACTTAGGGAATGCATTCTTAAAAGTGAACATGGAATTGATGTTATAAGTGCTGGTATTAATGTTCAACGTTTTGTACAATTTGAAAATGATTATAATTTATCAAATCTTGCTACTGACTTAAAAGAGCTTAAAGATGATTATGATTATATTATCATAGATTATGCGGCAGGAATTAATCAAATGGTTATGCGTTTTTATGCGATGTCTGATGATATTGTGCTTGTGGCTAATCCAGAAATAACGGCTCTTGCTGACCTTTATAGACTTATGAAAATGCTACATGTTAATAATAAAACAAATAAAATGTACCTTCTTGTAAATAAAGTTAAGAATATAGATTGGGCTATAAATCTACATAAAGAAGTAAAAAAAGTTTCAGAGAAATTTAGTCTTAAAATTGATTTGAAATTACTTGCTCCTATATTATTTGATGATGATAAAGTGATGAGATCTGTTCAAAAAAGAACACCTCTGATTAAACTTTTTCCTAAAACTCCTATCAAGGGTGGTTTTGCTCTGGCTGTAACTAGATACTTAGATGAAATTGGTGAATCTTTAGACGATAAAGATATAAAGTCAAAAACATTTTCTAATTTTTTCTAACATTAAGGATTTTAAGTGAAAGAGTATAATAACCTTATTCAAATACATAAGGCATTAGAACATAGTCTTGTGTTGCCTTATCATAAAATAATTTCTAGACCAATCGTCGCTGACATTGTAAGAAATACACTTGAGGAAGTGAGAAATCTTATAAAAGAAAAAAAAATTGAAAATGTAACAACTGAATATATAATAAATGAATGTGTTAAAAGTCTTGAATATGCTAAAAAGTCTCGACTTCAAGTTGTAATTAATGCGACAGGCACTATACTTCATACTAATTTAGGGCGTTCCCCAATTAACAAAAATATTTGGGATAATGCACGTGATGTTAATATATATTCAAATAATTTAGAATATGATATTAATTTGCAAAAAAGGGGTAAAAGAGCCACATTTTTGTATAAGTTAATTTCAAAAATTACGTCTTTTGAGTCAGCTTTAGTTGTAAACAATAATGCAGGAGCAATATTTTTAATATTAACTTCGCTTGCTAAGGGGCGTGAAGTTATAGTTTCTCGTGGGGAGCAAGTTCAAATTGGTGGCGGTTTTCGAGTGCCTGATATTTTAAGAGAGGCAGGATGCTCACTCGTTGAAGTTGGCACTACTAATATTACGACAATTGATGATTATAAAAATGCTATAAATGAAAACACAGCTTTTATACTTAAAGTACATACATCTAATTTTAAGATACGTGGATTTTCAGATTCGCCTTCTTTAGCTCTTTTAAGAAAAAGTATAGATAAAAATATTCCTATTATTTATGATGAGGGGGCAGGCATTTTAGATGATGAGTCTACTGATCATGAAGATATATATAAAGCATTTAATGCGAATATTGATTTAGTTTGCTTTTCAGGAGATAAAATATTTGGAAGTGTGCAAGCGGGAATTATTGCAGGACGCAGTGATTTAATTAATATAATATCAAAACATCCTCTTATGCGAGCATTTCGTGTTGGGAAAACAATTATTTCTATTTTAGAAGAATACGCAATAAACAAATTAAATAATAGTGATGACGCCATAAATTATTCTAAAAAAATATTAGATGAGTCTATGGTAGAGGCAAAAAGAAAAGCGAGTATACTTTGCCGTCACCTTAAAGAACATGACGTGAGCGTTACTGAGGCGTCTGTAGAGACTGGTGGTGGTGCTATGCCTGATACTTATTTTCCTTCTTATGCTTTATCTATTAAACATAAAAATATAAAAAAAGTATTAAGCGATATGCAGATGAGTAGTATTCCAATAATAGCGAAAATAAAAAATGATGCTATTTTAATTTATACACTAACTATAGACACAAGTCATATAAATTATGTGAAAGAAACTTTACTTGATATATTAAATAAAAATTAAGGACGACTAAATTGAATAAAGTTATCGGTACAGCAGGACATGTTGACCATGGGAAATCAGCCTTAATATATGCTTTAACTGGTAAATCTATGATGCGTTTGCCTGAAGAGAAACGACGTGGAATTACTATTGATTTAGGTTTTGCTTCATTTAGTCCAAACAGTGATTTTAAGATTGGTGTAATTGACGTGC
>CAMRCO010000121.1 GCA_947040945.1 uncultured Spirochaetia bacterium
TATTATAAAACTTTTGAAATAAATTTTGTTCTAAAAAAGATACTCAATATCAAAAAACCACTATAAACTTTCTTAAATCTAAAAAATTACCAAATAATAAAAAATTCTAGTAAGTTTTTTTGACTTTTAGATAATAATGAATAAACTTATATTTAAAGATTGTATATAATTATAAGTTTTTGTTATTAATATATTTGACATTTACTATTTTAATAATATACTTTCTTTTGTTCAATATTATATACATATTAAAATAGGAGTGTTTTATGAAAGCTATTGTTATTGGTTGTAATCATGCAGGCACATTTGCTTGCACTTATCTGAAAAAACTACATCCAGATGTTGATGTAGTAACGTATGATAAAAGTGATAATATATCATTTCTTGCTTGCGGAATAGCATTATGGGTTGGAGATGTTGTTAAAGACCCTAAAGGCTTGTTCTATGCTTCTCCTGAAAGCTTAGAAGAACAAGGAATTAAAGTCAATATGGGACATGAGATTTCAAAAATTGATTTTGCTAACAAAAAAATCGAAGGTATAAAAGTTTCTGATGGAACACCATTTGAAGACAGTTATGACAAGTTAATACTAGCTGCAGGGTCTTGGCCTATTGTTCCACGCCAAATCGAAGGTATTGACCTTAAAGGTATTCATCTATCTAAATTATATAGCCACGCTTTAAATATTATCGAAGAACTTAAAAAACCTGAAATTAAAAGAGTTATGGTTGTTGGTGCAGGATATATTGGAGTTGAAATTATAGAAGCTCTTAGACAAAGAGGAAAAGAAACTCTACTTGTGGAAGCTCTTCCTAGAGTTATGGCTAATTATTTTGATGAAGAGATTACTGATGTTGCTTTAGAACATATCACAAAAGGTGGCGTTGAAGTACATCTTGATGAAAAAGTAGTGAAGTTTGAAGGTGATGAGAATGATTGTATAAACAAAGTTGTAACAGACAAGGGATCATATGATGTAGATATGGTTATTATGTCGATTGGATTTAGACCAAACTGTGAACTTTACAAAGACCATTTAGAAACACTTGGAAACGGAGCTATTATAGTTGATTCATACATGCAAACAAGTGATCCTGATGTATTTGCTATTGGGGATTGTGCTTCAGTATATTCACGTGCAACACGTGCAAAAGAATATATTGCACTCGCAACAAATGCTGTTAGAATGGGAATAGTTGCTGCTCACAATATAAAAGATAAAGTATTATCATATCAGGGAACACAAGGTTCTAATGCTATATGTGTATTTGGATATCATATGGCATCAACTGGACTCTCAGAATGTAGTGCTAACAGAATAGGATTAAAAGTTAAAACTAACTTTGTAAAAGATGCTACACGTCCTGAGTTTATGCCAGACTATAAAGACATTTTAGTTAAAGTTGTTTATGAAGAGGAAACCAGACGAATAGTCGGTGCTCAAATTGCCTCTGAAGAAAACCATGCTGAAGCGATACATACATTCTCTCTTGCTATACAAAATGGCATGAGTATAGATGAGTTTGCTTTATCAGACTTCTTCTTCTTGCCTCACTACAATAAGCCTGTATCATGGCTTACTGCTGTGGCACTTACTGCTAAGTAATATTTAAAATATTTAAAGAAATGGTAATATATATCTGTAGTTAATTCTAAATAACTTACTGCTATATATTACCATTTTGTATTTTATAAAAAAACTAGGAGAATACATTATGAATGCACTTATCAGTTCTGACAATGTTTTGGTTTTATGGGCAATAATTGTTTTATGGTCGGCAATCAGTATTTATTTAGAACAAAGATATCAGTGGGCAGCCAAAGTTTCAGGTGCTATTATAGCATTACTTGGAGCTATGATTTTATCTAACTTAAACATAATTCCAGTGGAAAGCCCTGTTTATGACAGTATTTGGGGATATGTTGTTCCTCTTGCTTTACCATTTTTACTTTTTCAATGTAATATTAAAAAAATATGGAAAGAAAGTGGACGACTTCTTATTTTGTTTTTAATAAGCGCTATTGGAACAATGGTTGGTTCTTTAATAGGTTTCACTTTACTTAAAAATCATATACCTGAACTTGGAAGTATTGCAGGTGTTATGACAGGAACATATATTGGTGGAACTGTAAACTTTGTAGCAGTAGCAAGTTCTTTCGATTTATCAGGCGAACTTTTGTCAGCGGCTATTGTGTCAGACAATTTACTTATGGTTTTATACTTCTTTCTTTTAATAGCAATGCCTTCTTTAACGTTTTTTAGAAAAATGTTTACTCATCCTTATGTTGACCAAATTGAAAAAACTGGAACTAAAGGGGATGAAACTTTAGCTGCAGCATACTGGGGTAGAAAAGAAATATCACTTAAAGATATAGCTTTTGGTTTTGCAGCGAGCTGTGTAATAGTTGCTTTATCAGATACTCTTTCAGGTGTATTAAAAACAGCTATTCCAACATCAAACGCTTTCTTAAGCACTTTCAATATTTTAATAAGCAATAAATATTTACTTATTACAACTATAGCTATGCTTTGTGCTACATTCGTACCTAAATTTTTTGGAGAGATAAGAGGAACTCAAGAAATAGGAACATTTTTAGTTTATTTATTTCTGACAGTTATTGGAGTACCTGC
Source organism: uncultured Spirochaetia bacterium (assembly GCA_947040945.1). Classification (GTDB taxonomy): domain Bacteria; phylum Spirochaetota; class Brachyspiria; order Brachyspirales; family Brachyspiraceae; genus CAMQVF01. Next base: position 2,634 of record CAMRCO010000121.1, read on the forward strand.
TTCAATTAAGCTCATCATAGAAAAATCTCCTTTACTACTTGTTTTTTGTGCAATAATGGTTTTAAGCAATATGATTTTTACATTCGGTTTTGCAAAAATATTCAAATTCCATTTAGAAGAAGCTATAATGGCATCAAACGCTAACATAGGAGGGCCTACTACTGCAGCTGCTATGGCAATATCTAAGGGTTGGACTAATTTAGTAGCACCTGTGCTTTTAATAGGTACATTAGGATACGTTTTAGGAACATATTTTGGTATTTTTATTGGCACTTTATTAATGGGTTAATCCATTAGACTTTTATGTAGGAGAATAGACAAATGATTTTTGATGCTCATTCTGATACTTGGTCACATATTGCTCATATTAGAGAAACAACTGTGATGAATGATTCTGTGTTTAGAAAATACCATTATGACAATTTTGTTCAAGGTAAAATATCAGGTTCTATATTTGTAATTTGGATTGATAAAAAATACTTAGACAGACCTAGAGAAAGAACATTAGAGATTATGAAATATATAAAAGAAGATGTTATGCATTGTGAAGACGTTTTGTCTATTGTAAAAAACTATGACGAAATGATAAAGGCTCAAAATGAAGGCAAAATATATGTCTTTATAGGTTTAGAAGGGCTTGATAGCATAAAGTGTGATATAGACTTAATAGACGAATATTATGCATTTGGGGCAAGGCATGCGTCACTTACGTGGAATGAGAGAAACTGTCTTGCCACAGGTGCTAAACCTGACACAACTTATGGAAGTATTGCCAAGTCTAATCCTAAAGATGGTCTTACTGATATTGGCAGAAAAGCTGTACAAAGAATATTTGATAAAAACATGATTTTGGATGTGTCTCATTTAAATGATCAATCATTTCTTGATGTAGCGGACATTGCAGGCAGGGCTAATAAACCTATTATAGCAAGCCATTCAAATAGCCGCACATTATGTGATGTTGCCAGAAACTTACCAGATGATCATCTAAAAATAATTAAAAATCTTAATGGTGTAGTTGGTATTAATATTCACAAATATTTTATAGATACTGAAACAGAAAAACAAAACCCTGACAGGGTGATTGATCATATTAAGCACATGACAGACCTTATTGGAATTGATCATATTGGTATTGGTTTTGATTATGAGGATTATCTTTCACCTCCAGATAATGATAGCGTAGAAGGATTTGAAAATGCATCAAAATCAGGCATAATAATAGAGAAAATGATGTACTCAGGGTTTACAAATGAAGAGGCAGAAAAAATTGCGTATAAAAATTTTCATAGGATAATTAAGGAAATTTTAATTTAATTTGCTAAAGTTTTTGGATAAATGCCGATAATATTATTAGTTGATTTTTGATTACCCCCAAAAAGAACTACATTTGTAATAAGCCGATTCGATTATCCCCGAGTCGGTTTTTTATTTAACACACTTTACTAACTTCACTATTATTAATATTATAATATATTTATCTAAAATGTAATCACTTTTTAGATAGACTTTGTTTTTTTTAAAAGCCACTTGGAAGCCTTATCACTAACTAAAGGCGATACCATCTCAAAAACTTTTTTATGATAACTATTTATCCAATTAATCTCTTCAACTGTTAAAAGTGATTTATCTATACAATTTGTATCTATTGGCACTAAAGTAAATGTTTCAAATTTATAAAAGCTTCCATATTCGGTAGTTATATGAGGAACTACAACAACAGTATTTTCAATTCTAACCCCATGGCTTCCAGCAGTATAAACACCGGGCTCTATTGTAATAGTCATGCCTTCCTTAAACTTTATATTCCTTTCCTTAAAGCTAGGAGGCGCTTCATGTACCCCAAGCATAAACCCTACTCCATGGCCTGTTCCACATCGGTAGTCAAGTCCTTCAGACCAATGAAATTGTCTACAAAGTATATCCAAATCAGAACCTGTACATGAGTCCTTAAATATAGCATTACTTAAAGCAATAACGCCTTTAACTACTAATGTAAAGTCATGACGTTCCTCGTCAGTTATTTTACCTAGAGCAAATGTTCTAGTAGTGTCAGTTGTTCCATTAAAATATTGTCCACCACTATCATTTAGTAATAAATTAGAACGCTCTATTTTTTTTGATTCATTCTGAGAAGGCTTATAATGCATCATGGCAGCATTATCTTTATAAGCAAGGATAGCGTCAAAACTCTCCTCAAAATAATTTTTATGTAAAGAGCGATAATGAGCAACTTTAAGCACTAAGTCATACTCAGTAATAGTTTCATTATTCTCAAGTGCTTCAAAAAACCAAGCATAAAACTCAGCATTAGCACAAGCATCTTTAAGATATGCTATATGTAGATTCGCTATCTCTTTTTTACTTTTACAAGCCTTCATTAAATAAACAGGATTAAGTTCAATAACAGTCGATATATTTTTATTTGATTTTATAGTTTCTAATAAAGAATAATTAATTTCATCTTCATCACATAAAACTTGTAAATCACTTATTTCTTTAACATATAAAAAAATATCTTCATAACCCATTAGAGTAATACCATTTTTACTCAGAATACCCGAGACCTCTTTAGATATTCTGCTGTCATCAGTAAATAAAATAGTTTCATTTTTAGATACAAAAGCATAAGAGGTAACAAACGGATTACAATGAATATCATTTGCTCTAATATTAAAAAGCCAAGATATATTATCAAGTGCTCCTAGAACAATAGAATCAGCGTTTAAATTTACAAGCTCTTTTTTTA
>CAMRCO010000122.1 GCA_947040945.1 uncultured Spirochaetia bacterium
ATGTTTGTTTAATGGTGTTGTATTAATAAGGAGACAAGATGAGTAGAGAACAAGCTTTGGCATTAGGACGAGTATTATGGGACATAGCGAAGAAATTGCGTGGCTCGATGGATCCCGACCAGTTTCGTGATTATATGCTCGGCTTCATATTCTTCAAATATTTAAGTGATAACTATGAAAAGCAACTCAAGAGCACTCTTTTAATTTATGACGAGTATGACTCATTAGGTGAGTTTTATGAAAGGTTTACTTCTGATGAAGAGGTAGAAATGTTCGAGAAAGAAGCACTTAAAACTGTGGGCTACATTATTAAGCCTTCCGATTTATGGTCAACTTTCGCACTAAACGCAAGTAATGAGAAATACATTTTGGATGACCTCATACAAACATTCAAAAATATTGAGTCGTCAACTTATGGCGAGGAAAGTTCAGAGGATATTGGCGGTTTATTCCATGAAGTTGACTTAAACAGCATTAAACTTGGTCGAGAAACTAAAGAACGTAATAAACTTATTTGTGAAATTATTCATATACTCGACACTAATTTATCAAGTCACAGTATTTCAAGTGATGACTTGGGCGATGCTTACGAATATTTAATTAGTGAGTTCGCAGCAAGTTCAGGAAAAAAAGCAGGTGAGTTTTATACTCCAAGAGAAGTGTCAACAATACTTTCAAAAATTGTAACACTCGATACGCAAAACCCAACTCAAGGAAAAAAGAAAAAACTTAAAAGCATATATGACCCAACATGTGGCTCGGGTTCTCTTCTTTTTAATGTGTATCAAGAAATTGGTAAAAAAGTAGACAAAATTTATGGGCAAGAAAAAAACCTAACAACATATAACCTTGCTCGTATGAATCTTTTACTTCATAACATTAAGCATGACAAGTTTCATATAAATCATGCTGACACATTACTTCGCCCTGCACTTGATAGTAAAACAAAAATTGAGGCAATAGTTGCTAATCCTCCGTTTTCATTAAAGTGGGATTCAAGTACAGTTGTGTCTGATGACAGGTTTAGAGGTTATGGACTGCCTCCTCAAAGTACAGCCGACTATGCTTTCATTTTGCACATGATTTTTCATTTGGCTGAAAATGGTACTTGTGCGGTTGTTGTTCCTCATGGCGTTCTTTTTCGTGGTGGTTCTGAAGGCAAAATTAGAGAAAGCATTTTAACTAAAGGAGAAAGCAAAACAGGTTACCTTGATGCTGTAATAGGGCTTCCAAGTAATTTATTTTATTCAACAGGTATTCCTGTATGTATTTTAGTATTCAAAAAATGTCGTTACTCTGATGATATACTCTTCATTGACGCAAGTAAAAGTTTTGAAAAAGAGAAGAAACAAAATGTTTTACTTAATGAGCATATTGATAAAATTATAGATACATACCAATATAGAAAAGAAATTAAAAAATATTCTAAAAAAATATCTTTAGGCGAGATTGAAAATAATGAATACAATTTAAACATACCACGCTATATTGACAGTTTAGAAGATGAGGAAATATTAAACACTGAAACCATAGTCGAAGAGATAAAGGACATTGACAAAAAACTAGCGACTAATTATGCGGTAATTAAAAAGTTTTGCAAAGAACTTAATGTCTCATTCTGGTAGTAATAATAGAAAAAAATTGCCCCCATAAAAGAGGTAAGTGGTGTGTCAAAGATCATATTGTGAGCAAAAAAATATATACTATTAAGGCAAGTTATAAGTATTTATTTTTTATTTGCTTAATAATATTTTAAGATTTAAGAGTTGTTATTAATACTGTATATAGTAATGATAACTATAGTTTGTATGCTCTGATATAAATAACATGTGAGGATACCGAGCAACAAATATAAAAGAGACATGTGAGAAATAGTGTTAAAAGTGTTGGATTTGTTGGATTTGTGTGTTTTATTTTACTTCCACTATGATATCTTTGTTTCATATTTTTGTTTACCCATTAATAAAATAGTGTTGTAAAATGCGTCTAAATGTATATACTTTATTTTGGTAGCTAAATATTCTGAATTTAATTTAAAGGAAAAAAACTATGAATAAATATATGGAGTTAGCTTGTGCTGAGGCTAGAAAATCAATGCTTGAAAATATCGGTGGAGCATTTGGTGCAGTTATAGTTGATGCAAATGGAGAAATTGTATCAAGTGGTGGCAATATGGTACTTCTAAAAAATGACCCCACTCAACATGCTGAAATTGTTGCGATACAAGAGGCATGTAAAAAACTTGGAACTTATGACCTTTCAGGTATGACACTTTACACTTCTTGTGAGCCTTGCCCAATGTGTTTGTCTGCGTCTATTTGGGCGAATATCAAAACTATTTATTATGGTGCGACTAGAATTGATGCTGAAGAGATAGGTTTTAGAGATAATTTTATTTATGACCATATAAAAGGCAAAAAGAATGCACTAGAAACTATTAATCTTGATAGAGAAGAATGCACTAAACTTTTTGATGAGTATAAAAAACAAAATAAAACTATTTATTAAAAGCACTAGGAGTATTAATGTCTAGACTAATTAAAGAACTTAAAAAATCGGTTGTAAGAACTGATGCATTAGATAAAACAACAGGTAAAACTAAGTATCTAACAGATATTGATTTTGGTGTTGATGTTCTACATGCTGTTACTGTGAGGTCATCTAAGGCGAGAGCTAAAATACTTAGTATTAAAGTTCCTCCTATGCCTGAAGGATACTATACAGTTGACCATACTGATGTTCCTGCCTCAAAATATCTTCAAATGATTATAGCTGATTGGCCACCTTTTGCTGTTAATGAAGTTAGGTTTATTGGCGAATGCATTATGCTTATTGTTGGTGCTGACAAAAATAAGGTTATAGAGCTTTCTAAAAATGTTGTTATAGAATATGAAGACTTAACACCTGTTTTTACAATAGAGGACTCAGAATCCCTTTTGGGTGGAGTCATACATGGAACTGATAATGTATTTGTGTCATTTAAGGCTGGAAATGGAGACACAGATAATGCGTTTAAGAATGCAACAAAAATAATAGAAGAGACTTACAGAACTCCACATCAAGAGCATTTATATATGGAAACGATTGGGGCTATTGCTCGAATAGAAAATGATAAAGTTGCAATATATTCTACTACTCAATGCCCTTTTTATGTGAGGCATTCAGTTGCTCCTGTTTTAGGATATGATGAAGACGATCTTAAAATAGTATCACCTCCTTTGGGTGGTGGATTTGGTGGGAAAGAACATTATGCTGATGTAGTAGCTGCTACTGTTGCAGTCGCGTGTTACAAAATAAGAAAAACAATAAAATGTATACTCGACCGAGAAGAGGACATTGCGTTCACTGTGAAAAGGCAACCTTCTAAAATAAATATAAAAATGGGGCTTGATGACAATAATAATATAATAGCAGTTGATGTAAAGTCTGACATGGACGCAGGTGCTTATGAGTCTTGCTCAAGGGTTATTATGCAACGCTGCACATATACTGCAAATGGAGTTTATAACTTTCCTAATATTAAAGTGTTTGGGCGTGCTTTTGTAACAAATAAACCGCCTTCATGTGCATTCAGGGGATTTGGTGCTCCACAGGCAATATTTGCTATAGAGAGAATGATGGACAAAGTTGCTGAAATTATAGGTGTTGACGCTATAGAATTAAAGTCGAAATATTTTGTAAAACAAGGCGACACAACAATTACCGGCGGTAAGTTTCATGACAATATTATACTTAAAAAAATGCTTGACTACACTTTAGATAAAACTGATTATTATAATAAGAAAAAAGAATATGGAAATGGAAATTATAGAGGCATAGGCATATCATGTTTTTTACATGGTTGTGCTTTTACAGGAAGTGGGGAGCGTGATATTATTAAGGCTAAACTCATACTAAAAAAAGAAGGCGATGAGGTTACAATATTTACGTCAAACACTGAAATTGGGCAAGGACTTGAGACGACGTTTAAGAAAATAGCAGCATACGAATTAGGTATCCCTATAGAAAATATACATATTCATCCTTATGACACAACACTTATTCCTGATACAGGTCCTACTGTGGCATCAAGGTCAATTATGGTAGTAGGTTTTTTAATAGAGAAAGCTTCAAAACAGCTTAAAGAAAAATGGAACGACTCACATACAGTTGAAGTAACTGAACATTATAAACATCCAGAGCATTTAATTCCATGGGATACAGAAACATTTAGAGGGGACGCTTACCCTAGTTATGGACTTGGTATAAATGCAGTTGAAGTTGAAGTTGATAAAGTAACACTTGAGGTTACAATTAAAAATGTTTGGGGTGTATTTGACTGTGGATATGCGATTGATGAGAAAATAGTTGAAGGGCAAATTAAGGGTGGTATGGCACAGGCTTTAGGTTGGGGGGCATTAGAGAAAATTGAAGAGAAAGACGGTCGCTTTTTACAAACTAAAATGTCTGACTACATGATTCCAACAAGCCTAGACTTGCCAGAAATGCATACACATATTATGAATGAGCCTTATCAATATGGTCCATCTGGAGCTAAGGGTATAGGGGAGATTACTTTTGATGGGGCAGCATCAGCATTTGCCTCAGCAGTTGATAATGCACTCGGGTATCACTTTAATAAAATACCTATTTTACCTGAGAATATAGCGGAGGTATTATAATGGCTATAAGTTTTTATGTTAATGAAAAATTAATTAAATCAAATGCTAACCCTTTAACGCGCTTAATTGATGTTTTAAGGCAAGAATTGTCTCTTACAGGAACAAAAGAGGGTTGTAGTGAGGGAGAATGCGGTGCTTGTGCTGTGTTACTTAATGATAAGGTTGTGAACTCTTGTTTAATTCCTATATCAACACTTGACGCAGGCGACTATATTATAACAGTTGAGCATTATACTGAAACAAATCATGGTAAGGCTCTAGTTAATGCTTTTTTAGAGGAAGGAGCTGTTCAATGTGGTTACTGTATACCCGGTATGATTATGTCTGCTCATGAACTTCTTAGTTTAGCTAATAAAAAAGAAGTAACAGAGCTTGATGTTAGGCGAGGCATTTCAGGTAATTTATGTAGATGCACAGGTTATGATCATATAGTTAACGCAATACTTAAAGCATCAAAGGAGAATAAAGACTTATGGTAGAACAAACATATACTCCAAAAACACTTTCTGAAGCACTTGATATAATCGAAAATAATGAGGTTACGCTCTTTGCTGGTGGAACTGATTTAATGGTAACTCATTTAATTTCAAGTGAGACTATTATAAAGTTTAATAGATCGGAAGAGCACACGTCTGAACTCCAGTCACATTACTCGATCTC
>CAMRCO010000123.1 GCA_947040945.1 uncultured Spirochaetia bacterium
TCAAGTCTTAAATAATTATATTTTATTAGGAAGTTTTCAATACTATATATAGTACTAAAAAACTCTAAAAATAGGGTGTTTAGTGTGTATATTATTTTTATATCATATAGTGAAAATCAAAAAGTGGGTAAAAACTGTTGTATGTGTTGGATTTTACTGTATTATCACAGGTTTATTGAAAGTAAAACGAACAAACATAATCTCATATATTACTAAACTTGAGCTTTGTATTTTTTTGTTTTGGTATATAATGATAGGTATGAAAAAAATATTAATTACAGGCATTACTGGTCTTATAGGTCAGTATATTAAAACTCCTCTTTTAGAAAAAAATTATGAAATATATGCTACTTCAAAAAGCCATATAGACGGAGTTAATACAATAAATATTGATTTGCTAGATACTAATCAAATAGACAAAATGTTTAGTAATAATAAGTTTGATTACTTAATACATTTAGCTTGGGGTTCTTTAGGTGGTGAAGCTTATAAAAATGAAATACACAATAAATGGAAAGAAACTAGTTTTCATTTGTTTCAAAAATTTTATGAGAGTAGTGGCATAAAAGCAGTTGGAGCGGGAACTTGCTTTGAATACATTCCAAAAAATACACATATAATAGAAACAGATAATTTAGGCTCCGATATATTATATCCTCAAAATAAAATAAATCTTTATAATGACTTATTAGATTATACGGAGAAAAATAATAATAACTTTGCTTGGGGTCGTATTTTTTATACTTATGGCAAAAATGAAAAACCTGAAAGGCTTGTAGCGTTCATAATTAATAAACTGAAAGCAGATGAAAAAGTTGTTATAAAAACATCTCATTTAATTAAAGATTATATATATGCCAAAGATATTGCTAATGCTTTCATATCATTACTGGAATCAAAAGTGAATGGGGCTGTTAATATATCTAGTGGTAAGCCTATAAAAGTTGGAGAGCTTGCGATGGAGATAGCTAAGTTTATGGGTAAAGAAAGTTTAATTGAGCTACACGAAGAGTTTACAGACCAAAACCTTATAATGGTAGGGGATAATAGCAAACTTGTAAATGAGGTCGGCTATAATAACTTTACACCATTAAGTGAAGCTTTGAAAGATATTATAACTTTACACCAGTAAAAGAATCATTTAATGCTTCAATCTGTTTATCTTTTTCTGAAGTAAAAATATTTTCCATTTTCCATTTTATACCAATTCTTGGGTCATTATATTTTATTCCACTTTCAGACTCTTTGCTATAAAACTCATCAACTAAGTAGATAATTTCTGAGTTATCTTCCAATGCTTGAAAACCATGTGCAAAACCTTTTGGTATGAATAGCATTTTCATATTCTCTTCAGATAAAACTTCGCCATACCATTGTAAAAAAGTAGGTGAGTTATGTCTTATATCAACAGCAACATCAAATATACTTCCTTTTAAACATCTAACAACTTTTGTTTCAGCATGAGGACTGTACTGAAAATGCATACCTCTAATTGTTCCTTTAGTCTGTGTCATAGAGTGATTAATTTGTTCTATCTTAAAATTTTTATCTATTTGATTAAATTCATTTGTACAAAAATGGCGTACAAAAAAACCTCGCTCATCTCTAAATGGAGTTAGCTCAATAGAGTAAAGTCCTTTTAGATGTGTTTCTTTTATATTCATATATATAATTTCCTTTTATATAAAATACTCTTTAATTTGACTTTCTGTTATTTTGACAGTATTATTTTTATCACTCAAATAATTCTTATACCATAAAGCTGTATGTTTGATAGATTCATCAGTGCTAAATGTTTTATTCCAATTAAGATGATTCCTAGCGAGTGAGGCATCAAGGCATAGCATGTTCATCTCTTTTGGATTATTTTTGTTCTCTTCTATTTTATATTTTCCATAGCCCATATATTCTATAAACTTTTTGGTTATATACTCAACTGTATACTTACTGCCATTGTCGAATGGGGCAAAGTTGTATGCATGTTGATCTATCTTTTTGTCTAGAGTTTTTTCTGCAACAAGCATATAGCCATAAAGAACATCAAGTACATGTTGCCAAGGACGTACACTATTTGGGTTTCTAAGTATGGCGTTTTCATTATTTCTAAATGCCCTAATTATGTCAGGTATAATTCTGTTAATAGCAAAGTCTCCGCCACCTATGACGTTTCCTGCTCTAACACTTATGATTAAACTGTCATTAAAAAAAGATTTTCTGTAGCTTGAGATAACAAGTTCTGAACATGCTTTCGAAGCAGAGTAGGGGTCGCTACCACCCAGTCGGTCATTTTCTCTATATCCCCATGCCCATTCATTATTTTCATATACTTTATCTGTGGTAACCATTACGGCAGATTGTAAATTATTTAGGGATTTAAGACCTTCTAATATGTTCACAGTTCCCATAACATTAGTGTCAAATGTGTATTGTGGGTTATTATAACTTTCAAGAACTAAAGGCTGTGCTGCCATGTGGAAAACTATTTCAGGATTTATTTTTTTTATAATTGCTACAGTTTTATCTTTGTCTCTTATATCGCATATAAAAGAATTAATTTTATTGTCAAGTTCAAGCATATTGTAAAGTGATTGGCTTTCCGCTTCTAATGATATGCCACTAATGTTAGCCCCCGCATTAAGTAGTATATTTGTTAGCCAAGAGCCTTTGAACCCAGTATGCCCAGTGATTAGAACTTTTTTATTTTTGAATAAATTAAATGTATTATTTTTTACCATACTTTCCAAGGAGCATTCCTTTTACTCCATATATCTTCTAATAAATATTTATCACGAGGAGTATCCATACATTGCCAAAATCCGTCATGCTTAAATGCCATAAGTTCTTTATCTTTTGCAAGTTTTTCGAGTGGTTCTTTCTCAAGTGGAGTGGAGTCATCAGCTAAATAATTAAATATCTCTTTATTAAAAATAAAAAATCCACCATTAATATAGGTGTTGTCGCCTTTAGGTTTTTCTACAAAATTGTTTACGAGGTCATTATTTGCTATGTCTAATGCTCCATATCTTGCAGGTGGAAGTACAGCCCCAACTGTCGCTATTTTTTTATGTTCTTTATGGAAAGCAAGTTCTTTATTTATATCAATATTTGAAAGACCATCTCCATAGGTTAGGCAGAAAGTTTCTTCATCTTTTAGGTAGTCATACGCTCTTTTAAGCCTACCAGAAGTCATTGTGTTTTCACCTGTATAAATTAAGTCTACAGTCCAAGGTTCAAGATTAAATTCTTTCTCTGGTTTTTCTAAAATTGTTGTTGTATTATTTGTAAAATTAACTCGCATATCTACAACATGCCTTTGATAATTAGCAAAAAATTCTTTTATCATATAGCCTTTATAACCTAGTAAAATTAAAAAGTCATTGAATCCATAGTGATGATAGTATTTCATTATATGCCATACTATGGGGTATCCACCAATTTCGACTAATGGTTTAGGTTTTATAATGGTCTCCTCACCGAGTCTAGTTCCAAGACCACCTGCTAATATTACTACTTTCATTAAAGTTATCCTTTTATAAAGTCATCAATAAAATTATTTTCTTTTTCAAGTTTGTCAACAATATACCATGCTTCCATTAATGATTTGGCTTTAGTTTCTGTGAATTTTGTATAACAACTTATAGATTTTTTATTAGCTATTTTACGTTGATATTTGTCCTCTTCATTTTGAAATAGCTTTATTGGAAGTAATTTGCGATAGCGTTTAATAGTATTTAAGTGTATATTATTTATTTTTAATAGATTCTCAAAATTGGTAAGATATTTACTTTGAGCTTTAATCATTGTAATGTCTCTATAAATATTAGAAAATACAAGTTTTTTGAAAAAATTAGAATTATAAATTATTTTGTAAAAACTACTTTGAGTCTTATAAGCATTTAATATAGAAGCATAAAGATAAAGTTTAAAATTATTAATATTATTATGTATGTAGTCTCCAAATATATTACTGTTCCATTTTATTCTGTTAGAATGAGTATTAAATATTGCTTTCTCCATATCCTTCTTTTTAGTTAGGTCTAGAGTCCCTAAACTTTTTGATGATGAACCAACCCAGCCTAATGGTATTTCAGAATGAATGTATTTATCAATAGTAGAGCAAATAGTAGCAGCTCCACTTGCATCTTGTGGTATAGAGCTAAAAAAATATCCAGCTTGTTTTTTCTTAATTTCTTCAACAATATCTTTATGTACAATAGATTCTGTATACATTTGTGGAATCTCTATATAGTTTATAATCCCAACTAAAGCATTAAAAATTGATTTTTTAGAACTTCTAATTGAGTAAAATGCTTTTGCTATGTAATAAATACTGGTGTCTCCATAAATATCTTGACAGCCTTCCCAAAAATAATATGACCTAGTAGAGTTAATAACTTTTATTCCTTTTTTATTTGCTTCACTTGTCAGAAACTCGGATAACTTAAAAAAGTATGGCATAAGCCCATCATCAACACCAACAAAAATTATCCATTCTCCTTTGGCGTGTGTTAACGCAAACTCCCAATGTTCAGTCATAGGTAGTTTGCTTTCTGGTCTAATTACTTTAATATTATCATGCTTTAGTGTAGATAAATACTCAAGAGTTCCGTCTTCTGACAGATTGTCACTTATTATAAGTTCATAATCACTAAAATCCTGACTTATAACAGAGCTTATGCAATCTTTTAAATATTCAATAGAATTGAGTGTTGGTATAATTATACTATATTTCAAAGTTAGCCTCCATAATAGCTTTAATGTTTGATTATATATAATTTTAAGTAAATATCAATTATCTGTTTAAATATATTTTACTGATAAAAATATATTAATTATTCTTCTTTAACTCTACTTCTGAAAGCGTCACGCCACTTTCTAATAGGTATTAGCCAAGCTAATTCATTTATAAGTCTATCTAGTTTTTTATTTATTATTTCACTCTGATTTACCTTAACACTATAGCGAGATTTCATTATGTACTCATCAATAAACATACTTCGTTTAATATTTGTAGAGTGTTTTATATCTGTTAATGGATAAGTAGGGGTATTAGCAAGCGGATGATTTTTTCCAAATGTATGTGTACCATCTCCATCAAACCCAATATTGCTTATTAAGTTTGTGTTAGAATTAATACAAATACCATCATTTGCGATTATAGATAAAGTCCATTGATAATCCCAA
>CAMRCO010000124.1 GCA_947040945.1 uncultured Spirochaetia bacterium
TCAAAGCGGTATTTCCATATTTATCCTTAATATTAACATCAGCTCCATGTTCTATTATAATCCTTAGTTTTTCTATATTCCAGCCATAGACGACAGCTACCATCAATGCTGTTTTACCATATTTATCTTGAATATCAAGATAAGCTCCATTAGCTACAATAGTTCTTACTATTTCTATATGGCATATCCATAAAGCATTCATTAATGCTGTTTTGCCAGCATCATCTTGCTTATTAACATCTGCACCATGTTCTACTAGAAACTTTACTACTTGAAGATATCCCTCATTCATTGTCGCATACATTAATGCTGTCATGCCACTCTTAGTTTTAATATTAGTATCAGCACCATTTTCTATGAGGTATTTTACTATTTCAGTATTCCTAAATTGAGAAGCACACATTAATACTGTTTTGCCAGCATCATCTTGCTTATTAACATCTGCCCCATGCTCTACTAGAAACTTTACTACTTCAATATGATTATAAACGGAAGCCATTCTTAATGCTATATTTCCATTCTTATTTTCAATACGCATATCAGCACCTTTATCTAGCAAATATTTCACTATGTCTTGATGTCCTTCTTCTGAAGAATACATTAATGCTGTTTGATTATATTTCCCTCCTTGAAAATTAATATCATCACCATTTTTTATGCATTTTTGTATACCTTTTAAGTTTCCATTTTTTGCATATTCGATTAATTTTTCACTCATTTTATTTTTTCCTTATAACTTATAAGTATTTTATTTTTTCGACTGTATTACTGTGTATCCGCATTTTGTAAATATTCGAGGATTTTCATGTGTTCATTTTCTTTCGCTACGTCTAAAGCAGTATTATCATTAATATTTTTAATGTTGATATTTGCTCCTTGCTCGACAAGAAACTTTACTATCTTAAAATGTCCATACTGTGAAGCGTTTATCAAGGCTGTATCACCATCTTCGTTTTGATAATTAACATCAACTCCGTCAGCAATATATTGTTGTACTTCTTTTAGCACTTTCTATAGTTTCACTAATCTCTTCAGTTTTTGGATTTTCTTCTGTGTCTCCACAAGCCATAATGCTTAACAACACCAATAATATTCCTATATTTTTCATGATAAATTTACAATTTTATTGTATATTTAAATTATAGGTTTCTTTACTAATATACATCTCTCTTACAATATATTTTATAACTTATAAATAGAAACAAAGCCACATACGCCGACAAAACAGCAATGGAAAACCATATTGATGTCTCCAAGGAATTTGGAACATTAATAATGTATTTTGACAAATCAGTATTGTAAAATACTATATAGGGTATAGATTTTACTATATTTTCCAACAAAATAAGTTTTGACAAATCAAGATTGCTAAATGCTATATATAGTGAAGATAGTATTGGCGAAATTGCAAAATGACCTACTAAACAAATAATAATCGCAACCGACGAATGTTTAAATATAATTGCAAGCATAGATGCTATGAAAATATAAATACCGATTTCGACTATATTTGCCAAAAACATTTGGATAGTATATAGAATGTAGGATTTTTCAACAGCCTCACCAGTGTCGGTTTCATATGGTATATACTGATTGAGCAAAGGAGCATCAAATAAAAATGTATTTATTACAGCACTTATTACTAACGCTATTAGCGATAGAAAAATCAATATAGAAAAACTTGCACCCAACTTAGACATCAAAATTAAAATTCTTTTTTGAGGTCGTACAAAAAGCATTTTAATAGTTCCAAGTGAATAGTCTTCCGAAAAAATATCAGCGGAAAATAGAACAACTGTAACGAAAATTATAAGTCCAGTGGCAGCCAATTGAGTACTTATTAATTGAATCCAGTCTCCCATACTATTCATACCACTTTTTTTTATCAAGAAAGCATGAACCGCCAAAACAATTAAAACCATTATTATCGATACATAAATCTTTTTTTTCTTAAAAATTTTAAACAATTCGTTTTTAATTAACATAATCACTTTTCCTTTCTATACCGAATGTCTCTAAATAAACACCCTCTAAACTTACGGCAACTTTTTGCACCGAATAAATAGATATACCACTTTCTACCAACTTTGCTATACATAGCGGTATTTCTGCTTTAGTTATTTGTAATCTAATTTCTGTGTCTGTTACATCAATGACTTTATAATCATTTAATACTGTTTTAATATTCTTACTAGCCTCATATTCAATTATATAATCAGAAGCTACTTCATTTTGTAAACCGTATTTTTCATCTCCAACTTTGCAACCATCTTTAATGAGAACTACTTTATTACAAATAAGCTCTAATTCTGATAAAATATGGCTTGATATTAATATGGCAACTTTTTGGTTTTCTGTAATAGATTTTAAATAGAGTCTTAAATCCATAACTCCAACAGGATCTAATCCATTTGTTGGTTCATCAAGGATAATTAATTTTGGACGGTGAAGTAGAGCCTGTGCAACACCTAGACGTTGTTTCATACCCATGGAATATGTTCCAACTTTTTTATTTATTCCAGCCTCTAACTGAACTAATTGTGTAACTCGTTTAATATCGTCATCACTAAATATACCACTCATTGAGCCTAATAATTTTAAATTGTCTTTACCTGTTAAATAAGGATAAAATGTTGGTGTTTCAATTACTGCACCAATATGCTTTAAACATTCTTGCTGATTGCTTGAAGTCGATAAATTGCTAATGGAAATACTTCCACTATTCATCGCTATTAACCCAACAATCATTCGCATTAGTGTTGTTTTGCCTGCACCGTTAGGCCCGACTAAACCGACGATTTCACCTTCTTCCATAAAAAAAGAAAAATCGCTTACAATTTTTTTGCCTTTTATAGTTTTTGATACATTATTTACTTCTAAAACTTTATTCGTAGCTACTTTTTGCATAAGACTCCCTTGAACATATATATTCATTTAAAGTATACAATAATAATTTTAAATGTAAATATAATTTATGGTACAAAAGAATGAGAATTAATTAAAGTGCCGATTGAGTTATTATTTAAGATTCTCTAAATATGTTAAAATTTCTGTGTATCCATTTTATTGAACAATATCTAAGGCTGTTCTATCATCATTATATTGAAGATTAATATCAGCACCGTTCTTAAGGCATTCTTGAACACCTGCTAAATTACTCTCTTCTTCAAATTTTATAACCTAATTTTTTTATTTACAAAAGCCCACCACTAATGTTGTGATAGGCTTTTTATATTTTTTGAGAAATTATTTTTGAGAAATCACTTTTTTTCTAACTGTTCTAAAGCTAGTTTTCTATTAGTTTGAGCGTCAGTATAATCAGGATCTATTTCTATTGCTTGATCATAATCTTTAATCGCTTCCTTATATTGTTCTAATTTAGAGTAAGCATCACCTCGATTACAATAAACTATACTAAAATCAGGATCTAGTTCTAAAGATTTATTAGCATCTTGAATCGCCTCATCATATTTTCCCAAGTTATAATAAGCATCCCCTCGATTACAATAAACTATACTAAAATCAGGAATTAATTTTATTATTTTATCGTAATCCTTGATCGCTTCCTCGTATTTTCCTAATTCAGAATAAGCATACCCTCTAAAATAATAAACCATGTGATTCTCAGGATCTAGTTTTATCACTTCACTAAAATCACTAATCGCTTCTTCTTGTTTTCCTGATTCAGAATAAATAGTTCCTCTATTATTATAAGCTCCCACATTCTCAGGGTCTAATTTAATGGCTTCACTAAAATCACTAATCGCTTCTTCTTGTTTTCCTAATTCAGAATAAGCCACACCTCTATTAATATAAACCAGACAATCATCAGTATCTAATTTTATCGCTTGATCATAATCTTTAATAGCTTCTTCATATTTTTCTAATTTATAATAAGCAAGCCCCTTATTATAATAAGCTTCTCTATACTCAGGATCTAATTTGATGGCCTCACTAAAATCATGGATTGCTTCTTCATACTTTTCTAAATTAGAATAAGAATTTCCTCTATTATAGTAAATTTCACTATCCTCAGAATCTAGTTTTATTGCTTCATCATAACTACAGATTGCTTCATTATATTTTCCTAATTTAGAATAAGCATTACCTCTATTATAGTAAGTATCCACATCCTTAGGGTCTAGTTTTATTATTTCATCACAACATCTTATTTCTTCTTCATGGTTTTCGGCTTCATTATATTTTTGAGCTTCTTCCTTTAGAGCTTCTATCTTCTGTTTATTATCCATAATGGACTCCTTAATATTAATTTTTTGTTTCTTCATCTATAAATATATGTATATAATATAACAATTAAATGTAAATATAATTTATTTAAGGCTCTCTAAATATTTTGCGATAGTCGTATATTCTTTAGCGATATCTAAAGCTGTTTTACCTTGATCATTTTTAGCATTTACATCAGCTCCATTCTCTACTAAATACTTCACAATATCTAAATGCCCAAAAAGGGAGGCAGACATTAAAGCTGTGAAACCAGACTTGCCTTTAGCATTAACTAAAGCACCGTTTTCTATTAAATATTTTGTGATCTCTAAACTACCACCTGCTGATGAGTGAATTAATGCTGTCCATTCCGCATCAGTTTTAGCATTTACATCTGCACCTTTCTCTACTAAATACTTTATAACCTCTGTATACTTTTTTTCTATAGCTCTCTTTAATGATGTTTTTTTATCATTATTTATATGAGTAATATCTGCACCATTCTCTACTAGAAATTTTACAATATCTAAATGTCCGTGTCCTGAAGACATCGTCAATGGAGTATCGCCATCTCCATCATCAATATTAATTAATGCACCTTTATTGAATAGATACTCTACCACATCTATATGTCCATACTGTGAAGCCCACATCAATGCTGTATCTTTATTATGATCTCCAATATGAATATCTGCACCACTCTCTACTAGATATTTTACGACATCTATATATCCTTTTTCTGATGACATCATAAGTGCTGTTCTTTTATTCATATCTTGAATATTAAGATCAGCTCCACTCTCTATTAGAAATTTTACGACATCTATATATCCACATGTTGAAGCCAATG
>CAMRCO010000125.1 GCA_947040945.1 uncultured Spirochaetia bacterium
CTGTAAGTATAAAAATAGTATCAGGATATTCGTCTGCTACTTCTAAAGCAATTTCTGATAAATATCCCCACATACAATAAATAGGATTAGCACCTAATTCTGCCATAGCACGTACTTGGTCTTCATATTCTGCTTTGTCAAGTGTCTCGATAATTTTAAGCTCTGCACCAGTCTCTTTTGCAAGTTTTTCAAGCTAATTTTTTATTTATAGTATTTTACTATAGCTTTTGTAGTTTTTTCAGATAAATATGTAATTTCTTGTACTTCCATTGTTCTAACATAAGTATCTAGTCGATTTTTAAGTGGTTTTGTAAACTTATCATCAAGTATGGAAGATCCAAACATAGTTCCGTATGCATGTCCAATTGGGCCTGCAGTACAGTCATTATCTTGACCTGCTATGATAAGTATTGTCATAGCCTTATTAAAATCATTTTCTGCAAAATAAATGGCTACAATTTCTGCTGCTAAATTAGGATATGCGTGAACCCAGTTATACTCTTTATACTCTTCTTCACATTATACTACTAATTGCTCCGAGCATTTTAGAATATGGGCTCTTGATTCAGGTAATGGTTTTACCCATGACCTTTACCATTTTCTAGTTGTTGTTTGGCTTCTTCTAAAAATTTACATTCAAGCAAGTTATTCCAGTCGATTAAGTCCTCTCTATTTTTTTCTGGAATAGCATTGCAAAATAGTTCATAATCCCATTAATTTAAGTTTCTTATATTAAAAAGTATAATCAAAAAAATCTTTTCATGTAAATTTCTGTAAAATTTATGAAAACTAATATAAAAAAGTGCCTAATAGAATATTATAATCTATTAGGCACTTAATTTATAAAAATTATATAATTAACTTATTTTAGACATAACCGCATCACTTCCTGCTTTTAATGCGAGCTTATTCGCAGGTAAGAAAGCTTTTTTCTTTTCTCCAAAAACTTTTAGGAAAGCATCTTCTATACTTTCAAGTTTAACAAGACTTTTAACAGCAAGTAAAGCACCAAGCATAACCATGTTTGCCGCCTTAGGGTTACCCACATCAGCCGCTATTTGATTCGCTTCAATGTAGAAAGTTTTTATGTCACTTCTTTTTGCTTTTTTGTCTATAAGTGATGAATTTATTAATAAAATTCCGTCACTTAATAAATTGTCTTCAAACTTGATGAGTGATGGCAGGTTCATTGCAACCACAGCTGTCGCATCATTTACTATAATAGGAGAGCCTATTAAAGTATCACTTACAACAACAGAACAGTTAGCAGTTCCTCCACGCATTTCAGGCCCATAAGACGGACACCAAGTAACATTTTTATTGTCTATCATGCCAGCATAAGCAAGCATTTGTCCCATAGACATAACGCCTTGTCCACCAAAACCAGCAAATATAATTCTATCTGTAGGCATATTATTTATCTCCTAAAGTAGTATTCTTAAAGTTTCCAAGTGGGTAATATGGTATCATATTATCAGTAATCCACTTATGTGACTCAACAGGAGTCCCACCCCATCCAGTAGTACAGCTTACAAGAAGCTCGACTATTGAGAAACCTTGTTTATTAATTTGTACTTCAAATGCTTTTTTAATAGCAACTTTGGCTTTTCTAATGTTTGCAGGAGAGTTTAATGTTAACCTTTCAACGAAAGCCGCTCCGTCTAAAGTTGCGAGCATTTCAGAAACTTTTATAGGTCCGCCTGAAACACTTGGGTTACGACCACTTTGTGTTGTAGTTGTTTTTTGATCTATTAAAGTAGTTGGAGCCATTTGTCCACCAGTCATTCCATAAATAGCATTATTTAGGAATATTACAGTGAAGTTCTCGCCTCTTGCTGCAGCATGAATTATTTCAGCTGTACCAATAGCGGCTAAGTCTCCATCACCTTGTAAAGTGAAAACAACACTGTCAGGTAATGCTCTTTTAATACCAGTAGCAACAGCAGGTGCTCTTCCATGTGCAGCTTGTTGCATGTCGCAATTAAAATATTTATAAGCAAGAACTGTACATCCAACAGAGGCGACGCCTACAGTTTTATCAAGTACATTAAGCTCAACTAAAGTTTCAGCTATTAGTCTTTGAGCCACCCCATGTAAACACCCAGGGCAATAATGAGTTCTAACATCAACTAAACCTTTTGTTTTTTCAAATACTTTCATAGTATATCTCCTGCTTGCTCTTTAATACTGCTTATAATTTCTTCTGCTGATGGAACAAGTCCTCCAGCTTTACCATAGAAAAACACGGGAGTTTTACAAGAAGATGCAAGTTTTATGTCATCAAGCATTTGTCCCATGCTCATTTCTATACTGAAATAAGCTTTGCATTTATCTTTGTTTTCAAAACTTTTTACAGGAAATGGCCATAAAGTTTTAGGTCTAATCATACCAACTTTAGCACCACCTGCACGTAACTCATCAACAACTCCACGGCAAACACGTGCCATTGTACCATAAGAAACAAGAATAAGAGTAGCGTCATCAGTGTGATATTCTTCAACTTGAGCT
This sequence comes from uncultured Spirochaetia bacterium, assembly GCA_947040945.1. Classification (GTDB taxonomy): domain Bacteria; phylum Spirochaetota; class Brachyspiria; order Brachyspirales; family Brachyspiraceae; genus CAMQVF01. The sequence continues at coordinate 2,509 of CAMRCO010000125.1, forward strand.
TCAGCTTTCTCAATTTCTTTATATTTTTTATCAAGATGAATATTATGTTTGTAAAGTTCATTTGAATCAAGATAAAGAGAGTTTATAATATTTCTTTCTCTTTTTCCATGAGTTCCACATGCAGCCCAACTTTTATCTATATCTTTATATTTAGGCTTATATTCTATTGAAACAGGTTCCATCATTTGACCGATATATCCGTCAGCTGCCACATAAACAGGTGTTCTGTAGTAGTCGGATAGGTCAAAAGCTTCCATTATCATATCAGCGGCTTCTTGTAGGTTTGACGGAGCTAAAACTATACATTTATAGTCTCCATTACCACCACCACGAGTGAGCATATTATAATCACTTTGAGAAGGCTGTATGCTACCTAAACCGGGTCCTCCACGCATAACATTAAGTATAACAGCAGGTACTTCTGCTCCTGCCATATAAGTAATACCTTCTTGCTTTAATGCAATACCCGGAGATGATGATGAAGTCATGCTACGTATTCCAGCACCAGCAGACCCATAAACCATATTAATAGCGGCAATTTCAGATTCAGCTTGTACAAATGCACCACCTACTTCAAGCATTGCCCTAGACATATATTCAGGTATTTCATTTTGAGGCGTTATAGGGTATCCAAAAAAACATCTGCATCCTGCAGCAATAGCTGCCGCAGACATAGCCTCATTCCCTTTCATTAATTTTTTAGCCATTTACTTGTCCTCCTTATCTAGTTTTTCAACAGTTATAACTAAATCAGGACATATCATAGCACAATTAGCACAACCTATACACTTTTCCATTTCATCAACTGTAGCAGGATAATATCCCCATGAGTTCATTTCATTTTTATCAATATGTATAATTTTTGTTGGACAAACTGATACACAATTTGAACATCCTTTACAGAGTGCTTTATCAAATGTAACTCGACCTTTAGCAGCCATGTTTCCTCCTAAAAATTTATCTTTATTTTGTTTAAATTAGTACCTATTGTACGCATGTAGTATATATAAAACTTATTAAATTGTCAAAGGAAATATTTATTAAAAAGTTATACCAAAGCTAACTCTAGCATAAGGCGAGGCTAATGGTAGAGTTCCAGATTGAACATCAAATACCGCACCTGTACCTAAACCTATTAAATAATGATTTAGTACGAACTGTAATGTTAATCCTGCTGTTTGTATAGATGCTACGTTTCCTTCTAGATTTATGCTAGATGTTGAACTTATATAGCTGTAATCTATTGAAAAACCAGCTCCAAACTCTTTTAATCCTCTAATATTAATATCATTAAGTAGATAAACATATCCTAATGAACCTGTAATAATAGCTCCTACAGGAAAACTGTTAATAAATTTACCTTTGCTATTTGTAGGGTTAGCTAAACTATAATTAAATCCCATTCCAAATCTAAATAATAGTTTATCACTTTGATTATTAAATGCATTAAAAAAATGATAAGAATCTACAATAAGTCCTAAATTTTCATGGAAATAATTGAAAGATAACCCTGTTCCTATTTCGTATATTTTAGTGCGTGAATTAGTTGTTTCTCCATTTTCATTAGTGAAATTTTTTGCTTCATACGTTTGACTATAGACAATTGAAGAAAAAATAAAAAATACACATAAAATTTTTGTAAACTTTTTCATAAAGCCCCCTTTAATAATCAATAAAAAACCCTAAATTTAGACTATACCTTAACAAAGTTATTGTCAAGAAAGTTAGCTTAATATAATAGAAAATATATAAAATAAGTATAGTTTTTCTTTATGTTATATGAATTCTGAGTTAATAATACTATAATGGTAGTATTTAAATTTAATATAAAGTAATTTTGAAAAATTTATTAATTACTCTTTGTTTAGCTCATTTTTAAACTTAATGTACGTTTCTTTTATATTGCGAGAAACGCCGTCTGTTACCTCAATGTCTTTATAAAACTTACCATTGATAGTTTCATAGTTTAGTCTCATTAAAGTAATTAAATTGTCATTAAAGAGTGTTAAGTCGTTTTCAGGTATTTCAAATTTAAGCATTAACCCTAAAGAGCTTGAAAGCAAAAAAGTAGCACTTGATACTGCTCCTTTTGTTGATATTGTTTTATAAGTGTTTTCTAAATTTCTAGCCTCATCATTATTAAATTTTAAGTTTAACTCACCATTCTTCATGTATGTAGTCTCTTCAGATACCCCCCATGCAATTTCAAGCATAGTAGTGCTGTCTTCATTTATAAATCTATAATAAACCTTCTCCCAAACATTAACAGCCTGCCAAGCTGATGACACAGTTTTTTTACCACTGAATCCGTCTTTCTCTACTTTTATTTTTTGAGAATATAGAATTACAGAAGAGGCAAAAATAAGACATAGTATCAAACTTATATTTTTTTTCATAAATAAACTCCAAATTTTAATAATATGAATACTATACTAAATTAAGGAATATGTAAACCTAGATTTTTATATTGATTAGTAAATCCAACAAATCCAACACTTTTAAGTCTGTTGCTTTTTAATGGACTATAATTTTTCATAATT
>CAMRCO010000126.1 GCA_947040945.1 uncultured Spirochaetia bacterium
CCCGGTCATGAACGATTTATACGAAATATGGTTGCGGGTATGTGGAGTCTCGACTTGGTTATGATTGTTGTTTGTGCTAGTGAAGGCTGGATGACCATGACTGAAGAGCATGCAAAGGTTGCTTTATCTTTGGGTATTAAAAATGTTATTTGTGTAATAAACAAAATAGATTTAGTTGATGATGAATTACTTCTAATACAAGAAGACGCTATTAATAAAAATTTAATTAGAATATTTAATAGAAATATAGATATTCTAAAAGTATCCTCAATAAATGGAGTAGGAATAGAAATTCTTCAAAATAAAATTGTAGACGTTCTTGTAAACTCTAATGATGATAAAGAAATAAACCTTAAGCCATACATATATATTGATAGGGTGTTTACGGTTAAAGGAGCTGGTGCAACTGTTACAGGTAGCTTAAAGTCGGGGAGCATAAAAATAGACGACACTTTAATTCATTATCCAAGTGAAAAAGAAGTGAGCATTAGAAGTATCGAATCTTTTAACGAAGAGAAAAGTGTTGTAACAAGCGTGTCTCGTGTTGCTATTAATATTCGTAATTTTAAGAAAGAAGATTTTAATAGAGGGAATCTACTCGCATTTCCAAGTGATGATTTATTTCTAACTAAAGAGATTATACTCGAGCTTTCTAATAATTATAATGCTGAAAGTTTTGTTCGTTATAAAAATATTGAGTTTGCTTTTGGAACTGATTGTGTTATTGCTGAACCTATACCTTTATTTGTTTTGGGTAAAGATGGTGAGAAGTCTATAGATAAAAGATTTTTAAGGCTTAGGTTTAATAGGAGTGTTGCTTTATTTTGGAAGGCGAATGGTGTTTTAATTAGTCATGGAGGAAGTAGCATTATTGGGGCAGGATATGTTTTTTGGGCTCTAAGCACTAATGTAGACGAGAGAAGACGCATAGCATCAATTGCCGAAAGTTATTTGGGCTACAGAGAGCCTAGAGTCTATAATGACCTATTTATGGCAGTTAAAGGCTTTACAGAGTATAAAGATGGTCTTGATATAAAAAATAGTGTGAGAATATCTAATTTAATTGTTCTTGAAAGTTACCTTAATGATGTGAAAGAAAAAGTATTAAAATTGTTTGATAAAAAACTTCCAAGTGGGGAGTATATGACGCTTTCATTTGATAACATAAAAAACAGCCTAAGTATAGACCATAATTTTTTGAATCAATTTATAGCTCATCTAATAAAAGAGAAAGTTATAATTTCATTTGCAAATGGATATAAAAAATACCAAGCTGCTGCTGATATAAAGCTCAGTAAATCTCAGGAGAGTTTATTTAATACGATTAAAAATAATGCAGAAAATGGAATTGAAGAGAAGTATATAAAAAGCATAGTGAATGGAGCGTTAGATATTAAAGCTCTAATTAGCTTTAAGCTAGTTGTATTTTTAGGAGATGGTTTATATTATAATTCAAAAACTTATGATGACCTTAAGGCTAAGCTTATGGAAGGCGTTAAGTCGGGCGACATTATAACAATAGTTTACTGTAAAGAGAAACTAGGGCTATCAAGAAAATATACCATCCCTATACTAAACGGAATGGAGAGAGATGGTATATTAAAACGTAAAGAAAATGACAGAATAGTTATTTAAGTAATTATTCTATAATGCCTTTAGAAGCTCTATAATTTTATCTGCTTCTTGCATACCTAAAGCTTCTGTTATAACATTGCCATCTTTAAATAAAATTATTGTAGGTAATGCTCTAACACCTAACTCTAATGAAATTTCTTTACACTCATCAGTATCAACTTGTGCAAAAACTACTTTTCCTTCGTAATCAGTTTTTAATTCTTCAAGTATAGGTTCTTGCATTTTGCAGTACCCACACCAAGTAGCCCCAAACTCAACAAGAGTAGGTAGGCTTCCGTTTATAGACTGATGAAAACTATCTTTTGTTAACTTTAAAAGTGACATATTAAAATCCTTATTTACTAAATTAAATGAAAAGTATAGCATATTGAATAGTTAAGTCAACAATTTTGTGTTATATAATGAGGTCAATTATTTCTATAAATTGATCCTTTATTTCATTTTTTATTGATTTTAATTTTTGCGAAACTGCTGATTGAGTTATCTTAAGTGTTTCTCCAATTTCCTGCTGACTTTTTCCCTGAGACATAAGTGTAAGAATTTTTTTTTGCTCGGGTGTAAGTATCGCTATTATGATATGTTCTGCTTTTATGTAGGTGTCATTACTAATTGATTTAGTATATAAAATTTTATCTAGTATATTACTGTCAAAATTTATGTTTTTAGTATTTACCGTATAGTCTGAATATATACCATTATTTTTTTTAGAATTAGATAACAAATCTAATAAATTACTACATAAAGTATTACATGTTTTATATTTTTTACAAAATCTACACATATTTTTCTCCACCTAGTATAAGTAATATTTTTTTTATAGTCATCTCTGTTATGGTATTTGTTTGTCTATTTCCCAAAATATTTTGTATGTCTATACGCATCACGACCCAATCTTCAAAGTTGTTTTTCTTGTAATAAAAATAATCATCGTCATCTATATGCTCTATTATGTCATAAATGATATTCTTATTGTACTTGCTTTTTGATATTCTATCTAAAAACTCTTTCATATAAAACCCCCATTTTATACTGTATACATATATCCTGTATCTAAGTATAAGGTTTTATTAGTGAAAGTCAATATATATGTGGTATTATAATTAACTTTTATTATAAAATAATAAGGCTATGGAAATAAAATTAGCCTATTGTTACATTCTCTGTTGGGTAGTCTATCATAGAGTATTCTTTATTTCCTTTAATATCGCCTATACTCATAAAGAAAGTAAGATATCCCACACGTCCTATAAACATTAAAAATATTATTATATATTTACTTATAGTTGATAGGTCTGCTGTTATACCTAATGAAAGTCCAACGGTCGACATAGCTGACACTGTTTCAAACATAATACTCATCATAGGCTTTGTTTTTTCAATATAGAAAATTGATAATGCAGATACAAGCCATATAGTACTCGCAAGTGTAACAATAGCAACTGATTTGTTTACTAATATATTTGGTATTTTTCTTTTTGATATTATTATATGTTTTTCATTTTTGATAGCAGTTATAACTGAGGCTAAAAAAACATAAAATGTAGTTGTTTTAATACCACCACCTGTTCCACCGGGGGAAGCTCCTACAAACATTAATAACATCATAAATGCTATGGTTATGGGGTTTAATGTATAAATAGCAACTGTTTCAAAACCTGCTGTTCTTGTACTTACAGACTGAAAAAGTGATACTAATATTTTATCTTTTAGTGTTAGATTAGCAAGTGAACCTGTATACTCATTAATAAAAATAAAAAGAGTTCCAACTATTAAGAGTGTTACAGAGGTAAGTAGTACTATATGAGTTTGTGCATCTATTCTTATTTTGCCGAATTTTTTATGAGCGTATATAGGGAAAAATTTAGCTATAGTAACTCTGACCATAGTAAGTATTACTTTATATCCTATTCCTCCAAGTATAATTAATAAAGATACTGTAATAACTACTATAGGGCTATTAAAATATTGATGAAGGCTGTCTGAGTATAAGCTAAATCCTGCATTACAAAATGAGCTTATTGAGTGAAATACTGCACTAAATATTCTCATTTTTAAGTTTCCATATTCAAGTTTATTAAATAAAATTATAGCACCTAAAAGCTCTATTACAAAAGTTGATGTTAGTATCACTATTATAGTTGATCTTATATCGCTTCTATTTTGTGTTTCAAACATTTCAAAATTACGTACTCTATTGGTTACACTTGATTTTGCTCTTAAAAAAAGTATTAATATAGCAGATATGGACATTATTCCAAGCCCACCAATTTGAATAAGGAGAAGTAATATAGTTTGCCCGTAAATAGTAAATTCTTTTGAAATATCAATTACGGCTAATCCTGTTACACATATAGCACTAGTAGCCATAAAAGCAGCATCAGTTAATTTAATATATCCAGTTTTTGTAGACATTGGTAAATATAAAAGTAAAGTTCCAAGTACAATGGCAAGTAAAAAAGAGGATATGATCATTTGAGATAAAGTGAAGCGAGAATATGAAAGACGTACCCAATTATTCGCTATTATCAAAAGAAAAACAAATACTCCAAATGAAGCCCAAACTAGTTTATCAGAACCTAAACGTGTTGCATTTAGGAGTAGTATTCCTAATAGCTCGAATGCAAGTATAGTTAATTGGAATGGACTCTGTTCTGTTTTTATTTGCCTTAAAATTACTAGAGTAAAAAATATTGTAATAATATTAATTATAGGCTCAAAGTAAATGACTAAAGAAAATCTTCTTTCAAAACTATTTATTTGTGCTAGTATAAAAAAAATCGAAAATATAGCTACTATTAGCGATATAAAATTTATAAGCTTTATTATAGAACTATATAACTTTATTAAAGTAAATTTATCTTTATTAAGAAGTCTATCATTTGAAGAGTTAGGGTTTAATTTAGTCATTAATTTACACCAATTTTAAAAGTAAGTAATGATATAAAGATTTCATAATAAATCAAGTAGCTAGCATTATATTTATTAATAAAATATTAGTGACTTAATTTCTAAAAAAAATAAATATAGGTTTTTTCATCTGAGTTTTCGAGTAAAAAATTCAAAAATACCATAAATAGAAATTTAAAAAGTTGGGTTTACCTCATTGACTTTTTTGCATCTATTTAATACTATCTAGTTAATCGATTTCGCTTTTAAAACTATAGAAGGAGTTTTATA
>CAMRCO010000127.1 GCA_947040945.1 uncultured Spirochaetia bacterium
GTAGTATATGTAGTATACTTTTATATTGTAATAACTTATAGTTTGTTTTTTTAAGAATGTAACTACATGAAGAATTGTATTTCTAAAAAATATTGTTATATTTATATATACAATTCTTGATGTCTCATTAAACAAATATTCTTTAGAGAATGTTATGTTTATGAAATAAAAAAATACAAAGGATAAAAAATGATAAAAAGAATAAAAAATTTGCTATGTGTGATGATTGTAATGTTCGCTTTCTCTGCTAGCTCGTATGCAGTAGAGTATTCACTTGGTTTTTCTACAGGAGGTGGGTTACCAATATTTCGTGGGGAAGATTTTGGAGATTATGATAAAGGTATGGATGATTTAATATCTAGTCTTGATGATGACCCGCTTAAAAGGAAAATTACTATTGATACATCTCTTGATGTTATGGTGGCATTTTTACCATACCTAGCATTAGAAACTGGTGTTGGTTTTAAAAACTCTATCTATCTCAGATCTGGTGTAGGAATGCTAGCTACGTCAGTAAATTCGACATTTTCAAGAAATGAAGTATATGTACCTATTATGGTACGTGGGCAATATGAATATAAAATTGGTGTTACATATTTATCAGCTGGTGTAAAGCTAGGCTTTGGTCTTGCTGATTACGAAACATACACTGTTAGTATTTTAGGAATTGGTCAGCAAGGTACAATAAAAAGCTCTCCTATATCTTTAGACGTTGCTTTTTCTTTGGGACAAGAGTTTAAGGTTAAACAAAATCATTTTCTTGGACTAAGATTTAATTATGACTTGAATGTAATTGCTCCTTATGCTGTGTCAGAGCGTGATAGTCAAGGGAGCCTAGAGAGTGGAACAATGCTTAAAGGAATTGACTGGTATCATGATGACTTTAGTGTAGAGTTCACTTACAGATATGTTTTTGGTAGAAAGGGATAAAATTCTACCCATATCATTTTTAAGATATAAAATTAAGCACTCTGTAGTTAATCTATGGGGTGCTTAATTTATAAAAAAATAATATATAATAATAATAAAAAAAACAGAGGGTAAAAAATGATAAAAAGAATAAAAAATTTACTATGTGTAGTAGTAGTAGCGATGTTTGCTTTAGGTACAACAGCACAAGCAGTTGAGATTTCCGTTGGTGGGGCTGCTGGATTCGCTGTTCCTTTTTTTCGTGGAAAAGATGCTAAAGAGTTTGTTTCAGCACTTGAGACTATGTCAGGAACTGATAAACCGTTTATGAGTATTGCGATTCCTACAAGACTTGACTTAATGGTTGAGATTCTTCCATTTTTAGCTATAGAAACAGGCATAGGTTATGATAATGTAGGTATGATCTATACTAGTACTTTCGGTATACTTGGAAAATCTACTTTTGTAATTAATAAATCACAAATATATATACCAGTTATGCTACGTGGGCAATATGAGTATGAAATGGGTTTAACATATGCTTCTGTTGGTGTAAAACTTGGAATTCCTTTGGGTGACGAGTATCTTGGAGGATTTGAGGGAATTCTTGCCTCTACAGGAGATTCTTACTCAATAAAAACATCAGATTTTTCAATGGACGTGTCTTTCGCAATAGGGCAGGAGTTTAGACTAGGCAAAGCTAACTACTTAGGAATAAGAGTTGCTTATGACTTAAATGTTATTCAAAACTTTGATACTGATCAATTCAAAAAATCAGGTTGGGAACATGAATCACATTTTATAGATGATGTAGAGTTTCTTCTAACTTATAGATATGCTTTTGGCAGTAAATGGAAAAAATAATATTCTGTTTTAGAATATAAATATAAATAAAATTAAGCACTCTGTAGTTAATCTATAGTGTGCTATTTTTTTGATAGTAGTATATAGTAGCAAAAATAGAATACAGGAATATAATTATGTATAAATTTAATATAAGAGAGAAAATTGACTCATTACCACCTATAATTGTTTCAGTTTTAAACAACGATTATGACTATATATTATATCGACTTGAAAAACGTAGATTAAATATTGATAAGAGGTATGAACTCGGATTTGGTTTAGTGTCGACACTTTTACAGGTGGCAGTTGCTGATAGCAATGAAGAGATGATTGTATGGCTTATAGATAAAGGGGCGAATATTTCTGATAAATATGAACCTGCTATTTTTACTGCCATAAGACACTCTAATGAAAAAATAATACAAAAAATAATTGATTTAGGTGGGCTTAATAATTTAGATGAAGAACGAGAAAGAGAGGTTTTATCTCAAATAGGGTTTAGTGAAAATTATTCTATGTTAGATATATTTGAGAGTAATGGAAAACTTGTTTCAAAATATGGAGATGAATTGTTAGTTCAGTGTATTGACCCCATTGATAGAGATAATAAAGCAAGCTTGAAATTGATTGATAAATTAATAAAAATGGGTATTAATATTAATGGATCTCACAACTCCAATTCCACGCCTCTTATTTCATCAATATTTTTTGATAATATAAAAATTGCTAATAAATTACTAGACGCTGGTGTAGACGTTACAATAGTTACTAATAGTAAAGAACGTGCGTATACTATGGCGGTTGAAAAAGGTAATGTAAAAATTGCTAATAGAATTAAACTTTTAGAGTCAAAAGACTTACATGATATAGACTTGCAAACTAAAAAATTTCATGAGCTTGGATGTTCTAAGGAAATGATTGATTTTTTTAATGGTGATAAATTACAATTAAATTTTTCTAAAAAATGCCCTATTGAGAGGATAACGTTTTTTTCGCTAGAAGATGCTATTTTTACAAAATGGAAAAGGAAAAATATCATACGTCTTTCAGCAAGCATAAACCATTGTCCAGACCTTATTATTGCTTGGATGATAACCGAAAAAAAAATATATGCAATTGATACTGATCACGATACTCTATATTTGCTTTCTGATTGGAATAACTTTATAGCTAATGCGGAAAGTTTAATAATTGAGGAAATTTTTAATAACTAGACATAGAAAATATAATCAAATATATAGGAAGTAAAATGACTCTAAAACTATTTTGGCAAATAATTGAAAATGCACGAAACGAAGCAGACACTTGCGAAGATTTATATGATGCTCTTGTAAAAGCAGTTTCTGAATTGGAATTAATAGATATTCTGATGTGGGAAGAAATTTTTTATGAATATCAAGTATTATCCTATAAAAGCAAACTCTGGGCTGCCGCTTACATAATAAATGACGGCTGTTCTGATGATGGATTTGATTATTTTAGACCTGCTTTAATGATTCAAGGTAAAGAAGTATTTTTGAAAGCGCTTAAAAATCCTGACTCTCTTGCAAAGTTAGATATTGAGAGAGATGAATTGGTTGAATTTGAAGAGATGCTTTCTGTAGGCTATGAGGCATTTATAAAAAAACAAAATATTGAAGCAGATGATAGTCAAGATATTTATATTAAAGAGCTTGATAAACATCCTATATCTGAAGAAATTAAAAAAGAAATGATTTCTGAAATAAAATATGCTGAAGATATTGATATTGAATGGGGAGACGACACTGACCTTGAAAGTATACTTCCAGCTCTTTGCGAGAAATTTCTATATGTCTCTAGTGACGATTCAAGCTCTGATAATCCATTAATTGAAGCTAGTAAAAATGGCAACTTAGAAGAGATTAAAGAATTAATAAAAAATGGTGATGATGTTAATGCTAAAGATAAAGATGGGGACACAGCATTAATACTTGCTTCAATATATGGACATTCAGAAATAATTAAATACTTAGTCCTAAATGGAGCGGATGTTAATGCTAAAGATATAGATACAAGAACATCATTAATGTTAGCCTCTGTTAATGCTAGGGATTTTGAAATAATTAAATATTTAGTCCTAAATGGAGCAGATGTTAATAATATAAGTTACTATGGGGACACAGCTTTGATTTTAGCTTCTCAGTATGGGCATTTAGAAGTTGTTAAATTATTAATAGAAAAAGGTGCTGATATTCATATTAAAGATAATGACGAAAAGACGGCTTTAATGTGGGCTAAAGATAATTCTTATAATGAAGTTGCTGAATATTTAGAAAGTCTTAAATAGGGGTATATAATGAAAAATATAGGAATATTACTAATATTAATATATTTATTATCATCTATGATGTATGGTAATGATTTGAATAAGGGTTTAATTAAGAGTGTTGAAGAAGGTAATTTATACTTTGTAAAGCATTACTTTGATAGAGGTGCTGATATCTCTGTGGGGAAAGCCTTAAAGTTAGCTCAGAAAAAGGGACATACAGAAATTATAAAATATCTAGAAGTAAGGCAACAAATCTCAAAAGATTTTGTTCCAAAAAACTATCGTATCAGAGACTTAACGCTTCTCTCTCGAGATCATATAATAGTAGTATTACAAAAAAAAGAAATGGAAATGGAAGATTATCAGGTGGG
>CAMRCO010000128.1 GCA_947040945.1 uncultured Spirochaetia bacterium
CTACACCAGGACGTACACTCTTTCCCTACACGACGCTCTTCCGATCTGGGGGGTAATTATGAGTTTGATATGGAAATTATAAGAGATTTTGATGATATTGAAAATGAGTTTAATAAAAACTTAAATTATGTAGAAAGCCCTAGTAGTCTGCCAAGTAAAATAAGTGATGCTTTATTAAATTATGAAGAGGACTCTATAAGTATTGTAATAGTAATGGACTCAACTCAAAGTATGGGAGACAGTATTAGTGCTATGAAGTATTATATCAATACTTTAACTAAAGACCTATTCGCAAAATATGACGAAGCAAAAATAGGATTTGTATTATTTAGAGATGTAGGGGAAGCTTATATAACTAAAAAAATTGACTTTATGGAAGACCCATTATCTATAGCCCATGAAGTTAAATATTTTTACGCAACAGGTGGTGGCGACAAAGCGGAACCTATATATGAGGCAATAGATGTTGCTCTTAAAGGGTTTGATTTTAATTCTAAAGTAAATAAGATATTAGTTATAACAGATGCTCCACCTAAAGTTATAAGTGATGTAAATGTTCATTCTACCTCAAAACTAGCCAAAAGCTTGAATGTAGAACTTGAAACTTTACTGCTACCTAAAAGTAAAAACGAATAATACCTTTATTATTTCATCAAAAAAATAACTAGTTGATAAAATATATAAATACAGAATTTTATAACACGCAAAGCTGTGTATTTCTGTTTTTTATACCGAAAATATCTATATGTTTAATGATATAATATACTTCATACTTTATGTTTTTATAAGAACAATAACTCAAATATTTAACCTATTTGGTCAAGTTCTTATATTTGGGTTTATACTCTATGCCCTAGCCTCAATTACTAGAATGGTATATGCAAGAACTTTAGGCACAAAAGCAGAACTCTATATTACAGGTTGGTTAGGCACACCAATACATGAAGTGTCTCATGCTTTGTTTTGTATACTCTTTAATCATAAAATTGATGATATGAAACTACTCGATTTAAGATCAAACAATGGAGTTATAGGGTACGTTACTCATAGCTATGACACTAGAAGTTGGTATCAACAGGCGGGTAATTTTTTTATAGGAGTTGCCCCAATTTTAATGGGTTCAATTATTATATATATCATTACAACTATTTTCTCACCAGAAATAAAAAATAATTTATTTACTAGCATAGAAATTATACCTATAGGTAAAAACACAATGAATATAAAGAGTATGCTACTTACAAGCATGTCAAATATTCTTATGATTTTTATATCAGCTACAAATATAATTCAAACACTAATAACTACACTACTTGAAAATAATTATTTCTCTAAACTTTCATTTTGGATTTTTTTATACATAGCGATTTCTGTGTCTTCTCACATGGAGCTTAGCCCTGCTGATATTTCACATGCTTGGAAAGGGATAGTCGTAATTATAGCATTTATGCTCATACTAAATACTTTAATAGCATTCTTAAATATGTTTAATATATTAGAAGGAAGTATAACTGCTGTGTCTTTATTCATAAATGGGCTTCTAAATAAGTACACCGCTCTTTTACTATTAGTTTCAATAATGTCGTTTATAAACTTAATTGCTTCATACATAATACTTACAGTGGTAAGCCTTATAATGCACAGGAAAATTATAAATCCATTTAATATTTAATTATAAACTTTCAATGATAGCAAAAGCTACAGCATAATTTTTATCATGGCTGATTGATAAATGTGTTTTAATATTTTTATTATATAAAAACGAATTAGAAACATTATCGCTTAAAACATAAAAAGGCTTCCCCTTCTCATCATGAGCAACTTCTATATCTTTTGTTGAAAAGCCATAACCTATACCTGTTCCTAATGCTTTAAGAAATGCTTCTTTGGCTGCAAAATGTGATGCAAGAGAGGGAGCATTATTTATTTTTTTAAGGATATATTTTAGCTCATTATCTGTGTATATTCTAGATAAAAATGCGTCATCTTTGTCTTTACCTTTTAATCGAGCTATTTCTACTATATCTATTCCTGTACCTATTATCATATAAACTATTTTTCTTTGTCAGCTATATATGATTTTAATATGTCAAGTGTGTTTTCTTGCCCTTTCATAGCCTCGATATTCTCTCTAATAATGTCTTCATAAACTTCTTTACGAAATATTTTAACAGTTTTAGGTGCATTGATACCGAGTTTTATTTGGTCACCCCTTATATCCACTAACATAATCTCTATGTTGTCCCCAATGATTATACTCTGATTTAATTTACGTGATAATACAAGCATATATAGTCCTTACTTCCCATCTTCTTTAACTTCTGCGAGTAGAAAGCTGTGGCGTGTGTTATAATTATCTCCTTCAGCAATACACTGTTTAGACTTATGGGTTTTAGTATTAAAAATTAACGGCCCAAGCAAATTAGCAGTCATTGAACTCTCAGGACTTGCTTTAATTGTAACTATAGTAAGAAGTAGCAAATCAGCTTTATCTTTAATGTCAAGTGAATTTATGTCATCATCATGTACTTCAGGGCTATAATCTAAAAATATAGTAAAAGGGTCTACCAAAATAAAGCATATATCTTTATCAACCTTTGACTGTAAAATACTAAAAGACTTATCATTCCCCATATTGAGAAGATAAAAATCTTTATAATCTTCAAAACCTAGTAGACCATTATCAAAATGAAACAGTATCTCATCAGAAACTTCTACTTTTCCTAAAACTCTAGATTCTATTTCTATCATAAAAGTATATCCTTAAAAAAATTACTATCTTAAATAATCCATCAATGTTCTACCTAAAAGCTTACCCGCAGTTTGAAGTGAAGCATTATGCGCATATTGCCATGTATTGAAGTTTATAATCTCTTCAGCATAATCTACATCTTCATTTTTGCTTAATGCCTCAGTTAAAGCATACTTCTGATTTATAAAACCCTCATTACCCATATCAAGTCTACTAACTTTAGATGATGCTTCCGCCTGATTAGCAACTACGTTATCTATAGCTGAATCTATAAGTCCAAGTCCAGCACCGCCTATAGCAGATAAGTCATCATTAATCATAGCGTCACGAACAAACATCATAGCCTCAAAAACTGATTTCCCACCAACTACAGCTGTTGGGCTATAATTGTTCTCAGGAGAATTGCCAAGTCCTTCCCTTACTAAACCTAAGTCTACTAAAGCTGTACCACCTTCTAGGTCTTGTAGCATTATTTTGTGAGGGTTATTAGTTTCAAGACTTAAACCACGCCCACCATCACGAAGTGGCATAACAGAAGCTAAAACACTTCCACCCACATTATTAATACGGTCAGCAATTGTGTCAAGGTTGTCGCCCTCTTTAATATTTATTACAGTATTATCTATCATAATAGTTTGATCCTCTCCTGCAATATAATTACTAGAATCGGTGTTCGACATTATACTTGAGTTTGAAGCCCAAAATGTATAATTACCGGGACTCCCTACATTTACATACCTTGAGTTTTCAATTTCTCTATTTTGTATATTAGCATCTCCCTCATAATTTATAGCAGATATTACAGGGCTACCTAAGTCTTTATTTTGACTATAATGCACTCTAAAAGGCTCTGTTTTAACACTTGTGCCAGAAAAAACATATTCACCTTTACTTTTTGTAAGAGAAACATCATAAACTCTTTCTATAAGCTCTTCCATCTCTTTAGCCATTACAAGCCTGTCTTCTTTATTGTATGTACCGTTAGCACCCTGAACTGTAAGCTCACGTGCTCGATTTAAGGCTTGAGTAACAGACCCTAAAGAATCATGTACTACACTAAGGCGTTCTTTGCCACTTACAATATTCTCTTGAAATCTGTCTATAGATGAAAGCCTTGTTCTATAATAAATAGAGTTTACAACTGAACCCACATTTTGATGAGGAAACTGCACACGAACCCCACTGCCAAGACGTCTTTGAGACATCTCCATTTCCTTAAAATTCCTTTGTATACTGCTTATCGCTTGATTTTGTTGTGATTGTTGTGTTACACGTAGCATATAATGCTCCTAAACAATTAAAATTATTAAAACTAACCTATAACATTCTCGGAACATAATCAATATTGTTTAAACAAAAATAAGCATAACTTAGCAAAAACAATACCCAAGTTTTTTGATCAAAATAATATATTGCGAAAACAATGATTATCTAAAACATTTTTTTAATGAGCTTATTAATCCTTCTAT
>CAMRCO010000129.1 GCA_947040945.1 uncultured Spirochaetia bacterium
CGCTCTTTTTCAAGATACTCATCAGTTGTTATTCTTATATGACCTGTTTGATATTTTACAAATCCATCTAACATAAAGTCGACCATACCATCCATAAATCCTGCAATAAGCACTGTTGAAAATCCTGAAACGAGTATAACAAGTAAAGTTAGTATACTGCGACTTTTATAGCGAAAAATATTTTTTATAGCAAATTTAAACATAGTTCATTAATCCTTATTTCTTATGCAATCGACAATACTCATCTTTATACTTTTTCTCGCAGGTATAAGAGAAACTATCATAGATGCAATAGGCACTACAATTAGTGGAAGCAAAATATAGCTCATATTCCAAGTACTTTTTATAACTGGCGGAACATATATACTAAGTTCCATAGAACCACTTCCCATATCAGTCATGGCAGCATAATTATAACCTATAGTCGACATAGGTATATTTATTAAAACCCCAAGTATAACGCCACCAAGTGTCCCAATAAAAGCTATCCAAAAAGCTTCATAAATAAATATACGCATAATTTCTTTGTCATAATAACCTAAAGCTCTAAGAGTTCCTGTATTTCGTCTTTTCTCCCACACACTTATTAAAATAGAATTTGTTAATCCTAAAAATGTGATGAGTGCAATAATAAGATAGAATGGCAATATAAATAAATCTTTCATAGCCATCATCTCCTCCATTCCCTTATTTAAATCAACCCATGTAAGAACCTCGCCTTCTTCATATAAAGCTCTTATTTCATTAGCTGTGTCGTCAAGTGAAGAGTCATCAAGAAGCTTCACACTATAATAACTTACAAAATTACTCTCCATCATACTATCAAGCTCATGTATATTTATTACAACACTACCTTCTGAAAATGTAGGATTACTTGAGTTTAGTAACCCACCAATTTCATATTCAGCTGATATAAAAGCATCGTCCATATTTCTAAATGTTATATTAATATAGTCCCCAACAACAAGACCTAAATCGTCAGCAACTCCTACACCAACCCAAGCTGTGTTCTCGAGCGGAATAGTTGCTGTTGTGCTTAGTGTAAACACAGTTGAATCTTTTTCAGGGTCAATTCCCATAAGTGTTACAGAAAGAGTATCTTCATAATTATCAACTTCTGCTGAAATTATTGTTCTTGCTGTATACTCAATATTCTCAAAATTATCAAGGTAAGTAATACTCTCATACCATAAATTTTCTTTAACAAGTGGTAAGTCCTCATCAAAATTATTTTTCCTTATGCGTATATGAGATGTTACCTCGTCAATAGTTGCATCTTTTGATTGAGCTGTAAGTCCATCCATAAGAAGTCCATAAAATATAAATATAGCAACTCCCATAACAAGAACAGCAAAAGTTCTAATCGCTCGCTTTTTTGAGCGAAGTATATTCTTAAAAGCCATCTTAAATAAATCCATATTAATACCCTTTAATTAACACTCGAAATTTCACCATCTTGCATTGTAAAAATCTTATTTGAAATCTCCATAACTCTACTGTCATGAGTTGAAAACAAAACTGTAATATTTTCTTTTTTATTTATTTCAGCCATAAGGTGAAGTATTTGCTGACCTGTGTTAGTGTCAAGGTTAGCTGTAGGTTCATCAGCAAGAAGTAGTTTTGGTTTTTTTATAAGAGCCCTTGCAATAGACACTCTTTGCTGTTGCCCACCTGAAAGCTGATTTGGATAATTTCCTTCTTTACCACCAAGCCCAACTATTTCAAGTATAAATTGAACCCTTTCTTTTTTTTCACTTTCAGACACATTAAATAATGCGAGTGCTACATTTTCATAAGCTGTCAGCACTGGTATTAAATTATAACTTTGAAAAATGAACCCCAAGTTATTACGCCTAAAAAGTGAAAGCTCTTCGCTACTCTTATTTAATAAAGACTCGCCATCAATAATAACTTCGCCCTCAGTTGCAGTGTCGAGTGCCCCTACAATATTTAATAGCGTTGTTTTTCCCGAGCCTGACGCTCCCACAAGTGCAGCAATAACACCTTTCTCAAGGCTAATATTAATATTCTTTAATGCCTCAAAAGGAACAGTTCCATTGTCATAAACTTTTTTAATTTTTTGCGTTTCTAAAAACATGTTAAACTCCCTACTTATTTAAAAACTACCTATTAATTTAACTAAACAACTTATATTAGGAATACCATCATTTAGATATGAAAACTCAGACCCCTCTTTTCCAAAAAATATTGCCATTGAAATATCGAGAGTGAGATTGTTAGCCACTGAAAGAAAAACTTTTGGTAAAACAGCACCACTTCCATCTGCTATACTAATAAGTAAATCAGCTCCAAAACTTGTGAACTCGTCAAATGCAAATGAAAGAGTTGTATAAGAATACATATAACTTCTATAATAATAATCACCAGTAGGCATAGCTATAAGCTCACTTTCATCAGTTGCTCCAAGTGAGTTATAATAAAATACTTGCTGAACCAAAAGGCTATAATAACTAATTGGAAAACTATAATCAATACCAAGTGAAGCCTCATGCGAATGAGTAAAGTTTTTATCTGTAATAGCATTATTTATGTGCGAAGCGTATGATCCAAAAACAGAAACAAATACATCAGCCTTAAAAAAGCCTCCAACAACATTAGTGTTATGCCCCTTATATTGATAGGTTACACCCAATTCATAACCTTGTCCACCAAATATAATTTCACTGCCTCCAAGTGCCGTGTCCCATTTGTCGTCGCCACCAACAAATATTTTTGCTTTTCCGTAAGCTGTTATTGGAATATCGAGTGAGAGCATATTTATAGCTGGCTTAGTTGCAAGTGGGTCAATGAGCGAAAAATTTTTATTCCACTCAAGAGTGTTAAACATATTCGCCTGACCAAATGTTAGATAATTGCGTCCAATAGTAAAAGTACCTATAGGGCTTTGTGCTTTTAAGTAAAGCCTTGGAACACTAAACGACATTCCAAACTCATGCCCACCATTAAAGTCAGTTGTATATAAGTAATTATTTGGAGTCATTGATATTAAATCGCCAACGCCATAAGAAAGCCCTAGCCTAATATCAGAATATATACGCCATCCATCATCTTTATAATTAAAGTCAAGCTTAAATAAAGATGTATTTATAAAATCAGTGGGCTCATTACCTGCGAGTAAAGTCGACTGATTTTCATAAGAACCACCAACACTAAATGCTCCGAATGCTAAATTATTCAAAGAAACTAATAATATAAATATATATAATCGTTTTATTAGTTTCACTTATTCTTCTAAATATGATCGTGTAAAAACTTTTTTATCTATTTGTGAATTAATTTCTATTTTATCATAAATTATAATTGTAGATGAATTACGCTTTCTTAAATCACGAACAACAAGTTTTGTTGCCATATTTAAATTGCCAAATTTTTTGTAATCACTTAAAGCAAATTCTTTTATAGCACGGTCAGTTTCTCTACCCTTAGCATACATAACCATTTTATTTATTAAATAATTATTTTTATCAACATAAAGGTCTTGCCTTTCATAGTTTACAGTGCTACCTTCTTTTTTCTTTATAACAAGAAAATAAACATCTTTACCATCTAAGTTTGTAGTAGTAACAGATTCTGCATTATAATTTTTACTTAAGTTTCCTTGATCAAGCATGTCGTCATAAGAAATATCACTACCCATCATGCTGTCTCTAAGTAAGTGCCCTGAAAGCTTAAGAACGTCGCCTGCATCTGGAATATAAATCCACATGTCTTGATCAAGCTTAAGGTAACGAGTGCCGTTATCACTTGGGTTTGTATACTCCATAAATGAGCTATCTTTATTATCATCTAAAAATCCAAAAAAATTCTTTTCTAAATTTCTATTACCTGAAGTTATTTTCATAGCTCCTGTGAATGTCATTGTATTAAAGTTTTTTTGA
>CAMRCO010000130.1 GCA_947040945.1 uncultured Spirochaetia bacterium
GTGTATTATGACCATACGAGAAATTGCCTCATTAACGAAGCTCGCCCCTAGCACTGTATATAGAGCATTAAAATTTCCAGAAAAAGCAAACAATACTGTTAAAGAAAAAATAAGAGAAGTTATAGGCGAAATAGATATTAATCCTAATCGATTAAAACATGTTTATATCATTCTACCTCAAGCTAATGCATTTTATATAAGTTTTTTAGTAGAAACAATAGACCTATTATTACAAAACAAAATACAAGCTATTCCTTTTATTTGCAATGAAGACCACATTAAAGAAAAAAAATTTATAGACAGTATAGAATTTTCTGCTAGAATTGGGCTTATATGGAATCCTGTTGACCCAACTGCAATGTTTCCTTTTTTGTCAAGAAAAAAAAACAAGCCTCCTACTATTATTCTAAACAGAGAATTAATAAACCATTCAGTAGATCTTTCAATTTTGTACGCAAATAAAGAAGCTGTACAATTAGCTGTTGATACTTTAGCTCAAAATAATAGCAAAAATATATTATTCATTGGAGATTACAGCTTTAATAAAACAGCTTCTGAAAGAAAAGAAGAATTTATAAAAATCATACAAAAACATCCTCATATATCTTTTACTATTTTAGAGGCTGATTCATTAAATTGGAAACATTCTTACCAAATAATCCATGAACATAAAGAATTATTAATGAACCATGACGCTATATTATCTAGTAGTGAGTCTATAGGATATAGCATTTTGAAACTATTAAAAGAAATGGATATCCATATTGGAAAAGATATAAGGTTTATAACTTTTGATCACTCCCCTATTTTTGAAGCTTTATCCATATCAATGATATATTTTCCAACTACGTTAATTGCTCAAAAATCAGTAGAATATTTACTTGAAAAAAGCAAGCAACCTTCTCTAAAACTAAAACATAGTATTATGCCTCAATTATTACTACTTGGCAGTGAACGTATTATGATGTAAACTCATTTATTATCTACAACCTAAACAACTATTTTCTCATATTTTAAGGAATTACATAGCCCGACTCTTCCTCGCCATACAGACCTCTGTACTCTACCCTAACTAGAACAGTTCTGAAGTTTCCTTTTTTACTTGAGGCATTCAATGTTTTATAGTGAATATAATATCGTCCAAAATCTATATCTTTAATTTGGTTAATATCCTCTAAATAGTTCAATGAAATATCAGTATCAATTAACATTCCATACGTTTTATTTACAAGCAAATCATAAAAATAATTACTTTTTTCGCTACCAATATAAACATGAGAAATTGACACCGAACTATTTTTAGCATAATCAGCAAGCTCTTCAAACCTAATCCCGTCAAACTCAGCAAGTTCTAAATTCTGATATGATGACGATGTGAAGTGTATAATTGACGTGGGCTTAAAAGATGTCCCTGCAAATCTTATAGCTTCATATATAGCATCTGTTAAAGCTGAAATACCACCAGTAAACTCTAAATTATTAGCATTCTCTAATGCCTCTAATTTTGAAACTGTATATTTATAAGTCGAGCTAACCTCGTCATTATAATGAATTACAAGAACCTCATCCTCTGGGGACAAAGCTGCCATAAAGTTTTCTATTTCGTCTTTCATCCTGTCTTTATACATTGAGGCTTCAGCTGAATCCTCAATTAGAAATACAAATCTATGCTGATCTAATTCAGGTGCCTGATAAAACCCTATTTTATGAGCTACTGTTTCATTTTCTATAAGAGTAAAATTACCCGCATTAAGTCCTTTAATTGGGTCTCCAAATCTATCTCTAACTGTAACAGACTCTACAATTGTAGGATAAGCACTTAAATAACTTCTATCAATAAAAACGTCTATATTAGCATAATATTCTTCTTTTCTTATGTATACATCAACTCCACCTGCTAAAAAGTCAGTTATATAAACAGAACCGTCATGCCCTTCATAAACTGATGTTGGTGTTATTGTATAGCGTTCAGAGTTTTTTAAGGTAGTAAACGTGTTATAAATAATATTATAGTAGTAGATTCTTTCTCCGTCAGCTATAAAAAGATTTCCGTCAGTAGAAAATGATAAACCACGAGGCTCATTAAACATTTCATTTTCTATAGTCGAAATATAATTTCCATATATATCAAACTCTACTATACGAGCATTTCCAGTATCAGCAACATAAACACTATTACCATTTATAGCAATGCCAGAAGGTCTGAAAAGCTCCCCATCACCCTCACCCGTAGAAGCAAAAGCTAAAAGAAACTCGCCATCATTATTAAAAACAGCTATCCTATTATTTCCAGTATCAGCGACATAAAGCTTGTCATCATTGTCTAAAGCTAAAGCAGAAGGACCTAGTAAAGCTCCATCATCAATTCCACTGAACCCTATATTTGTAATATAGTTTCCATTACTGTCATATTTTAGTATATTATCAGCACCAGTATTTGCTATGTATATATTCTCAAAAGAGTCGAAAGCGAACCCTCTCGGTTTTTTAAGTTTTTCATAAGGATAGGCACGACGTATAAATTGCCAAATGCGAGCAAACCAATTTGTACTCTCATTAGCTAATCTTTTTCCACGATTTATCTCTTTTATAATGTCCCCATTAACATCAAAAATTTTAAGTGATGAATCACTGTAATCAAGGACAAAAAGCCTTCCATCATTTTTTACTTCAACATCTATTGGCTGATTAATATTTTCTAAAAAACTTAAATTTTGAGAAAAAGATCTTAAATATATAAAATTACTAAGTGTCGTTTCTTTAGCTTCATCTAAAGCAACAGTTCCATATTTATCAATTTTAGAAAGTATTATAGGGTCTCCATAACCCATTTTTTCTAAGTTATTCCATTCATTTACAGCTAGGTCAATATACCCACTTTTATACAAAGCTCTGCTATACCAATATCTGATATACTTGTCTCTTGGATTTGAAGTAAGCGCATATCTAAAACTCTCTATAGATGCTTCATAGCGTTCATCATCAAAAAAATTGACGCCACGAGCAAATTCTCTAAAAGAATGATAAGTGCCTGTGTTTACATAGTAGGCATCTCTATCTATAGCTAAAAGAGGATTTAGAAGTAAAATAAAACCTATAGAAAGCAAAAAACATTTTTTTTTCATAATTTCTCGTCATAATAGTAAGGATAAAAGCCCGCTATCGGATTTGAACCGATGACCCTCACCTTACCATGGTGATGCTCTACCTACTGAGCCAAGCGGGCATAGTACATGTTAACATATTATACATTAATAAAAAAAAAGTCAACACAATCAATATATAGAATATAGAATTATAATCATATAAATAAACACTATTATTAAATTAAAAAA